>JAZBNW010000316.1:0-18648 GCA_036350855.1 Halieaceae bacterium
ATCCCAATTGAATACGATGGCCATGGCCGCTCCCTGCACCACGCCGTAGGACTGGAACAGCAGCAGGAACAGGTTGAAGGTGGCCATATTGAGAAAGCTTTCCACGCCCGAGGGCACTCCCAGGCGCAGGTAGCGGCGCATGATGCCCCGGTCGAAACGAAACGACTGCGCGACATCGAATTGTTGCCGGTGCCAGGGAGACAGGTAGAACGCCAGGAACAGGCCTACACCGAATAACGTCGCCACCACGGTGCCCAGGGCCGCGCCGGAAATCCCCAGCGCGGGCAGGCCAAACTTGCCGAAGATGAATATCCAGGACAGGGGTATGTTGATCAATACGGCCAGCACGTCGGCAATCATTACGATCCGGGTGCGACCGATGCCGACGAAGTAAGAGGCGAAACAGGCCTTGACCAGGTTGAAAAAACTGGCGGTCATCAGTACCTGGAAATAGATCCGCTCCAGTGGCACCTGGGCCGGATCGTGACCCAGCAAGGCAAATACCCGGCCGCCGAAGTAGCCCGCAAGCACCAGGAAGGGGATGCAGCCCGTTGCCAGTATCAGGCCCTGGGTGACGACCCGCGGACACTTGGCCAGTTGACCCGCGCCGAAATACTGGGCGACCAGCGCGTTGGCGTAGGTGATCAGGCCCATGAACAGGGAGAGGCAGAAGGCCGAGGCGACCCCGCCGCCCATGGCGGCGGCGATGTGGGCGGCGTCCAGGCGGGACATGAACCAGCGGTCGGTGAATATCATCACCGCGAAGCTGCCCTGGGATACCACCATGGGCAGGGCCAGCCGTAACAGTTCCCTGAGTGTCGTCAGCGACAGGATTTTCATTGCGACGCTTGCAGCCCCGGTTGCGGCAGTGGTAGGCGCATCGCTGTCAGGGGCTTGTCACGATACGGGGGGTCCTCGCGGGCATGCGGGTGGTCAACTCGTAACCGATACTGCCGGCGTGCCGGGCAACCTCGCCCAGTGGCAGACCGTCACCCCACAGGATGACTTCATCGCCGATCCGTACATCGGGCAGCTCCGTGACATCCACCGTGATCATATCCATCGAGACCCGTCCCGCCAGGGGTGCCCGCCGTCCCTTGACCAGCACCGGGGTGCCGCTGGGAGCGAGGCGGGGATAGCCGTCGCCATAGCCGACGCAGACTGTGGCGATACGCGAGGGCCGGGACGCGACCCAGGTGGCGCCGTAGCCCACTGATTCGCCCCGGGGTATGTCGCGCAGCGAGATCACCGCGGAGCTGAGGGTCATCACCGCTTGCAGGCTACCGGCGGTCGCGGTTTCCTCGACCATGGGCGAGTTACCATAGAGCATGTAGCCCGGTCTGACCCAGTCCAGGTGGCTCGCAGGCCAGGCCAGTACCCCGGCGGAGTTGGCCGCGCTGCGCTCCCCGGGCAGGCCCCGGCAGGCATCTTCAAACAGGGCCAGCTGGGCCAGGGTCTGGTCGCTGCCTGTATCGTCCGCCGAGGCGAAGTGGGTCGACAGCACGATATCGTCCCGGGCATTGGGGCTTGCCCTCAGGCGCCGGTGGAAGAGGCCTGCCTGCTCCGGCATGACGCCCAGGCGGTGCATGCCGGTATCGAGCTTGAGCAGGCAGCGGATCGGTCGCGGCAGCCGGGCTTGCTCCACCCATTCCAGCTGCTGTTCATTGTCGATGGTTACCCAGAAATCCCGCTCCGCAGCCAGGCTCAGCTCGGCCGCCTCGAACAGCCCCTCGAGCAGCAGAATGGGCGCATTGATGCCCCCGTCGCGCAGTTCCTGCGCTTCCTCGATACAGGCCACGGCGAGGGCGTCGGCAAGCGGGTCCAGCTCACGGGCGATGGTCAGCGCACCGTGGCCATAGGCATTGGCCTTTACCACGGCGATAACCCTGGAGCGGGGCGCGAGCTGTCGTACCAGGCCGAAATTGTTGCGCAGGGCCGCCAGATTCAGCCTGGCCTGGTTGGGGCGTGCCATCAGAAATCGAATTTGTGCGCTGAAAACAGTGTCTGGGCCGCCAGCCAGACATCCCCCACCTGACCGTCGCCCACTGGCCTGCCGTCTATCGCGATGACCGGTGCGATCTCCTTGCTGGAACTGGTCAGCCAAACCTCGTCTGCCTGTTCCAGTTCGCGCATGGTGACGACACGCTCTTCCACCGGAATACTGCCGTCCCGGCGCAGGATCTCCAGCAGCATCAGGCGGGTGATACCCGGCAGTTTCTGGTGGTCCAGCAAAGGCGTGGCCACAATGCCGTGCCTGACCACGAACACATTGCAGGCCGCCGCCTCGGTGAGTTCGCCGTCCTGGTTGTAGAGGATCGTCTCCTGGTGGCCCAGCGCATGACCGTGCTGGTAGTGCATGACGTTGCCCAGCAATGCCGTCGACTTGATATTGCAGCGCTTCCAGCGCTTGTCTTCCGTGGTGGCCACCGTGTAGCAGCTTGCCGCGGACTTGTCCGGTACCGGCGCCGGGGGTATTTCGAATGCGAAGGCGTATACCGTGGGGCTGACACCTTCCGGGTACGCGTGGTTGCGGCGGACGTCCGCCCCCCGGCTCACATGGATGTAGATGCCCAGGTTGCCCCCGCCGTTGCGCGCGATCAGCTCATTGCATATTTCCCGCCACTGGTCGTGATCCACCTTTTCCGCTATTTCTATGGCGTCGAGGCCATCCTGCATGCGCTCCAGGTGCGGTATGAAACCGACCAGCTGGCCGTCATAGGAGGGTATGACCTCGTATATGCCGTCGCCAAACAGGAAGCCCCGGTCCATGGGCGATATGCGCGCCTGGTCCATGGGGAGATAAACACCATTGAGGTATACCGTACTCATCGTCTTTCCTTTTCGTCGTAATCGGGGTCAGTGGCTGAGGAAGCCGGTCAGGATGCGCAACTCCTGTATCAACCTGATACCCTCGGATGCCGCCAGCCCGTCTTCGGTCAGGGTGTTCTGGCGGGTGACGCCGTCCACGCTGCCGCGGGCAGACAGGTAGTCGAGGATATCCAGGGGCGAAATGTCAGCCAACAGATCGCGTCCGGACCACTTGGCGAGCAGGGCGATCAGGCCGTAGGCGCCCCAGTTGGATACGTCGGCTACCAGCAGTTCATCGCAACCGGTGACAGCCGCCCTGATGTCGAGGGTGGCGATCGCCGCTGCGATATTGCCCATTCCTATCTCGTTGCCACCGTCGCCGATGGCTATGGTAGGACAGGTGGCGAGCGTGAGAAAGGGGTCGAAGAACGCACAGCGGGCGGTGATGTCCTCGCCGCGCATGTTGTAGTAGCGGCCGTCTTCCGCCAGTCCGGGCCGCTCGATCGAGATGACTGCAGTGGGCTGCAGGCGCTGCAACTGCGCGGCGGCCTCCTCCTGCGCACTCGCCAGGTCGCGGGCAGTCAGGGGCAGTACCCGGTAGTCGGCGGCAATGGCATCGGACAGCGGCGGGCCGCAGGCTATCACCGGCTCGGCTCCCAGTGCCTGCAGGGCGTCATACAGGGCGATAGCGCCAACCGGACCGTCGGTTTCAAAGGTGTCAGTGACGGGAAAGCCGGTGCCGATGATCACGGTGCCGTGAATGTCGCGCAACTGCCCGGCGGCACGCAGATAGTAATCGGGCGGCAGCGCTGCCCTGGCCAGCTGCATATTGCGCAGGTTGCGGGCGACCATCAGCTCCTCGATTGCCTGGCTCAGGGAAAGATCATTCAAGGGTGTTGCTCCAGCAGGGGTTGATGATTGGTCAGGCGCTGCGCGAGATGCAGGGCATTGTGGGCGCCGTGGGGGCTGACAGGGGCGAAATGAACCGTGCCGCCGGGCCTCAGCTGGGACAGCCGGGCGGCGTCCAGGGAGAGGGCCGAGCCGATCTTCGGATAGCCCCCGATGGTCTGGCGGTCATTGAGCAACACGATAGGCTGGCCGTCGGCGGGAATCTGGATAGCGCCGAAGCAGATACCCTCCGACAGGATGCCATCGATGTCACAGGCAATGGCCGGCCCTTCGAGGCGGTAGCCCATGCGGTCGCAGCGATCCGACACGGTATAGGCGTGGCTGAAAAACCGGCGTTGCTGCAGCCGGCTGAAGTGGGCCTGCTGATAGCCCGGGATCACCCGCACAGTCACCATGTCCTGGTAACGGGGCTGGCGGCTGGCGTGCAGGTAGAGGCATTTGCGCCCGGCCACCTCTGCACAGGGCAGCAGGTCGCCCGAGTGCAGCTTGTCGCCGTGCAGGCCGCCGATACGCTCACGTACCACGGTGGCGGTGCTGCCGAAACTGGGCTCGACATGAAATCCTCCGGCAACACCGAGGTAGCTGCGGCAACCCTGCCTGGCAAAATCCAGCGCAATCTCGTCGCCGGCGCGCACCGGGTGCACTGCCCACAAGGGTTTTTCCCTGCCGTTTATGGTCAGCGGCATGCTCGCCCCGGTCACACAGATGAAGGTATCCACCGCGGTACGGAAGCGGGCGCCGCCAAAGCTGATCTCGACGGCAGTAGCGTCCACCGTGTTTGCCAGCAGCCGGTTGCAGTAGTGAAACGCCTCCGGGTCAAGCGGCCCGCCATTGGTCAGGCCGATCCGGTGATGGCCGAAGCGTCCGCGATCCTGCAACAGGCTCAGGACACCGGGTTGGATGACCTCAATGCTCACGCCAGCTCTCCGCCGAGGGCGAGGAAACGGTCGCGGCTGATCGCCTCGAAGCGCACGCGGTCGCCAACGGCAACCGGCATGGTGGGCGTTGCGTCGGGATCAAACATGCGGGTGGGGCAGCGCCCGATCAGGTTCCAGCCGCCGGGGGATACCGCCGGGTAGACCGCTGTCTGCCGGTCTGCGATAGCCACCGCCCCGCGCGGCACTTTCAGGCGGGGGGTGGTCAGGCGCGGAGCCGCAATGCGCTCATCGACCTGGCCCAGGTAAGCAAAGCCGGGGGCGAAGCCAATCGCGTACACACGGTATTCGGTGCCGCTATGCAGGCCGATAACCTCCTCGATCGACAAGCCCGCGCGCTCCGCCAGCGACTCCAGGTCAGCACCCACCTCGGGGGCGTAGTAGACCGGTAGTACGACCTCGCGCCCCGCGCTGTCCTCGCTGTCGGACAACTCGGATACCGTCTCCCGCAATCGGTGACCGACGCTCAGGTGATCGGTTTTCAGGGGGTCGTAAATAACCAGCACCGAGGCGTACGAGGGCACGAGATCGATCAGGTCGTCGCCCAGGGCTGCCGCGATGGCCGCACTGGCAGCCTTCACCCTGGCTGCGACCTCGGGACTGGCCTGTTCGCCAAGGTAGACTATAAGGGCGTTTTCGCCCGCGCTGTGCAGCTCCACCGGGGACTATGCCGCATCGACCAGCGCGCGGATCGCCTGGACGGCCTGCACACTCTCGGGGTTGTCGCCGTGCACACACAGCGTGTCGACCTGCAGCGCCAGTCGATGGCCGCTTACGGTGGTAACGGTACCCTCTTTTTTAAGCTGTTCCACCTGCAACAGCATGCGTTCGCGGCTGTGCACGGCGCCTGGCCTGAGCCTGGACAGCAGGCTGCCGTCGTCGTCGTAGCAGCGATCGGCAAACGCTTCAAACAACACGCGGATTCCCAGTGCGTCTGCTTCAGCGCGGTGCTGCTGCGCCGCGGGCGTCGCCTGCAGCATGAGCGTCAGGGGTCGGTGATAGCTTGTCAACGCCTGCAGGATGGAGGCCCGTATCTCCGGTTTCGCCATCATGTCGTTGTACAGTGCACCGTGGGGTTTGACATAGGCCAGCTCCAGCCCGAGGCTCCGGGCCATCCCCTCCAGGGCCGCCACCTGGTAGTGCAGGGTAGCGATCAGTTCGTCGGCGCTGAGATTCATGCTGCGACGGCCAAATCCCACCAGGTCCGGGTAAGCCGGGTGTGCCCCGATGCTGACACCGTGGCGCGCCGCCAGCGCCAGGGTTGCGCGCATAGCCATCGGATCGCCGGCGTGGAAGCCGCAGGCGATATTGGCCTGGTCGATATGGGGCATGACCTCGGCGTCCATGCCCATCGTCCAGCTGCCATAGCTCTCACCGAGGTCACAGTTCAATAACATGGTGCTTTCCTGTCCTTACATTACAGCCAGCTGGCTGTTGCGCAAATCCGTTACCAGCATACACCCCGGGCTGTGGGTAATGGCAAAGGTCGGTTTCGCCTTCTCGAGTGCAACCTGGGGTGTCACGCCGCAGGCCCAGAACACCGGCAGCTCGCCTTCTGCCACGCTGACGGCATCACCGTAATCGGGCCGGGCGAGGTCGGCGATGCCTATCTGGCCTGGATCGCCCAGGTGAACCGGCGCGCCGTGAACCGCCGGGAACCGTGTGCATATCTGTATAGCGCGAATCGCGTTGGCTGCCTTGAAGGGCCGCATACTCACGACCATTTTACCGGCGAAAGGGCCGGCAGCTGTGCAGTCGATCGAGGTGCGGTACATCGGCACGTTCACCTTCTGGCTTACGTTGCGCACCTCCAGCCCGTCTGCCAGCAGCGCTTCCTCGAAGGAAAAGGAACAACCCAGGGCGAAGGTGACGAGATCGTCCCGCCACAGGGCGCTGATATCGGCCCGCTCCTCGACGAACGCGCCATCGCGAAATACACGATAGCTTGGCACGTCGGTCCGTATGTCGACATCCCCCAAAGGTGGTAGCGTGAAGTCCCCGGGGCCGTTGGAAGTGGCGATCAGGGGGCAGGGTTTGGGGTTGAGCTGGCAGAATCGCAGGAAATCATTGGCCACCGCCGCCGGCAAAATCACGATATTGCACTGGACGTAACCGGGCGCCAGGCCCGATGTGTTGCCACTGTATGCACCCTCGCGAATGGCGTGGCGCAGTGCCTGGGGGGAGGTCATATCCGTCATTACTGATCCTGTCGACTCTGGGTGTACTGCTGTGAGCTTGTCCGGAAGCCTGTGGCACCGGGACTGCGGCCGCTGCCGCGGGCTTTTTCCGGGGAATTAGTTTGGCACAGATTCACAAATCTGGATAATGTCCGCGTGTTTGTGAATCCGTGATGGAACCATGCTCTCCCGCCTGCTTACTGTACTCAGCCCCGCCCCCGATGGTAAAGATCGCTTTATCGGTGCCAATATGCACCCCGGGGCATTCAGGGTATACGGCGGCCAGGTGCTGGCCCAGGCAGTCAGCGCCGCGGTGGCGACAGTGGCGGAAGACAGGCTGATACACTCCCAGCACGCCTATTTCCTGCGCGCCGGCGATGTCACCAGGCCGATCGTATTTGAGGTGGAGCGGGCACGCGATGGTCGCAGTTTCAGTTCGCGCCGGGTGGTGGCACTGCAGGGCGACAAACCCATCCTGGTGGCGTCGATGTCATTTCAGCAGCCTTCGGCGGGAGACGATTACCAGTCGCATATGCCCGCTGTTCCGCCGCCGGAATCCCTGCCGAACGAGCGCCAGCTCAGCCTCGAGGCCGGGCGACTGGATGAGAGCTTCATGATCACCACCGGCGAAGATCTCGATATACGGGTGGTGGAGCCGATAGACTGGAACCGGCCGGTAGCCCGGGAGCCCGTGTTGCAGGCGTGGATGAAGACCAGCGGCCCGGTGCCCGATACCCGGGGAGTGCACCACGCGGTGCTGGCCTACCTGTCCGATGCTTTTTTGGTGGACGTCTGCCTGATCAAGCACGGCCGCCGCTTTGACGACCCCCGCTGGCAGATCGCCAGCCTGGACCACGGCCTGTGGTTTCACGAGGATTTCCGGGTGGATGACTGGCTGTTGCACGTGGTGGAGGCGGAGCGGATCGGTGGCGGTCGCGGCCTCGCCCGGGGCAGTTTTTACACCCGCGATGGACGACTCGTGGCAACCACGATGCAACAAAGCGTCATGCGCCTGCGCTGAGCCGTTGTAAATTGTGGGGCTATACTCCTATAGTGTTCGCTGAATTATTTTAACTACTGAGGACCACTCTATGCCGCATCCGGGCATCACGGCGCAGACTTACCCCCATAAGCCGGCCATTATCATGGGTAATTCGGGTGAGATAGTCACCTACAAGGAGCTGGACGAGCGCTCGAACCAGGGGGCGCAGTTGTTTCGTTCGCTGGGGCTCAAGGCGGGCGATCACATCGGCATGATGCTGGAGAACAACCGCCAGTTTCTGGAGATCGTCTGGGCCGCCCAGCGCTCGGGCATTATATTTACGCCGATCAGTACCCACCTGAAACTCGCCGAGACCAGTTATATCCTGGAAAATTGTGATGCCAGGTTGTTTATTGGCTCCCTCGCATTGGCCGATATCGCCGCGCAGGTTATCGCGAACGCCCCGGGCCAGTTATCCCATTTTTACATGGTGGGTGGCATCAAGCCCGGCTTTGAATCCTGGGAGGAAGCCATAGACCGGCAGCCGGACACGCGCATCGACGATGAGAGCAATGGTGTTCCCATGCTCTACTCCTCCGGCACCACCGGCCAGCCAAAAGGCGTGTTCGTGCCGCCTGCAAGCAGCGACGTCAACACGCCGCACCCCCTGGTGAGTTCCATGGGCGCGGCTTTCGGCTTCAGTGAGGAGACCGTCTATCTCTCCCCGGCCCCCCTGTATCATGCCGCGCCGCTGCACTACTGCATGATGGTGGCGTTCCAGGGCGGCACCATTGTGGTGATGGAACAGTTCGATGCCGAGCGGGCACTGCAACTGATCGAGGAGCACCGGGTGACTCACAGCCAGTGGGTGCCGATCATGTTTATCCGCATGCTGAAGCTGCCGCAGGAGGTGCGCGAGCGCTACGATATCAGTTCCATGCAGTTCGCCATTCACGCCGCTGCGCCCTGCCCGATAGAGGTCAAGGAGCGGATGATCGAGTGGTGGGGTGAGGTGATTGTCGAGTACTACGCCGCCAGTGAGGGGATCGGCGTGACCATTATCGATTCCGCCAACTGGCTTACCCACAAGGGCTCCGTGGGTCCGGCCCTGGTGGGTGAACTGCATATCGTTGACGACGACGGCAACGAGCTTCCCGCGGGAGAAATCGGCACCGTCTACTTTGGTGGTGAACACACCCGGTTCAAATATCACAATGAGCCGGAAAAGACGGCAGGGGCCTACAATGACAAGGGCTGGGCTACCACCGGTGATGTCGGCTACGTGGACAGTGACGGCTTTCTCTACCTGACCGATCGCAAGAACTTCATGATCATCAGTGGCGGGGGCAATATTTATCCGCAGGAAATCGAGAACCTGTTGATCACCCACCCGAAGATCGCCGATGTGGCGGTTTTCGGGATTCCGCACGAGGAATTCGGCGAGCAGGTCAAGGCCGTGGTGGAGCCCATGAACTGGGCGGATGCCACCGACGAGGTGGCCATTGAGATCATGGAGTGGCTGCGCGACAAACTGTCCCATATCAAGATGCCGCGCTCCCTTGACTTCCACCCCCGGCTACCGCGTATGGACAACGGCAAACTCTACAAGCGCCACCTGGTCGAGGAGTATCGCAGCGGTACTCGCAGCGAGGAGGGTCCGGGTCCCGACACTGACGGTTAAGCGCCCAGAAACGGCTGGGCGCGCTATATCATTTGGATTATGCTTGTCGCAGGCAAGTGTTCTTGTGGTAGAGAAATTGAAGAGGTGTAACGGTGGGTAATTCACGCAAGCTCAAGAAACTCGAGCGGGCCATGAACAAGAGTCGCAGCTACGACGACTGGCGCCAGGCCGCTATCGAACATGACGAATTGTCGGGTAAACGGCGCTGGCGCGAGGTGGACCAGCCCAGCCAGTACGATTACGCCCAGATCCGCCTGCGGCTGGACCGCATCCGCAGTCTCCGCGCCCGGCACGACCATCACGGCTTGCTGTTCACTCTCAACGAGGGTATCCACGGCAATATGGGGGGCATGGGCCGCAGCAGCCTCTACCGCCAGGCCAAGTTTGGCACCAAGAAACTCATCGAACAGTATATCGACGAGGTAGACGATTCCCTGCGCTACCTGGCAGAGCTGGACAACGACCTGATCAACCCGCAGCAAAAGCTGGATTTCTTTTATCGGGCCAACATCTGCTTCGGTCGTTCCGCGCTGATGCTGAGCGGTGGCGGGGTGCTGGGCTTTTACCACCTGGGTGTGGTGAAAACCCTGCTGGAGCAGGGCCTGCTGCCCAGGGTGATCTCCGGTTCCAGCGCCGGTTCGCTGGTGGCGGGTGTGCTGGGAACCCACACGGACAAGGAACTGGAGCGCTTCTACAGCCCGGCCAACGTACTGTTCGAAGCGGAGCGGGAGGCGAGCACCTTTTCCCGCATGTTTTTCGGTGCCAACCCGCAAATCGATGTGGGGGACCTGGGGCGCCTGATCGCCCGCATGATACCGGACCTGACCTTCCAGGAAGCCTACGAGAAAACCGGCCGCCAGATCAGCATCACGGTGGCCCCGGCGGAACCCCACCAGCGTTCACGCCTGCTCAACGCGATAACCTCCCCCAACGTGTTCGTGCGCTCCGCGGTGATGGCGTCCTGCGCGGTGCCGGGGGTGTTCCCGCCGGTCATGCTGATGGCGAGGAACGTGCACGGCGAGGCCCAGCCCTACCTGCCGACGCGCAAGTGGGTGGATGGCTCGATAGCCGATGACCTGCCGGCCAAGCGCCTGTCGCGACTCTATAGCACGAACCACTACATCGTCAGTATGGTCAATCCCATTGCCATCCCGTTCCTGCGCAAAGAGGGCAATCGCAGCGCCCTGGGTTCCGCCCTGGGTAGCCTGGGCGTCGGCATGGGGCGGGAGTTGCTGAACTTTTACCGGGGCGTGGTACAGCGCCAGGGAGACAATTGGCCGCGCTTCAATATGTTGATGAACAGTGTGCACGCCCTGATCGACCAGGAATACAGCGGCGATATCAATATCGTGCCCAGCTTTCGCTGGTACAACCCCGCCAAGATTCTGTCCCACCTGTCCGAGAAAGACCTGATCGAGTTGATGGAAGGCGGTGAGCATTCAACCTACCCCAGCGTTGAGCCGATCCGTATTTGCACCAAGATAAGCCGCACCATGGAGGAAATACTGACTCGCTTCGAAACCGGGGATTTGCGCCCTGATGCCAGCGAGGTGCATCGTCCCCGGTCGTCGCGGCGCAGGCCGCCACCCACCCGGGCGGCTCTGGGCTCAAGCGGGGGCGACGCGAAACCCGCAAAGGTCGCGAAGCCGGTAAAAGCGGTAAAGCCGGCGAAGAAAGCGGCAGTGCGCAGGAAGTCCGCCACTGCAAAAAAGTCCCCGGCGGCGGCTAAAAAGCCCAAGGAGGGCGAGGAGCCCGGCCGGCGGGCAGCATAAAAAAACGGGGCTGATGCCCCGTTTTTTTCAGCCGATCAGCGCCGCTCCCATCTCTGCCAGAGGCACCACCGAATCGCCCCGGGAGTCCGCCTCCTGACTGGATGCAGTCCCTATCTGGGCCCGCTTGGCGATGCCCTGGCAGATGGCGGCGAGGCGGAACAGCGAGAAGACGATGTAAAAGTTCCAGTTGTCGATGCCGTTGCGCCCGGTGCGCTCGCAGTAGCGAGCGATGTACTCCTCATCGCTGGGTATTCCCAGTGCCGCGCGGTCTACCCCGGCAAGCCCCTTGACGCCGCCCTCGCGCGGCAGCATCCAGGCCATACACTGGTTCGCCAGGTCCGCAAGCGGGTGCCCGAGAGTGGACAGCTCCCAATCCAGCAGGGCGATCACCCGGGGCTCGGTGGGGTGGAACATCATATTATCGAGGCGGTAGTCGCCGTGCACCAGGCTCACCGCGCCGTCATCCGGGGGCATGTTCGCCGGCAGCCACGCCAGCAGGGCTTCCATAGCCTTTATGCGTTGGGTTTCCGACGCCCTGTACTGTTTGGTCCAACGGTCTACCTGGCGCTCGAAATAGTTCCCGGGGCGACCGTAATCAGCGAGGCCGACCGCGTCGACGTCGACACTGTGCAGTGCCGCCATGGTGGCATTCATGGCATCGTAGATGGCTGCACGCTCGGCATTGTCCGCGGCTTCCGGGATTACCGGGTCCCACAGAATCCTGCCCTCCATGTACTCCATGATATAAAACATGGAGCCGATGATCGTCTCGTCCTTGCACAGGACGTAGGTGCGCGGGACCGGTACATCGGTATCGCGCAGTGCGCTGATCACCCTGAACTCCCGGTCCACCGCGTGGGCTGATTTCAGCAGCTCTCCCGGTGGCTTGCGCCGCAGTACGTAGGACTTGCCGCCAGCTGTCAGTTTGAAGGTCGGATTGGACTGCCCGCCCGCGAATTTTTCCGCGCTGACCGGTCCCTTGAAGCCGGGGATGTGTTGTTCCATATAGCTGCCCAGGCTGGCAGTGTCGATGCTCTGTGTGCTCATTATGCAAGCTCTTTCGGTGAGAGTAAGGTCCGTGGGTGGATTCAACAAACAGCCCGACGAGGTGCTGGCGGGCCCTGTCGCGGCAGCCGCTAAATGTACAGCAAAGCGCAGGGAAGCGGAAATATTTGAGCCGCGCCGCCGCACTCGTTATGCTGTTCCCGCAGCGCGGCGCCGGCGCCGGGGATATGGGTGACAGGGGGGCAGGGACACAGTGGTAGAGCCGATCGGAAAGCCCCGGCAGCGCGAGGTGGTTGCGGCCACCGAGCGCTATGTCGAGCAGGCCAGTGAGCTGTTCGGCCGGCGTTTTCGCCAGGTACCTGTTCTGTTTGACCTGGCGGGCCGCACTGCCGGTATGTTCAAGCTGGTAGGGCGCCGCGGCTGGATTCGCTACAACCCCTGGATATTTGCCAAGTATTACGAGGAGAACCTGCGGGACACCGTGCCCCACGAGGTCGCCCATTTCATCGTGCACGAGCTGTATGGTACCCGCGGGATCAAGCCCCATGGCCGCCAGTGGCGCGCTGTGATGGAGCAATTCGGCGCCGACCAGGGCGTGACTTTCGACCTGGACCTGGCGGGGATTCCCCAGCGGCAGCAGCGCACCCATCCCTACCGCTGCGGCTGCAGGGTCCACGATGTCTCCTCGACGCGGCACAATCGTGTGCTGCAGGGGGTGGGCCGCTACCGCTGCCGCATTTGCGGCAGCGACCTGTCCTACGCTGGGTAGTGAAGAGCAGACTAGATGTCTATTTCCAGTTCCACACCACTGTAGCGATTGCGGTCGGCATCGAGGTTTGACTTGGCAATCGCCGCCCGGTCGGGGTCCAGCCCTGCCTCGGTTACCAGGTAGGTCTTGACTGCCACCGCCCTGGAGCTTGCCAGCTCGAGCAGGGTCGCATCCGGCACGGGGATAGCCTGGGCCAGTTTCAGGTACTGCTCGTTGGCGGTCAGGGTGGTATCTTCGGGCGCTACCGCCTGGTAACGGGCTGCGACGGCTTGCTCCCACCCCGGACCCTTGCTGGACAATTCGGCCTCGGGCAGCCCATCGGCCAGCAATTCGGCCCGCAGCAGGTCTTTCTGCAGTCGTTCCCGGTCAGCCTCCAGCTGCAGGCGACCGGCGATCACCAGGCTCAACTCCGGCCGTTGCCCCAGGGCAGTATTCAGCTTGTCCAGCTGTTCCCTCCCGGGCGCATCCAGTTCGGCGGAGCCGGACCTGAAGTTTACCCGCTGCAGGTCCTCCTCCGTGCCCACCAGGCCGGCGAGCAGGGTAAATGGGGAGGTGACTGCCTTGGTGATCAGGTTGAGCAGCGCGCCCATCACCACGCTGCCCACACTGAACTGCGGATCGTCGACATTGCCACTGACGGGAATTTCCATGTCGATAACGCCATTGCTGTCAGTGAGCAGCGCCAGAGCCAGCTCCAGCGGCAGGTCCACCGCCTTGTCGCTGCTGACTTGTTCCCCCAGCTTCATCTGGTCGATAACAATCTTGTTATTGCCCTTGAGGCGGTTCTCCTCCATGGCGTACTTCAGGTCGAGGTTCAGCACGCCGCGCTCTATCGCATAGCCGGCGTAGGTGCCGGAGTAGGGCGACAGCAGAGCCATATCGACACCCGCAAACGTCAGGTCCAGGTCGATGGCGGGTGGGCTGCGCAGTGGCTGGGCGGTACCTGCCAGTTTCACGGGGGCGTAGCCGTCCACCGATCCTTTGATGTCGACTGCGGTTTTCGCGCCCTCGTCGCTGCTGATGCCCTTTATGTCGCCGTTGATATCGCCGATGACAGTGCGAAAGTGAATGGGGAGCGACTCGTCCATGAAGTCGATTTTGCTGTCTGATATGTGAATCAGCGGTACTGATACGATCCAGGGTTCCCCCTCGGACAGGTCTTCCTTGACGACCTCGGCCTGTTCGCCCACCTCCTGCTGCCACAGGTTCTGGGCGTTGATGGAGCCGTCCTCGTTGATGTGTATGCGACCGCTGTAGTTGTCGATCGACAGTTTGGCCATCTCCACCTGGTGTTTGTCCATGTCGATTTGCAGTTTTTCCCAGCGCACGGTCTCCCAGGACGTCAGCGCCTGCTCCGTGTCCGTAATCTTCCCGGCGAAGCCGCTGATCGCGCCATCCATGCCGATGGTCGCCGGCGCAAATTCCCTGAGGTTGATCTCGCCGGCGACCTGCAACAGGCCATCGGTGATCTCCGCATTCAGCGCGGCGGGAAAGTTGGGATTGAACCAGGCCAGTGGCAGGCCCGCCAGCTGGTAGGAGAGAGTGCCGTTACCCAGGGCCAGATCCAGCACGCCTTCCGCGGACGCAGAGGTCTCGCCGTTGACGGTCAGGTTCAGGGAGAGCTTGCTGTCTCCCTCCAGCGGCCACCTGATGTCGCTCGCACTGGCGGCCAGCGGCGTCATTTCCAGCAGTGCGGGTTCGGTGAACGGCGAGCGCCAGCGCACACTGCTGTCGGCCAACTGGAACGTGCCGAGGCGGGCGCTCCAGCCCGACTCATCGGAGCTGTCTTCCTCCACAGGCGCCACCTGCGCACCGTCATCCGGCAGTGTCACCTCGAACAGCTGGACCAGGCTGACCTGGTCATCCTCCATCCATCCGCTGATCGCCAGCTCGCTGATCTCGAGCGCCCCCAGATCGACATGCTGTGCCGCGCCGTCCAGTTCTATGCCGGACAAGCTGAGACTGCCCAGGGTCACCGCCGTGTCGGGCAACGCCGCAGGGCTTTTCGGATTGATGGCGATGTCATCCAGTCGGAACTTCCCCTGGCTCACACGGTAGTCGAGCGCATCGCCCCAGCTGACCTCGTAGTTTCCCTCGACGCTGACGGAGCCCTGAGGTAGCTCAAAAGCGACCCAGGGCTCTGCGATGCGCCAAAGGGCGGGAAGCTGAATGCCCGTCAGCGCCAGAACCCCCTCGCTGTGGGCGCGCGGTATTGAGACCTCGCCCTCCCAGTGCAGTTGGCCGCCCCCTTCGCCGGTGGCGTCCAGCACGTAGGGCTTGCCTTCCTCGAGTACGGTAGACAGACCGGTCACGTTCAGCTCCAGGCCGTTCAGCTCGCTGCTGAACGGTTTTTCCCGGGTCTCGTTGGTGTACACCAGCTGCTCTGAATTGAAGTTGAAATGATGGATCGTGACCGGGAAAATGCCGGTCGATTCCGGTGGAGCCGCTTCCGGCTCGCTCGGTGGCAGCATATCGGAAAAATTGAAAGTGCCGTCCGCCTTTTCGATCACATGGAGGAAAAGCCGGCTGACCGCAAGCTCGTCAAATACCAGGGCGCCACTCCACAGACTCTCCGTTGACAGGTTGATGGAGGCGCGATCGAGACTGACAAAACGCGAGCCGTCGGGTTCGGGAATCCCGGTCTTGTTCAGCTCAAGGCTCAGGGTGAAAGGGTTGAACCAGATTATTTCGCTGTGCAGATCCCGTCCGAGGTATTTTTTTACCGCCCAGCCGGGCAGCAGGTTCAGGGCCGGGGTGACAACCAGCAATACCAGCGCCAGGTAGGATACGTAAGCGATTGCCAATAGGCGGACGAGTCTTTTCACAACCTGTTTCCTGCTTGTCTTCCAGCAGATGACTATAGCCAAAATCCCACCGGATTGGGTAGCAGTGGCTCAATTTATTCCCCCGGTCGTCCCTGCGGCTACAGTCCCTTGCGATAACAATAGGGCGTTACCCCGGTCCATCCCTTGAACGCGCGGATGAAGGCGCTGGACTCGGAAAACCCCGCGCGGTGGGCGATCTCCTCGATACTCAGGCCCTGCTTCCCGAGGAAATGCAGTGCGGTATCACGGCGCAACCGGTTCTTGATATCCATGAAACTGGTCCCCTCGCCAGCGAGTCTGCGGCGCAGGGTCTGGGGGTGGAGGTCGAGGAGGGCGGCCACCTCGTTCAGTTCCGGCATGCCGTCCATTCTATGCCTGAGGAGGTCGCGCACTCGCGCCGTCCAGCTGTCCGTGGCGAACTGCTGGGTCAGCATGAACAGCGCCGGGTGTCGCAGGAAATGCCGCAGGGACGCCTCGTTCTGTCGCAGCGGCTTTTCCATCAGCGACGTGCTGTAAACCAGCGCTGCTTCATGCTGATCGAACTGGACGGGATTGCCCATGAATACCTGGTGATACTCCTCCCTGCGCGCGACTGGCGCTTGTTTGAGGGTAACTTCCTGCAGAGGCAGTTGCTCCTGCACCAGCCAGTTCGCAAAGCGCTGGGAATTGCTCAGGAAGAGTTCGCAGTAATAGGCGCCGGCTCCGTCATCGCTGTCAACCTGCTGCAGGCACAGTCGGGTCCTGTCACCCTCGACGGTCATCACCGGGTGCTGGCCAAAATCGAACAGCTGGTAAAACCGGGAATATCGGCTGAGCGCCTGCCCGAGGGTCGCGCTGCCAATGACTGCGTGGCACATCATGGACCAGCTGCCTATCGGCATGCGCCGGGAGGCGTAACCCAGGGCTTCATCCTGCAGTGCGAGCATGGTGCTCACCTGCAGGTCAGCGAAGCGCTCCACCGAGATACGCGCTTCGTCTTCCAGTAAGAGTCGCGGTGAGATACGGTTTTTGCGCAACAGCGCAATCGGGTCGAGCCCATGCCGCACCGTCTGCTTGAGCACAGCCCGGGCAAAGCGCACGGAAATAGAGGGACTGCGCAAGCTGCGACCGCGGCCTAGCCGACCGCGGTGGTCAGGTGGACTGGCCGGTGTTCCACCGAGGCCACCCGGTTGCGTCCCCCTCGCTTGGCGAGGTACATCGCGCGATCCGCCTCCAGTGACAGTTCGTCGAGATTCATATCGCCGACGACACATGACACCCCGAGGCTGACGGTAACGCCAATACGCTGGGAGTCAACCAGCAGCGGCCTGTTGCCGATCGCCTCGCGAATGCGTTCGGCCAGAATGCGGGCGGAATCCAGGTCCGTTTCCGGCAGTACGACAAGAAATTCCTCGCCACCGGTGCGGGCGATGACGTCGCTGGCGCGACACAGGCGGCTGATGATATCGGCTACCTGCCGCAACACCTGGTCGCCGATCTCGTGGCCAAAACTGTCATTCACCTGCTTGAAATGATCGATGTCCACCATGATGGCCGATGTGGGCAGGTTGCGCCTTGCTGCCTGGGCCCGGGTGATCTGCAGCGCATCATCCAGGCCGCGCCGGTTGAGCAGGCGGGTCAGCGGGTCCATGGTGGCGAGGTTGGACAGGTGATGCTGGTATTCGATTACCACGCTGGCGAGAAAGCCGATGGCGATGAGGGCATAGGCCGCGCTGTGAACCCCGAAAGCGATCGACTGCCCCTGCAAGGCTTGCTCCCCCACGGTGAAATAGTATATGGCGACGGGCATTCCCAGTGCCATCATGGCGGCGGCATAGGCGATGATGGCGTCCCCTATATTGCGGTGGCGCCAGCCGCGCCAGCCGCAGACCAGGCCTGTGCCGGCAAAAAACAGCGCGACGGCGATAGCCTGGACAACGAACATGCGGCCTCGCGGCAGGAAAAATTCGCACAGACAGGCCACCAGGCAGATCACCCCGAGGAGCATGCGGCCACGCGTCACGCCGGCGCGCTGGCCCGCCGCCATGAACAGGATGTAGCTGTTGAGGATAATCATGATCGACGGCACATTCACCGCCATTTGCACGTCGGAGTTCTGCTCCAGGGTTATAGCGATCCAGCCCAGTAGCGATGCCATGAAATACACGGTGTACAGGCCCAGACCGGCAGGTGGCTTGCTGGAGTCGGCAAGGACATAGACTACCAGCATCTGTGCGCAGGTGATCGAGAAGATCAGCCCAAACAGCATAAGCGCCCAGTTTTCTGGAAAAATCTGATCCATCGAAGTCCTTGTGATGCCGGTAGTTTTTGGCTGTCAGTTTACGTCAATTTTCGTGTCGGGACAGGTCATTGCCTCGCTTCCCGCACGCGCCCATACTCACCGGCCTTAATGTCCATCGCCGGCAGGGAGTGCCCCTCGTGCAGCGACAGTTTGGCTAAAGGCCGGCAATGGTCAGCGCTACATGCCGCAAATTCCTGACCAATGGGATTGTGCCACAGATGGCGGCCTGGCGTGAGGCTGCAATTGTGTATCGTGACGTATTTCGCAAGGCGGGGGAGCCGCAGGTGACAGCGGACAACCCGGGTATGCAGCTGCGCGTCGGCCACACTTGTATGGACGAATATCCCATTAGCAGGCAGTATACCGACGCGAGTTTTAACGTTTAACATCAGGAGAGCGACTATGGATCTTGCAGGAAAAGTAGCAATTGTCACCGGGGGTGCCTCTGGCCTTGGCCGCGCCACGGTGGAGGCCTACGTGGCCAAGGGCGCGAAGGTAGCCATC
>JAZBNW010000317.1:0-13531 GCA_036350855.1 Halieaceae bacterium
AATCTTCTGATGTATAAGTTACGGCGTTATCGACACTATAGCGATACATAGAATACGGCTCGTTTCCCCTGGCGGCTGAAAAACAGCCGGAGTGAGATTTCCACTCAAGCCGTTTGGGTATTTATATCGGAATGGGTCGCGGGTGTCCACGCTCTTGGCAAGAAAGTGCCCCGGCTGTGCACTATCGATCCGCCGCTGCCTCAGGGTTTGCGATAGACAGTAGCGCCGCCGATGATCGTTCGCTCGACGGTGAGATCGCGCAGGGCCATGGGGTCATCCAGCGGGTTCCCGGACAACTGGACCATGTCGGCGTACTTGCCCGGCTCCAGGGAGCCCCGGTCATCGTCATGAAACACCTGCCAGGCCGCATCGATAGTCACAGACCGCAAGGCCTCCATCACCCCGATCCGCTGATCGGGACCCAGCAGGTCGCCGCCGTAGGTGATGCGCTGCACCTCACTCCAGACTGCCTGCAAGGGCAGCATCGGGGTAACGGGTGTATCCAGGTGGGAACTGAAGCGCAGGCCGTAGTCCCGGGCCCACCCGGCGGGACTGATCACCGCTGCCCGTTGTGGCCCGAGGAAAATATCGCGATGACGGTCGCCCCAGTACCAGGTATGGGCGCTGAAGAAACTGGGGGTGACACCCAGCTGCTTCATCCGCGCGACCTGGTCTTCCCGCGCCATCTGGGCGTGAATCAGGATCATCCGGGGATCCTCCACCGGGTGCTCCAGCTGGGCTGCCTCGAAGGCGTCCAGAATGTCCTCGATCGCCTGGTCGCCATTGCCGTGGATGGCGATCTGGTAGCCCGCACTGTGCAGCGCAGCGACCTGTCTGAACAGCTTGTCGCGGGGAATCGAGGGATAGCCGCGGTAGTCGGCATCGCCGTGGTAAGGCGTGTAATAGGGCTGGCTGAGGTAACCCGTGTAGCCCTGGATACTGCCGTCGGCGACCAGCTTCACCGCCCCCATCTGCAGGCGATCGCCGTTGTAGTCTTCAGGGTCGTAGTCGCCATTGAGCAAGGCTTCGCCAAACTCGGTCTCAAAGGGAAACACCACCAGGCGCTGGGGAATGACGCCCAGCTTGCTGAACAGGGACAGGCCGGTGCCGAGCTTGCCGCTGACACCGCCCGACTGGGCCGTGGTGACACCCCGCGCCAGGTACTCCACGGCGGCCGCCTTGATCAGGCGGTAGGTGTCCGTCAGGCTCATATCCTGCATCCTGATCAGGATGCCCATGCGGGCAGTCTCCTCGAGCAGGCCGTTCGGCTCCCGTGAATCCGGCTGCCGGCCAATGACACCGCCCTCGGGGTCGGGGGTGCTGGCATCGATACCCACTTCCTGCAGGGCCAGGCTGTTGGCAACCAGCATATGGCCGGAGATATGCATCGCCACCACCGGGTGATCCGTGGAGACCGCGTCCAGCTCGGCGCGGGTGGGGTGACGGTTTTCGGCGAGCAGGGTGTCGTCGTAGCCGAATCCGGAAACCCAATCGCCCGCGGGCGTTTTTGCGGCCTGCTCTTTCAGGGCCGCGAGCACCTCGTCCATGGTGGTGAGCGTGCCGATCGGCGGGCTGTTGAGGTCGGCGGCGATCATTTTCAGGCCCGAACCGGGGAAGTGCCCGTGGGCATCGATAAAGCCTGGCATCAGCGTGCGGCCGCGCAGGTCTATCACCTCGCTGTCCTCTTCCGCCAGGGCCATGATGTCCCCGGTACTGCCCACCGCCTCGATACGGTCCTCACGTACCGCCACCGCCTCGACCACGCGGTTGTCGGCGTCCATGGTGAGCACATTGCCATTGATGAACAGCTGATGTGGGGGCGGCGCCGGCAGGCGTGTGGCCACGCGGATCACGACGCCGAAGCCGACCAGCAGGGCCAGCGCGACGACCAGTACGGTTTTCCACTTCACTGTGTGACCCTCCCGGGTACCCTTGTCAACGAGCGCTGGCCGTCAGCGGCCCTATCACGATGTCCGCCAGCTGCGCCCGGTGCCACGCGGCATCCCCCCAGAGCATCTGGCTGTGTTTTTGCCGCTTGAAGTAGAGGTGGACGTGGCATTCCCAGGTAAAGCCGATACCGCCATGGCACTGCACCGAACGGCCCGAGGCGAAGGCGGCGGTCTCGCTGGCGGAGGCCTTGGCCATGTGCGCGTATTGCCGCGCCCGCTCGGGCTGCGTGTCGATAGCGCAGGCCGCGTTGTACACCAGGGACTTGGACTGGTCGATCTGCAACATGACATTTACCAGCGGGTGCTTTACCGCCTGGAAGAAACCCAGGGGGCGGTCAAACTGCTGCCGGGTGCCGACGTACTCTACCGTGGTCTGCAATTGCCACTCCGCCGCTCCCACCATATCCGCCGCCAGCACGGTCCAGATAGCCGGCATTGCCTCGGCCAGGGCGGCGAGTCCGTTGGCGCTGACCTCCTGCGCCGTCACCGCGTCAAAACTGACATGGGCCTGGTCGCGGGTCAGATCGACAATGTTATCGGGCACTATCGAAATGCCGGGCGCGTCGGTGGCGACCCAGTACAGACCGAGACCTGCGGGGGAATGGGCGCTGACCAGCAACCGCTCCGCCTTGCGGGCGTCCTGCACATACCAGGCGGTGCCACTGAGTTTGCCGTCTACACAGCTGACATCGGTATCCCCGGGAGACCAGGAACCCGCCCGGTTGGTGATGGCAAGGCCTGCCGCGCGGCCCTCGGCGATTTCAGCAAGGGCGGACTGGCCGCCGCTGCCGCATGCGGCCAGGACATAGGTGGCATTGATCGTGCCGAGCAGGGGGCAGGGAAAAGCCGCACGCCCCAGTTCCTCCGCCAGCCCCGCCACTGCCACCGCCGGCATGCCAACGCCGCCGGCGGCCTCGGGGACCGCCAGCATGGTCCAGCCGAGATCGACCATCGCCTGCCACAACTGCCGGTCCCACAGGCACTGGCTGCCCCGTTCCGGGCGATGGTCCCCCGCCACCAGCGCGTGCAGGTGCGGGGTGGGGAATTTCTCACTGAAAAATTTACGGACGGACGCCTTGAGCAGCGCCGCCTCCTCGCCAAAACCAAAATTATCCGGTTGCGCCATGCTCTTCCCCTTCCCCTTATTTCGACTTTGCCAGGCCGAGCACGCGCTCACCCAGGATGTTGCGCTGCACTTCACTGGTGCCGGCGGCGATCGTCATACCGTAGGAATTCATATAGGCCAGGTTCCACTGACCACCCGCGGGGGCATTGGGGTCACCCAGGTACAGCGAAGCACTGGCCCCGGCCACCTCCAGCGCCAGGGCGGCGGTATCCTGGCTGATTTCGCTGGCCAGCAGCTTGTTCTGCAACTGCAGCCGCATCGGGTGATCCAGCAGCGCCGGCACCCGGGCGCGACGCTGGTTCTGGGCCAGCCCGGTTTCGCAGATCAGCTGCTGCATCATGCGATCACGCAGCAGTGGATCCTCCGCCGCCGGGTGGCCGTCGCGCATCGCAGTGCGCGCCAGGTCGATGAGGTTGTGTGCGGTGGTGGCATGACTGCCTTTGCTCTTGAGACCGCCGGCGCGCGGTGTCTGCAGCTCCCCCGCGCCGCGCTCGTGCAGCAGGGTCGTCATCGCCACCTGCCAGCCCTTGCCCAGTTCGTCCAGGCGGTAGCTGTCGTCCACCTCGAGATTGTCGAAAATCACTTCGTTGAAACCCGTCTCGCCGGTGATCTTGATCAGCGGTCGCACCGTGACGCCCTTGCCCAGGGCGGACCGGATGGGCACGACAAAATAGGACAGGCCGTCGTACTTGTGCGATTTGTCGGTGCGCAACAGCAGGATCATCCACTCGGCAAAGTGGGCCAGCGAGGTCCACACCTTGTGACCGTTGATGACCCATTTGTCACCCTTGCGCTCGGCGAATGTCTGCACACTCGCCAGGTCCGAGCCGGCCCCGGGTTCGCTGAAACCCTGGCACCAGATGTCCTCGCCGGAAAAAAGCCGCGGCAGCAGGCGCTGTTTGAGTTCATCCCGGGCGTGGTAAAACACCGTGGGAGCGGCCATGCCCAGGCCGATGATATTGGGAAAATACGGCGTGCGGGCCGCGAGCATTTCCTCGTTGGCAACACGCTGGCAGTCCTTGCGGCCGCCGCCGCCCACCGCCTCCGGGTAGTCGCAGCCGACCAGGCCCGCGTCGTAGGCCGCCTTCTGCCACGCCTGCAGGTAGGACAGCTGCTCCGCGGTCATGATCTCCAGTGCGCTCAGCGGCAGGCGCACGGTCGGGTCCGGCGGCCGGTTAGCGGCCAGCCAATCGCGACAATACCGGCGAAACCCGGCCTGTTCGGGGCTGTCCTTGCTGGCACTGTCTGACATGATCATCTCCGGGGGTACGGTTTTATGAATGGGTGAATTCTACCGGCGCATTTGGTCACGGCAAGCAAAAAGCCTCGTGTCCGTCCGCCTGGTTCAACAAGCTTACCGCGCCGGCACTAATAATGCGGTGGTACCTCATCCGCGGCCTCGGGCCCGGCCGGCTCGCCGCCCATCTCGTCCTGGCGCTGTTTCAACAGGGCCAACTGCCTGCGCAGCACAAGAATTTCCTGCTGCTGCAGCGCCAGTGCGTCATTGAGCTGGCGCACCGTGTCTTCCTGGTAGGCCAGCTGGGTCTGCAGCTCGAATAACTGCTGGAAAACTGCTTCGATATCAGCCAATCGATACTCTCCCCGACTCTCCCCGCGCTGCCGCTGTTCCCGCCGGCAAAACGCTAATATACTTCCCACCGGCCTGTAAAACACGATTCCCGCATGAACAAGCAAAAAAACACCCGGTTGGTCTACTCCACGGAATCCGGCCGCCTGTGCCCGCAATGCCACCGGCCAGTAGCTGGATGCGTGTGTGGCAAGGACCGGCCGGCGTCCACCGGTGACGGTATTGTCCGGCTGCAGCGGGAGACCAAGGGGCGCGGCGGCAAAGCGGTTACCCTGATCACCGGCCTCGCCCTGCCTGAGCAGGAGATGCGGGAACTGGCCCGGGCACTGAAACAGAAGTGCGGTGTGGGCGGCGCCATCAAGGACGACCACATCGAAATACAGGGCGACAAGCGCCCGGTGCTGAAGGCGGAACTGGAACGGCGCGGGTTCACGGTAAAGCTGGCCGGCGGATAAGCCGGCCCACTGTGCCGTCGCCCGTACAGGCGTTTACAGGTCGTAACCGCGCTCGTCGTGCAGCACCAGGTCCAGTCCCTGGGTTTCCTCATCGCCGTCAACACGCAGCCCAACGAGGGCTCCGACCACTTTCAGCAGAATGAAGGTGACCAGGGCAGTGTATACCAGGGTGGAGACGACACCGATCGCCTGTACCGAGAGTTGGCCCCCGATACTGGAAATACCCTCTGAAAAGCCGTTGCCGCTGAAGATGCCCAACTGGGTGGAACAGAATATACCCGCCAGCAAGGTGCCGAGAATACCGCCCACGCCGTGCACCGGGAATACGTCCAGGCTGTCGTCGACACGGAGCTTGTTTTTCAGGTAGCCGGTGGCGAAATAGCACACGACACCCGCGGTGAGGCCAATCACCACAGCCGCCGCCGGGCCCACTGACCCGGAGGCCGGCGTGATCGTACCCAGGCCCGCCACCATGCCGGTCACCGTACCCAGCATCGAGGGCTTGCCGTGGCGCAGCCATTCCATGGTCATCCAGGCGAGGGCCCCGGCGGATGCCGACAGGTGGGTGACCAGCATCGCCATGGCTGCGCTGCCATCTGCCGCCACTGCGGAGCCCGCGTTGAAGCCGAACCAGCCCACCCACAGCATGCCGGCACCGGCGACCGTGAGGGTGAGGTTGTGCGGTGGCATGGCAACCGTTCCGAAGCCGCGACGGGGCCCGATCATCAGGGCCGCCACCAGGGCGGCTACCGCCGCGGTAATGTGAACCACGGTGCCACCGGCGAAATCCTGCAGGCCCATGGCGCCCAGCCAGCCCCCGCCCCAGACCCAGTGGCAAACCGGTGCGTACACCAGGATCATCCACAGGGTGCTGAACAGCAACATGGCGGAAAAGCGCATACGCTCGGCAAAGGCGCCGACGATCAGGGCGGGCGTGATGATGGCGAAGGTCATCTGGAAGATGGCGAACAGTGTGGCCGGAATGGTGCCGTTTACGGAATCCATGCCGATATTGGCAAAAAACATATTGCCGAAGTCGCCGATCCACATGCCCTGCTCTACACCATCAGTGCCGAAGGCGATGGTGTAACCCACTGCAAACCATACCAGCGACATCAGGCAGGTCAGGGCAAAACACTGCATCAGTACCGACAACACGTTTTTCGAGCGCACCAGGCCGGCGTAGAACAAGGACAGGCCCGGGATGGTCATGAACAGTACCAGGGCCGTTGAGGTGAGAATCCAGGCCGTATCCGCTCCGTTTATCTCCTGGGCGCTGGCAGCCGTGGAAACCAGCATTGTGGCCGCCAACAGGGCCAGGGATGTAATAGATGTCTTCATGGCAAACTCCTGGATTAAAGGGCGTCGTCGCCGGTCTCACCGGTGCGAATACGAATGCTCTGTTCCAGGGCACTCACAAAGATTTTGCCGTCCCCGATCTTGCCGGTGTTTGCCGCCTTGCAGATTGCCTCTATCGCGGCCTCTACCCTGGCGTCGTTGACTGCCAGTTGCAGCCGCACCTTGGGCTGGAACTCCACCACATACTCGGCACCACGGTACAGCTCGGTATGGCCCTTCTGCCGGCCATAGCCCTTGACCTCCTCGACTGTCATACCGGAAATACCGATCTGGTTTAACGCATCGCGCACTTCATCAAGCCTGAAGGGCTTGATGATCGCTGTTATCATTTTCATTGGAGTTACCTCACCTGCTGGTTATTGCAATTATGGTGCATGTCCCCCTCGTGAATAGCAGCCTGGGGAGAAATCCTGGTGTCGCCGGGTGGCTGGCGCAGCTCGCCGGAGGGCGAATCCTGCCACAGCGGACTGCAAAGGTTAAGGCCTGGCAGGAATTTTCGGCAGCCCGGTGTGGCCAGCTGACGCTACACTAGAGGTTAACCCAGCTGTTGAGGGCGCGAAGACGGAAGCGGACACCCCGCACTTCCAGCACCACGGAGTCGGGCAGGATCTCTTCCACCTTGACACCGCCGCCCGAGGCGCCGGCCCCGAGGGTCTTGCCGTTGATGACCACGCTGGACCTGGCCGGGTCACTCGAATAGTCGTGGCGCTCGTAGATGAGTGTCGGAATGCCGTCCTTGGTCTGCTGGGAAAGGCTGGCCAGCAGAGGCACCGCGTGCTCGCTGAGGCTGGCATCCCTGAGCTCCGCCTGAGCCTGCGCCACGAGCTTTTCGATATCCACCGGCTCTTCCACGCGGCTGATGTCCGCCGGGCCTTCGGCCCGGGACTGCTGCGCCAACGGTGCCGCCTGTGCGGGGGGCGGGACCGATTGCGCGGGCTGCTGGTACAGCGCCGCAATGCCTTCGTCAATTTCCGGCGGTGTGTGCTCTTCCGCTGCGGGGCTGGTATCGGGCCGTGTCGCCGTGCTTGCCACCGGTTCGGCGGCAGGTGACTCCGGGACCGCCGGGGTGGACACGATCGCTGGTTTCGCCTGCGGCGCAACGACTGGCGTCTTCACAGGCGCTTGTTTTTCAGGGTCGGGCCTGGCCACCGGTGCGACCACCCTGGCGGGTTTTGCCGGAGGCGCCGTGACGGCTTGCGGGCTCCGCTCGAGGAGCAGCCAGCCGATGGCCAGCACGGCGAGCCCCAGCGCGGATACCAGCAGCCACTGCAACCAGTGGCTGTCCGGCGCTGGTGTTTCGACGCTGTGCACCGAGGAAAGCCCGGGCATCTGCTCACTGTCCTGGCGCGAGCGGTTCAGGGCATCGAGAATCAGCGACACGGCAGCGCCCTCACCTTGTCACCACCTCGTCGGGGTCCCGGGCCAGCAGATCGCGGGCGGCGGCGGACGTCGGGTCGATGCCCAGCGCCTCATTGAGTTTCAGCAGTGTCTGGATGCCAACGACGCCATCGTCCTGCAGGGCATATTTGCGCTGAAACAGTCGCACCCGAGTCTCCAGGGCGGGGTTGAAGCGGTTGCCGGCGAGCGCCTGCGGTTGGCCATCCAGCCGCGCAAACAGCTCGGCCACCCGGGCTACCGCCGGACTGTTGTCGCCGATGGCCAGGGGGCGAACAAAACCCGGCGGGGGATGCCACAGCAGGCGATAGCGGCCCGTCCACGCGGGACCCAACTCGGCCAGTTGTACCTCTATCACCCCGCTGCCGGTGGCAAACCACGCGGAGCGACCGTTGCTGCCCAGAAACACCGAGCCCGCGGCAAACCGCTCCGGGGTGATCATATCCAGCAGCAGCGGGCGATCGAGTGTGGCCAGTTCATCCCAGGTCTGCGCCGTCCCCTCCACGCAGGCCAGGCCGTCCTGAACCTGCCCGTTACAGGACAGGTCGGGTACCGGCGCCGGACTGTAAAGCGACCACAGTCGGGACCAGGCTTGCTGCGGAGCCAGCAGCCACCGGGGGCTGGCAGCGGCTGCTTCTGCAACAGCCGATCCGGGAAGGGCGGGCGCCACTACGGTTTCGGCCGAGGCCGCGGCCGGCTCCGGCTCGACGACCGCCGCGGGCGGTTCGGCGGTGGGCCCTGCTGCGACCGGCATCTCATTCGCGGCGGTATCCGCCGAAGCGGCCGGCGGTGGTACCTGCCTGTTCTGCCACCACCACCCCGCCGCCAGGGCTACCAGCAAGCCCGCTACCGCAGCCAGTGGCCAGAACCGTCCGGGCTCGTCCCGGGAACCGGCGGCCTCTTCGCCCATTACCTCGGTGGCCGCCGTGCGCAGCATGCCGATGTCGGTGCGCCCCATATTGCGACCGTAGGCGCCCAGCATCATCCGGTCGCACAGGACATTGATCAGGCGGGGAATGCCCCGGGTATAGCGATGGATTCCCCGTATCACCGCGGGGGGGAAAACCTCCTGGCCCGGGTTCATACCCGCCACCTGCAGGCGGTGACGAATGTAGGCGCCGGTCTCTTCCAGGCTCAGGGGCTCCAGGTTATAGCGCGCCGTGATCCGCTGGTTGAGCTGCCGCAATTCCGGGCGGCCGAGCATCTGGGCCAGTTCGGGCTGGCCGATCAGGATAATCTGCAATAATTTCTCACTGTTGGTCTCCAGGTTTGTCAGCAGGCGGATCTGCTCCAGCACGTCAAAATCCAGGTGTTGCGCCTCATCGATCAGCAGCACTGTTTTGCGTGCGCGGCGGTGATTCTCCAGCAGGTAGCGATGCAGGCTGTCAGTGAGCGTCTTGAGAGTGTGTTTTTCGTTGTCGTAGGCGATGCCCAACTCATCACAGACAGTGGCGAGCAATTCCATCGCGTTGAGGGCAGGGTTGAGAATGATCGCGATGTCGGTATCGTCGGGCAACTGTTCCAGCAGGCAGCGGTTGATGGTGGTCTTGCCCGTGCCGACTTCACCCGTGAGGAGTATAAAGCCGCCACCCGCCCCCACACCGTACAACAGGTGCGCCAGAGCGTCCCGGTGCCGGGGGCTCATGAACAGGTAGCGCGGGTTTACCGCTATGGAAAAGGGCGCTTCAGTAAGCCCGAAATATTGGTGGTACATGCAGCCGGTAGCCAGTGCGCCAGAACGTGCCTGCATTATGCCCAAGGGTCGAACCCAAAGCTACGGACGATGGCGCCGCCGGGGAGACCGGCGGCGGGTAACACAACTTATCGTTAGAGGGTGTCGTTGGCTTCCTTGTCAGCTTCCTTGCCGGTTTCGGACAGTTGCCGCTCCCCGGGGGCCTTGCTCACGGGGGTGCTGGAAGCATAGACCGCTGTTGCGGACAGCATGCTCAGGATGATGTACACGATCGAATGAATAAACATGGTTCAAACCTCCTCTACGTTTTGGTTTGAGCCACCATTGAAGCAAGTGAGGTTAGAATAAACATACTAAAGGGGCAGGCAATTTGCTGGCACCCAGCCGGCAAATAAATTTTTATGCTTTATTTTCAGTGGGTTACGGATTGTTGCTGGCAAATTTTTAATGTTAATAGTGCCAATATGAGAAAAAAACCGTTATTCCCGCGCGAATCGACTTCAGACACGCGTCCGGGGTTACTGCGGCTGTACCCCGGTGGGAGGCCTCAGCTATCGTCGCTGGCGGCCGGCCCGCTCGCACTGGCGGTGGCTCTGTTGGCCAGCAGCTCACGCTTTTCGGCGAAATAGTCGCGGCCGGTTTTCCTGGTATCGCGGTCGCTTATCCAGGCTTTGCGGGCCACGGGGTCGGCGGTGCGCCGGCCCGAGTCCACGTTGTTGCTTTGAATACGTATTTCCTCCGTAACCGCGGCGGTGGCGCAACCCTTGTCGCTGAAGGTGGTTTTCCCGGTCGTCGGGTCCTTGCACATGTAGACCCCCGCCGCCGCCATCTGCGGCAACAGCAACAACGCCAATAAAAGAACCCGCATTTGCCTTCACCCTGCGCTGAACGCGCCAAATATCCATTCAGACCAGAGTAGAGGGCTTCGATACGGCAAAGCCACGGATAACTGGAGAAATCTACAGATAATTGCCCGTGGCCCTCAGGCCTTGACCGTCGCCAGCAGCACCAGGGCCTCGTCGCACCAGGCCAGGAACTGCTCACCCTGGTGAATACCCAGGGCCAGCGCCAGGTACACGCCCTTGCGCCGGGTGGGCAGGGTTTCGGGATTATCGTAATGGCGGCGGCGAATTTTCTCGTACAGGTACAGCCGCCGCATCATCTCCTCCCGCCGCGCGGTAATTTCTCCCGCCAGGTGAGCGGCATTGCCGGTGTCGAGGTTATAGAGCTTGACCAGCAGATCGTCCTTTGCCGCCTGGGTGCGGGTGCTGCCGAACACCCATTCGGCCAGAGCCTCGCGCCCTGCCCTCGTCATGCCGTAGACGATCTTGTTGGGCTTGCCGCGCTGCGTCACCTCGCGTTTACTGAGCCAGTGTTTGTCAGAGAGCTTGCGCAATTCGAGGTATATCTGCTGGTGGGATGCCTGCCAGAAAAATCCCAGGGAGGTTTCGAAGTCCCTGGCCAGTTCATAGCCGGACAGATCATCGTCCAGCAGGGCTGTCATGATTGCGTGACTCAACGCCATTGTGAATTGCCCTCCCCTGTATCGATCCCGACAGCATACTCTCGCGGCGCCGGCGCATGCAAAAGTATGCATATTTCTATTGTTATGCAATAGTTTGCATAATAAAATGCCCGGGCTCTGACAATTCAAACGATTAACCCCAACGACAGGAATCAGCTGACATGGCCCTTCCGCAGACTCTACGCGACACCCTCTCGCTGCCACTGGTGGCCGCGCCGATGTTTATTGTCTCCAACCCGGACCTGGTCATCGCCCAGTGCAAGGCGGGCATCGTCGGCTCCTTTCCCGCACTGAACGCCCGGCCCGCGGCGGAGCTGGAGGTCTGGTTGCAGCGCATCACCAGTGAGCTGGCCGCTTACAACGAGGCCAACCCCGACCGGCCTGCGGCGCCCTTCGCAGTCAACCAGATCGTGCACGGTTCCAATGACCGGCTGAAGCACGACCTGGAGATGTGCGTGAAATACAAGGTGCCCATCGTCATCACCTCCCTGGGAGCCAAGGAGTTCGTCAACGAGGCCGTGCATTCCTACGGCGGCATCGTGCTGCACGATATCATCTCCGACCGTTTCGCCCGCAAGGCGGTGGAAAAAGGGGCTGATGGCCTGATCGCAGTCGCCGCCGGGGCCGGCGGGCATGCAGGCCCCATCTCCCCTTTCGCTTTGGTGCAGGAAATTCGCGAGTGGTTCGACGGCCCGCTGCTGTTGTCCGGGTCCATAGGTACCGGGGACGGTATCCTCGCCGCCCAGGCCATGGGCGCCGACCTGGCCTACATGGGCTCGGCCTTTATCGCCACCACCGAGGCCAACGCCGAACAGGCCTACAAGCAGGCGATCGTGGACAACAGCTCGGCGGATATCGTCAACAGCAACCTGTTCACCGGTGTCCACGGCAACTACCTGCGGCCCTCTATCGTGGCGGCGGGGCTGGACCCGGACAAACTGCCCGACGGCGATGTCTCCACGATGAATTTCGGCTCCGGCGGCGACACCAGCGCGAAGGCCTGGAAGGACATCTGGGGCTGCGGCCAGGGCATAGGCGCTGTCAAGTCAGTACTGCCGACGGCGGAACTGGTCGCGCGCTTGCAGCGGGAGTACCAGGCCGCCAGGGCCAGGGTGCTCGCCGCCTGAGTGTCAGGCCTGCCCTGGCGGTGGTTCGGCCGGGGCGGGATACCAGTTCTGCGGCGGCACCAGCTTGGCGTCGGGCGGGTCGGCCACATAGTTGGGCGACATGATCTGCACACCGTACTCATTGAACACGTCCTGGATGTGGCCGTGCAGTGCGCTGTAGATGCCGTTCATCCGGGACGCGTCCAGGCAGTAGGCGTTCAGCTGGTATACCGCGGTGAAATCCCCCAGCGACTTTTGCAGCACAAAGGGCGCCGGCTCTTTTTTCAGGCCCTCGGTACGGGAAGCGGCGGCCAGCAGCATCGCCTCCACCTGGCGCCACGCGACATCGTAGCCAATGCCGACATTGGTGTGCAGTATCAGGCCCGGGTCACGCTCAAATGTCGTGTAATTGACGATAGCGCTCCCCAGCACCATCGAGTTCGGGATATTGATCTCCTCGTTTTTCAGGGAGCGAATGCGGGTATTGAGCGTGGTCATTTCGATGACCGTGCCCTCCGACTCCCCTACCATGATACGGTCTCCCTCCCGGAACGCCCGACGGTAGGTCAGGCTGTAACCTGCGATGATGTTGGCGATAAACGACGAGGAGCCGATCGAGAGGACCACCCCGAAGAATATGCTCATACCCTTGAACGCCTCGGAGTCCGAGCCCGGGATATACGGATAGGCGATCACCAGTGCAAACACGATGATGAGCAGGCGGACGATCCGGTAGGTGGGCATGGCGAGCTCACGCTCGAAGGTCGCCAGCCGGATCCACCCGCGGTCCACCCGGACGAAAAACGTACGCACAATGCGCATGCAAAAGCGCACCACCAGGAACAGCACCGCCAGAAAAATCAGGTCCGGCAGGTTGGCCAGAAAGCCATTGCCCATTTTCTTCAGTGGATCCAGCACCAGCATGAACAGCTGCGCTGCCAGCGGGCGAGTCCAGGGATAGAGGCCCAGCGCAGTCTCCAGCCAGAGCATGACGAGCGCAAATATCGACAGGGCGCGCAGCGCGCGCAGCAGTCCTCCCACCCAACCCCATATCTGGCGTGCGTCCAGGATGCGGTGTGACGCCTGCTCCAGCTGTTCTATCTGGCGCTTCACCCGCCGCTCGGTCACCCTGATCAACCAGCGGAACAGGACGACCACCAGCCACAATACCAGGGCCACGGCCAGGGTAATGCCCAGGAGAATGACCGTGTTGCGACGCAGCCGTGCAGGGCTGCGGTCCTCGCGGTACTCCCTGACGGCCTCGGCTATCCGTTCACGGGCGCTGCCTGCGACGGTGTCGAGCCTGACACTCTCAAGGGTGGCATCTGCCGGCAC
>JAZBNW010000318.1:0-4016 GCA_036350855.1 Halieaceae bacterium
GCCTGGATACCGCAACCGACGATGCCGATGCAATCCAGGGAGCGCGGGGCGAGGTAGCGCGCGGCGACGGCGCCAGCGGCGGCGGTTCTCACATCCGTGAGGTGCCCCTGGTCCAGCAGCACCGCCAGCAACTCACCGGTACGCTGACTGAACAGCAGCATGAGGCCGTTGCTGGAGGCCAGCCCCAGTTGCGGATTGTTGTAGAAGCCGCTGGCTACCTTGACCAGATAATAATCATCCCCGCTGACATAGCCGTACTTGATATGCACGTCTCCGGGCGGCTCGGAGAACAACAGTTCTCCCACCGGTGGCAGCACGGCCAGGCCGCGCGAGTAATTCACGAAGGCGCGCTCCATGGCGGCGAGCAGATCGCAGCCGCGCAGCGCGGCCCTGATCTCCTCCAGCCGGTAGATGGCAGTCATACCCAGAGAGTGGAATGCTGGCAACTACACATCCAGCAGTCGACCGTGTTGCCGCAGTATTTCCTGAACCTGCCCAAGAGGCAGCCCCGGGATCTGCCGGCCGTCCCGCCCGGTCATGGTCTCGTTGGCAACCATGGCATTGATAATGGCCTCGTCCACGGCCTGGATGGCGGCTTCATACACCGCACTCAGCTCGCCCTCTCCCAGGAAGCGGGTATCCACCATGCCGTTGTGTGTTGCTATGCTGTGCTGGTTGGCCGTGGACAGCGCCAGGAACAGGTCGCCGGATTCATTGGCGGCGATACCGCCGGAGCGAGCTATGCCGTAGGCAGCGCGGCGCGCCAGCCGCTTCAACTGGTGCGGCAGCAATGGCGCATTGGTGGCCACCACCCCGATAATGCTGCCGCGGCCCGGCTCCACCGGGCGCTCCAGTGGAAACAAGTGCCCCATGGGGATGCCCGCTATCTGCATCAGGTGACGCTTGCCGAAATTGGATTGCACGAAGGCGCCGACGTGATAGTTCTCCCCGCACAGCCTTAGCCGGCGCGAGGCCGTGCCCGAGCCACCCTTGAACTGGTAGGTGCTCATACCGGTACCACCGCCCACGCTGCCCTCTTCGATGGCGCCGCCATGGGCGTCGTCAAAGGCGGCGACCACGTGTTCCGCTTTCACATGGTGGCCGTTGACGTCGTTCAACCAGCCGTCGTAAGTTTCCGCCGCCACCGGCATCCAGAAGGGCTCGGGGCGCAGTTCGGTATCCACCTGAGATGTCAGCCAGCGGGCGGTGGCATCCCGCGCCAGGCCGCATGAGTGGGTGTTGGTGATAGTGATGGGCCCCTCGAACCGCCCGCGTTCCTCTATCAGGTGGGCGCCCGACATTTCACCATTGCCGCTCATGGAAAAGAAGCCGGCGTAAACCGGCCCGGTGCCACGCGCCCGCCCCAGCGGGAAGATAGCCGTGATGCCCGTGCGGACGGGCCCCTGCCCCACCACCAGAGGCCCCTCGCCCTCGATCAGGGTACAGTAGCCCACCTCCAGTCCGGGCACGTCGGTAATAGCGTTGCAATCCCCCGGTTCACCGAGAAACGGAATACCGGCGCCGCGCGCTCGCAGTTTGCCGGCTGGTGTGTGTCGATGCTCCGCTCGCATATATCGTCCTAACCAAAATGAATTGCCGGAATCAGGGTGACAAAAGGGCCGGCTCAGGCCACTTCGAAAAGTCCCGCTGCCCCCATGCCACAGCCCACACACATGGTGATGACAACGTATTTGACGCCCCGTCGCCTGCCCTCGATCAGGGCGTGACCCACCATGCGGGCGCCGGACATGCCGTAGGGGTGACCGATGGAGATCGCCCCGCCGTTGACGTTCAGGCGATCGTCGGGGATGCCGAGTTCATCGCGGCAGTACAGCACCTGCACGGCGAAGGCCTCGTTCAGTTCCCACAAGCCGATATCATCCATTTTCAGGCCGTGGCGCTGCAGCAGCTTGGGCACCGCGAAGACCGGGCCTATCCCCATGATATCCGGCGCGCAACCGGCGACCGCGATACCGCGGTAGATGCCCAGGGGCTGCAGACCCCGCTGCCGGGCATCGCCCGCTTCCATCAGTACACAGGCGCTGGCGCCGTCCGAGAGCTGGCTGGCATTGCCGGCCGTCACGGTGCCGCCCATTACCGGAGCCAGCTTGGCCAGCCCCTCCAGGGTGGTTTCGGCCCGGTTGCCCTCATCCTTTGCGATGGTGACGGTTTCGGTGCGGGTCTCGCCGCTGGCCTTGTCGGTTATCAATTTGTCAGTGGTCACCGGGATGATTTCGTCGTCGAACTTGCCGGCGGCCTGAGCCGCTGCGGTACGCTGCTGGCTCTGCAGGGCGTATTCGTCCTGTGCCTCCCGGGAGATACCGAATTTTTTCGCCACGATCTCGGCGGTTTCCAGCATGCTCATGTGGGTGTTGGGGTGCGCCGCAAGCAGTCGCGGGTCGGGAATGCGGTGAAAATTCATGTGCTCGTTCTGCACCAGGGTGATGTTCTCCACGCCACCTGCCACCAGCACGGTCATCTCGTCCTGGACGATCTGCTTGGCCGCCGTGGCGATGGTCATCAGGCCGGAAGAACACTGGCGATCCATACTCATGCCGGCACAGGTCTCGGGCAAACCTCCGGCCAGCGCGGCTAGCCGGCCAATATTAAACGTCTGGGTGCCCTGCTGGATGGAGGCGCCCATAATGCAGTCCTCGACCTCGGCGGGATCGATACCGGCTCGCCTGACCGCCTCCGCTATTGGGTACCCGGCCAGGGTCGGCGACTCGAGGTTATTGAAGGCGCCCTTGTAGGCACGTCCGATGGGAGTTCTGGCGGTGGAGACGATAACGGCTTCGCGCATGGGAAATTTCCTTGTCGGTATTGGTTCAGGCAGCTTCTTGTGACAGGGCGCGCAGCGAGAGCTCGGCCTTGTCCAGGATAAAATCGATATCGCCCTCGGTCATGGCAGTGGATAGCACCATGAAGCCGTGGCTGGCGATATAGACACCGTGGTTGAGCATATGGCGGAAAAACGCATTCGTCCTCTGTCCGAACGAGGGATCGTTCGTTGCCACGTTTAACATCGAGCGGTAATCGGTAATGGGCGTATCGGTCTGGAAAAAACCTACCATCGATGCCTCCCCGGTAACAGAGCCCGGCCGGCCCGTCACCACAAGCAGTTCGCGCAGACCCGAACGCAGGCGCTCGCCCAATCCGGCCAGCCGGTCGTGGGCAGCGCGGTCGTACAACTCCAGCGCCTTCGCGCCGGCCACCATGGTCATCGGGTTGGCATTGAAGGTGCCACCATGAGACATCCTGGCGCCGCCACGCGGATCGAACAGCTCTTCCATCAATTCTTTCGAACCGCCGAAGGCCCCGATAGGCATGCCGCCGCCAATCACCTTGCCCAGCGCAGTAAGATCCGGAATGACACCCAACTCGCCCTGGGCGCCGTTGTAGCCCATGCGGAAACTGTAGACCTCGTCATAGATCAACAGCGCGCCCAGCGACCGGGTCTCCTCGCGTACCATCTTCAAAAACGCGTCGCTTACCTTCAGGAAGCCAAGGTTCTTGGTGAGCGGGTCTATGATTACTCCCGCCAGGTCATCGGCATGCCGGCGCAGGATCTCGCGCCCGACTTCAACATTGTTGGCGGGCAGTACGATGGTATCGACCCGCGCGCCCTCGTGTACACCTGCCGGTGCCACGCCCCGGGGCGCGTCGGCCTCTCCCCAGGCATCCGGCGTCGGGTAGAGACTGACTTCCATGCAGTCGTAGCTGCCGTGATAAGCGCCCTCGATCTTGGCGATCTTGTTGCGACCGGTGGCGGCGCGCGCCGCCATTACGGCAAACATCACACCCTCGGTACCGGAGTTGGCGAAGCGGATCTGTTCAACGCCCGGCACCCGCTCCGTGACCAGCTCCGCCAGGCGGATTTCGGCCTCCGTCGGCAAAGCCACGGAAAGACTCTTACCGGCCTGTTCCCGCAGGACTTCGACTATCTCGGGATGACAATGCCCGTGGATCAGTGCGGAATAGTTGTTGATGCAGTCGATCCGCTCCACCCCGTCCAC
>JAZBNW010000319.1:0-2435 GCA_036350855.1 Halieaceae bacterium
AAGCGCTGCAAGAATATCGACATCTACATCCTGCACCCGCACAACCGGGTATCCGACGTGCAGCGCAGGCAGATGACGACGGTGGTGGGTGACAACATCCACAACCTCGCGGTGGAAGGCAATTTCGATGACTGCCAGGCCATGGTCAAGGCCAGTTTCGGCGACCGCAGTTTCCTGCCGGCGGACCGCAGCCTGGTGGCGGTCAACTCCATCAACTGGGCCCGCATCATGGCCCAGATCGTCTACTACTTTTACGCGGCAGTGGCCCTGGGCGCGCCGGCGCGGCCGGTGGCGTTCTCGGTGCCCACCGGCAACTTCGGCGATATCTTTGCCGGCTACCTCGCCCGCCAGATGGGCCTGCCGATCGAGCGCCTGATCATCGCCACCAACCGCAACGACGTGCTGCACCGGGTGATGACCACCAGCACCTACGGCCGCCAGCCCCTGGCCCACACCCTGTCGCCGAGCATGGACATCACCGTGTCCAGCAACTTCGAGCGACTGCTGTTCGACCTGTACGATCGCGACGGCGCCGCCCTGGCGGATCTCATGCGCCGCTTCGACAGCGGGGATATCAGTTTCAGCGACGCGGCCATGGCCCGCGCCCGGGCGCTGTTCAGCAGCCACCGGGTGTCCGACGAGCAGACCTGCGAGCAGATCGCCAGCACCTGGCGCGCCAACGAATACCTGCTGGACCCGCACAGCGCGATCGGGGTCGCGGCGGCGCTGGCGGCGGACCTGCCGCCGCAGGTGCCGGTGATTACCCTGGCCACCGCGCATCCCGCCAAGTTCCCCCAGGCCATCGCGAGCGCGGGGCTGGACCAGGCGGTGCACCTGCCGCTGCACCTGAAAGACCTGTTCGAGCGCCCCGAGCGCTTCGACGTGCTGCCCAACGCCCTGTCCGAAGTGCAGGCCTACATGGCTAACAGCATCAGCGCCTGAGGGGCCTGTGCAGAAGCTGATTCGCCGGCGACCGGCCAGGCCCGACGAGGCACTGAGCGCGCAGCAACTGCACCCCCTGCTCGCCCGGGTGTACAGCGCCCGTGGCGTGCAAAGCACCGGGGAACTGGACCTGGGCCTTGCCAGCCTGCTGCCACCATCGCGCCTGCTCAATGCCGGGCGCGCCGCCAGCCTGCTGGCCGACGCCATGGCCGCGGGCAGTCGCCTGCTGGTCATCGGTGATTTCGATGCCGACGGCGCCACCAGCACAGCCCTGGCGGTATCCGTATTGCGCAGCATGGGCGCCGCCCGGGTGGACTACCTGGTGCCCAACCGCTTCGACTACGGCTACGGCCTCACCCCGGAAATTGTCGAGCTGGCGGCAGAGCGGGCCCCCGACCTGATCATCACCGTCGACAACGGCATCTCCAGCCTCGAGGGCGTGGCCGCGGCGCGGGCCAGGGGCATTGCCACGCTGATTACCGATCATCACCTGGCGGGCCGGGAACTGCCCGCGGCGGATGTGATCGTCAACCCGAACCAGCCGGGGTGCGAGTTTCCCAGCAAGAACCTGGCGGGGGTCGGCGTCATTTTCTACGTGATGCTGGCCCTGCGGGCGGAGTTGCGGCGCCGGGGCTGGTTCGAACAGCGCCGGGAACCGAATCTCGGCCATTACACCGACCTCGTCGCGCTGGGCACCGTCGCCGACGTGGTGCCGCTGGATCGCAACAACCGCATCCTGGTGGCCGCCGGCCTGCAGCGCATCCAGGCGGGCCAGGCCCGCCCCGGCATCGGCGCCCTGCTGGAGGTGGCATCCCGCAACCCGCGGTCGGTGGTCGCCTCGGACCTGGGCTTCGCCGTGGGCCCGCGTATCAACGCCGCCGGGCGGCTGGACGACATGTCGATCGGCATCGAATGCCTGCTCAGCAGCGACCACGGCCGGGCGACGGCCCTGGCCATGCAACTGCACCAGCTCAACCAGGACCGGCGCCTGATCGAGGGCGATATGCAGGCCGAGGCCCTGCGCGAACTGGCCCGGCTGGAACTGGCGGAGGAGGGCGAACCGCCGGTGGCGATGACCCTCTACCAGCCGGGCTGGCACCAGGGTGTGATCGGCATCCTGGCATCGCGTATCAAGGACCGCCTGCACCGTCCCACCATCGCCTTTGCCGACGGCGACCCCGGCCAGATCAAGGGCTCCGCCCGCTCCATCCCCGGCATCCACATCCGCGACATCCTGGACGCGGTGGCCGTGCGCCACCCCGGCCTGATCAGCAAGTTCGGCGGTCACGCCATGGCCGCGGGCCTCAGCCTCGCCCGGGATGACTACGAGGCCTTCGCCCGCGCCTTCGTGGCAGAGGTGGAGCGGCACGCCGGGGATGTGGAGCTGCAGGCGGTGATCGAGTCCGACGGTGAATTGGCCGAGAGCGACTTCGACCTGGAACTCGCCACCGCCCTGCGCTTCGCCGGCCCCTGGGGCCAGCACTTCCCGGAGC
>JAZBNW010000320.1:0-26763 GCA_036350855.1 Halieaceae bacterium
CCGGGGTTTTTCGCCAGGTACTGCTGGTGGTACTCCTCGGCATAGTAAAACGCCGGGACATCCAGAATTTCCGTGGTGATTGCCCCGTACCCTGCCCTGTCCAGGGCCGCCTGAAAAGCGACCCTGGACGCCTTCGCCAGGCGAGCCTGTTCTTCGTCGAACACGTAAATGCCGGAACGGTACTGGGTGCCCCGGTCATTGCCCTGGCGCATCCCCTGGGTCGGGTCATGCCCCTCCCAGAACAGCCGCAACAGGGCCTCATAGGACACCACGGCGGGATCAAAGACCACCAGCACCACCTCGTTGTGGCCGGTCTGGCCGGTGCAGACTTCCTGGTAGGTGGGGTTGGGGGTGATACCCCCCGCATAGCCGACGGCCGTGGTAAACACGCCCTCCACCTGCCAGAATTTGCGCTCCACGCCCCAGAAACACCCCATGCCGAACAGCGCCTGGCGCAGGGGCGCGGCAAAAGGCCCCTTGAGCGGGTTGCCGTTGACGTAGTGGACCGCAGGCACTGCCATGGCCTGTTCCCGCCCCAGCAGGGCGGATGCCGCGTCGGGTAAGCGGGTCTTGCTGTCAGAACTGAAAATACCCATGTCCTCTGATTTCCTCGCTGTTCGGGGAGTGGCCGCCCGGCTGCCTTCTGTCCAGCTTGGCGCGACGCGACCTGCAGGCAATGTAGGTCAGCCGGTGGGGAACTGCAACGCCCCGGCGATAAATCCGGATGGACAGGAACACGCCAGCCCGCGCAACCGCGGTGGTCCGGGACCTGCACTGCGGCGCCCGGACCCGGGCGGGAACCGGCGCCCCCTTTCCCTTCCGGCGGACAAACGTGTAAGCTGGCCTGCAAAACAGTCGCTGGAACCAAGGCGATCACGCGGCTGTCATAATTCGAAATTACACTCAATCCGGCAGCGCAACGCAGTGTCTTCGCGACACTGGACCCACCGGACGCAACAAACGTGGTAACACTATGAACACACAAAAATTTGATCCAAGGGAGCTGTGCAGCCGCAAGCTGTGGCAGCTGGTCAGTACCGAAACCGATGAACAGGTCAGCGAAAGGGAACTCAGGGAAGCCATCGCCGAGCTCGCCAACCGCCGCCACTATCTGGAGCAATTGCAGCAGATCGGCGCCATCAAGGGGCACAGCGCCGGTGCGTGAGCGCCCGGCGCTTCCCCATTCCCGCCTATGGCCAAACCCCCCGCCCGCCGCTCCTCATCCCAGGACATAGACCGCTTCCTGCAGCAGAGCAGGAATATCACCGAGTTCGTCGCGAAGCAGCCCCGGCTGCTGTTCGCCATTGACGCCACCGCCAGCCGCCAGCCCACCTGGGACAGGGCCAGCCATGTGCAGCAGGAAATGTTCCTGGCCACGGGCGAAGTTGCGTCACTGGCGGTTCAGCTGGCCTACTACCGCGGGGTCCAGACCTTTTCCGCCAGCCCCTGGCTGACCGACAGCCAGACACTGCAGCGCCTGATGGCGACGGTGCACTGCGAGGGGGGGCACACCCAGATCGCCCGGCTGTTGCGCCATGCGCTGGAAGAGCATCGCAAGCGCGCCATCCGCGCCCTGGTCTTCATCGGCGATGCGGTAGAGGAAAGCCCGGATACACTGGGCAACCTGGCGGGCCAGTGCGGGTTGCTGAAGCTGCCGCTGTTCCTGTTCCAGGAAGGGCGCAACCGCTCGGTGGAAACGACCTTTCGCAGCATGGCAAGGCTGAGTGGCGGCGCCTACGCGCATTTTGACAGCAACAGCGCCAGCGCCCTGGCCGCGCTGCTGGGCGCGGTCGCGCGCTATGCCACCGGCGGGCGCGCTGCACTGGAGAACAGTTCCGGCGAGAGTGCTAGACTGCTGCTCCAACAACTGGGCAAGTAAACTACTGAGATCATTGTGCCTCGACTGATTCTGTTGCTGGCGGTTATCGCCGTCCTTTACCTGATGTACCGACGGGTGCAGACCGTTCCTCCCCACAAGCGCCGGGCGGAATATATAAAACTGGGGCTGGCGGTTGCAGTAGCTGTCGTGGTGGTATTGACCGTGACCGGTCGCATGCACTGGCTGGGCATCGCCGCTACCGGCCTGCTGGTGGCCGCGCGGCAGCTCCTGCCCACCCTGATACGCCTGTTTCCCATGTTCGCCGCCCATCGCGCCCGGGCTTCCGGCCAGGCCCAGGGGCAGACCTCCACCGTGGAAACCGCGCTGCTGCGCATGCAACTGGCTCACGACAGCGGCGACCTGCAGGGAGAAGTGCTCAAGGGGAGCTTTGCCGGGTGGCGGCTGGCGGATATGGACCGCCAGCAACTCGAAGAGCTCATGGCCTACTGCCTGCGTGAGGATGCGGAATCCGCGCGACTGCTCGACAGCTACCTGCAACAGCGCTTTCCAGGTGAGGGCCCCTTCGGCCAGGGGCAGGCGGGGGGCGGCAGCCATGGCAGCGGCAATGGCGATATGAACCGCCGGGAGGCGCTGGACATACTCGGGCTGGCAGAAGGCGCCACCCGCGAAGAGATCATCGCGGCCCACCGGTCCCTGATCCAGAAACTGCATCCGGACCGGGGTGGCAACGATTACCTGGCGGCCAAGATCAACCAGGCCAAGGATTTTCTGTTGGGCTGAAGGCGGTCCAGCCCCCACCCCGATATCCCGGGCCAGTGCGTGTCAAGCAGTGGCAAGCACCCCGGGAAATGCTTACACTTGCGCCCAAACCCGGCAGGACTGTTGTATCGCCATGACTGATGTATTCGTTATCCGCAACCAACTTGGGCATTACTGGGGCAAGAGCAAGGCCTGGGTCGATGGGTCACAACCCCGACTGGTACAGCGCACCGCGCACCGTGACGAAGCCGTCAACACCCTGTTCGAGCTGAGCTCCAAGGACTTTGAACTGCGCGGCGAGGTCGTGGCAGCCCAGCTGGGTGAGCGCGGTGAGCCGATTATCGAGCCCAGCCAGATCCCCCTTCCCATGGAACCCGACAGCGAAGACGCTGGCGTCAGCGCTGAAGGCGGCACGGAACAGGGCGGGCAGGACACTCCCTCGGACCACCCCGAAGCCGCGGAGCCTGTTGCCTGAGCCGCCACTGCCGCCGGAATGACTTGAAAAGCCACACGGCGCCACCATATTCTTGCGCAGGCGCGTTCCGCGAGCAGCGGATCGCATACGTGTCCTATTGATGACTACAGGAGCCGTCGAAGGCTGATGAGAATCTTTCTGTTCCTCGCGACCAATATCGCGGTATTGCTGCTGGTCAGCATCGTTTTCAACCTGCTCGGGCTGGAGGGTATTCTCGCCGCCAACGGGGTGGACCTGAATCTCCAGGCCCTGCTGGTCATGTGCGCGGTATTCGGCTTCGGCGGTGCGCTGATATCCCTGTTTCTGTCAAAGTGGATGGCCAGGCGCGGCACCGGCACCTACATCATCGAACAACCCCGCAACCGGGACGAGGAGTGGCTGCTGACCACGGTCAGGGAGCTTGCCAGCGAGGCGGGTATCGGCATGCCCGAGGTGGGCATTTTTCCCTCCCAGGCGGCCAATGCCTTTGCCACGGGATGGAACCGCAACAGCGCGCTGGTTGCCGTGAGCGCGGGCCTGCTGCAGCGTTTTCGACCGGAAGAAGTGCGGGCCGTCATGGCCCATGAAATCGGCCATGTGGCGAACGGCGACATGGTGACGCTCACCCTGATCCAGGGTGTGGTGAACACCTTTGTGATGTTCCTGGCCCGCGTCATCGGCCACGCCGTCGACCGCATCGTGTTCAAGACCGAGCGCGGCTACGGCATGGGGTATTTCGTTGTGACCATGGTGGCGCAGTTGGTGCTGGGCATCCTGGCCAGCATGATCGTGTTCTGGTTCTCACGCTGGCGGGAATACCGGGCGGACGCCGCCGGCGCCGGCCTGACTACCAGTGGCAGCATGATCGCGGCGCTTCAGCGCCTGCGGCAGGAACAGGGGCTGCCCCAGGACCTGCCGGCCGAACTCACGGCCTTCGGCATCAGCGAACAGCTCAAGCAGGGCCTCAGCAGCCTGTTCAGCTCGCACCCGCCGCTGGAGGACAGGATCAGGGCGCTACAGGCCGCCTGACCTGGCGCCAGCCCGGGCGACTCTGGCCGCCCGGACGGCGCGGGAGCCCGGCAGGCGATCACTCTCCTGCGAGCGCCCTGTCTGGTGTCGACACCCGAGCGCAGGGATGCGCGTCAACCCCGTCAGATTCGTAAAAACCTGCCCAAAAGGTCCATATTTCCGGTGATGGAGATGGTGCACTGGCGTGAACCAGACGTTAATCTGGTTGTCTGACATTACCTGATCGTATTTTTTGTTGGAAACTGCCAGTTGCACCGCACGAGCCAGTGGAACCATTAACCCTTAATCCAATGGAGATCGAACCGTTCGTCATTTGCCTGAGGGAGGCCCCCTATGCCGTATGGCCCGTATGAACTCACCTGCCCTGTCTGTAAATGCCAGAGTGTCGAGCGCATACACCGTTCCAGGTTGGACAAAATCTGCCGGAGAAACCCGAAATTTCGCTGTTACCGATGCTCGCGCAACTTCTTCAGCAAACTTCGTCCGGAGCGACCCGGGCCCGCACAGGCAGCGGCGGGTCATGCAGGCAGCACCCCGGAGATTACCCGCTAAAGCCTCGGTATTGGTGAACCCGACGCGTCACCCGACAGTACCGGGCATCGCCAGGGCCGGAATCAGCCGAGCGGCCTGACCAGGTACTCGCTCATCGGAATCACGTCGATATGCTCGAAATCGATGAAGCGCGCGCAGCTTTCCAGCATGGCGGTCATTCTGCGCTGCAACAGCTCATCGTCACCACCGGTAGCGTAAAACACATGATCGGAGGCCATGGCCCCCTCGGGGAAATTCTCCTCGACAATGGCGTCACAGGGCAGCGTGTCTGTGCCGATGGCGCGCACCACCACGTTCTGGCGGTAGCCGAACGTCGACTGGGTCTCGATGGCGACCCGGGTGTGGCTGCCCTGCCAGACGTCGAACCATTGCGCTCTTGCCAGGGACGCAGGCCGCCGCAGGAACACCACCTGGCACATCCCGGGAACCCGCTCTCCGGCTGCCACCGGGTGCGTGGACTGGCTCACCAGCGGCTCCGCCTCGGTCACAAGATAGGCGCTCCTGCGCGCTACCTGCCGATCGATCAGCGGTTCCCAGGCATCCGCGGCACCGGCGCAATCCACCCACAGGGAGAGACAGGCCCCGGGCACCGGCGGATGGCTCTCCATCCTGCGTCCCGCCGCCGGCGCCACCGCGCTGTCGGCGACCGCCAGGCGTATCCCGTGAATACTCTCCACCCGGGCCAGGCGCGGACACAGCACGTCCAGCAACTCATCGCGGAAGGCATCGGCGTTCGGCTGGGCGCCTTGCCAGAGGGTGTAAACGAGTTTTTCCATGGCCCGGATCCCTCCCGCGGTTGGCTGCTACACGCCCAGCGGCGGGGTGATGGTAGCGCAGTTGTCGATCAGCATTTCCGAACCGTTGACGAAGCCGGATTCGTCGGAAGCGAGGTACAGCACCAGGTTGGCGATGTCCTCGGGGTCGCACATATTGCCGAACTTGCCCACCGCCTCGATGTCCTCGGCGGTGGCCACGTCCTTGCCCATGGCGACCTTTACCACCATGGGGGTCTTCACCCCGTCGGGGTGGATGGAATTGCAGCGGATACCGTTTTTCTGCTCCTTGCAGAACATGGCAACGCTCTTGGTGAGGGAGCGCACCGCGCCCTTGCTGGCGGTGTAGGCCGCCACGAAGGACTGGCCGTGAATCGCCGCTACCGAGGACATATTGACGATGGAGCCGCCACCGCTGGCGGCCATGGCGGGAATAGCGTGCTTGCATCCCAGGAACACGCCGTCACTGTTGACCGCGTTGATCCTGCGCCAGGTGGCGAGGTCGGTATCCACGATAGTCCCCAGTGCGATCATGCCGGCGTTGTTCACCAGGATATCCAGGCGGCCGAACTTTTTTACCGTGGCTGCGATCACGGCTTGCCAGTTGTCCTCGTCGGTCACATCCAGGCGCATGAAGGTCGCGCTGTCGCCGATGGCGTCGGCCACTGCCTGGCCGTCCTTTTCATTCAGGTCCGCAACCACCACGCTGGCGCCCTCGCGCGCGAGCAGTATCGCGTCCGCCTTGCCCATGCCGCTGGCACCGCCTGTAATAATTGCAACCTTGCCGGCTACTCTGCCCATAACGCCCCTGCTCCCTGTCTGTTATCGACTGCGCGCGAAACTGCGACGCCGCCGCTGTGGTCAGCGCGAGAGTTAACCAGATGCCGGCCCCCAGCTCAAATGGCGTCGCCGCTAAACCGGCGACAGGGCTGCCCAATTGAACCGCCCCACCACTCGCATGTGGCGCTGCCAGCGAGTATTCTTGTGCCTGCGCAAACGTCCGGCCCCGGGAGACTGACATGAACCAGACCGCTGAAACCGACAACCGGCACAGACCCGCCCTGGTCAACTGGCTGGGCTATATCATCCTGGCCCTGCTGCTGGCGCTGCCGGCCGCGGTACTGACGGTGCGGTCGGGCGCCTGGCAACAGGGGCTGATGATCTACGCCATCGCCTGCGCCGGGGCGGCTCTCGCCCTGCTGCTGGCTGTGCTGTTGATGTTACTGCCGCGCTTCGCACCCTGGCGCAAGGCCCTGGCCGGGCGGGCACTGCTGGCCCTGCCGGGCGCGCTGCTGCTGTTTTCCCTGCTGGGAGCCGGGCAGTACCCGCGCATTCACGACATCTCCACCGACCTGCAGGATCCGCCGGTATTTACCGCCGCGGAGCAACAACGCGGGCCCGACAGCAACAGCCTGGAGACCGACCCGGCGACCATGGAGCTGCAGGCCCAGGCGTATCCGCATCTGCAGACCCTGCGCTCCTCGATGGAGTACGGCGAGATGTTCGACAAGGCGGTGCAGGTCGCCACGGCCATGGGCTGGGAGATCTATTTTCAGGACCGCAACGCCGGCATCATCGAGGCGGTGGACACCACCACGGTCATGGGCTTCAAGGACGACATCGTCATTCGTGTGCGCACCAATGCCCAGGGCGCCCTGGTGGACCTGCGGTCCGTCTCGCGGGTGGGGCTCGGCGACCTCGGGGCGAATGCCAAACGCATAGAGGCGTTCATCGCGGGGCTGCAGCAGCAGTAAACCCGTATGGCCCGGGAAAGACCAGCACGATCCGTTTACCTCGACACTGCCGCGGTACTGCTGTTGCTGCTGATTTCCCTGGGCGGCGCAGCGGCGGAAATCGACTATCTCAGCTTCGCCACGGACGACGAGGCCAACAGCACAGAGATATTCAGCAAGGCCAGTCCCTCGGTGGTTTTCGTCACCAACAAGGCATTGCGCCGCGACTTCTTCAGCCCGAATGTACAGGAGATTCCCCAGGGGGCCGGCACCGGCTTCGTCTGGGACAGGAGTGGCCTGATCGTCACCAATTTTCATGTCATCGCCGGCGCCCACAGACTGACGGTGACACTGCACGATCGCAGCGAGCACGAGGCCGAGGTCATCGGGCTGGCGCCGGAGAAGGACCTCGCGGTCCTGCGCATCGAAGACCCCCCCGACCACCTGGTCACCCTGCCCCTGGGCGACTCTTCCGAGCTGACCGTGGGCCGCAAGGTACTGGCTATCGGCAACCCCTTCGGCCTGGACACCACCCTGACCACCGGCATCGTCAGTGCACTGGGGCGCGAGATCCAGGCGCCGGACAATCGCAGGATTCGCGGTGTGATCCAGACTGACGCCGCCATCAACCCCGGCAATTCCGGCGGACCACTGCTCAACTCCCTGGGCCAGCTGGTCGGGGTCAACACCGCGATATACAGCCCCAGCGGCGCCAGCGCGGGCATAGGCTTCGCCATCCCGGTCAATACCGTCAAGGAGGTGGTGCCACAACTGATCAGCTACGGCCGCATCCTGCGCCCCATCATCGGCGTGGAGCTGGCCAGTGATCGCTGGATCCGGCGCTACCGGATCGAGGGCCTGCCGGTGGTGCAGGTCTACCCCGGACTGCCTGCCCACAAGGCAGGTATGACAGGGGCCTACCGCGGTTCACGCGGAGAGGTGATGCTGGGTGACATCATCACCGCGATCGATGGCAAGCCGATACGCAGCAACGACGACTACCTCGACGCGCTGGAGAAAAAACAACCCGGCGACACCATCCACATCACCAGCCGGCGCGACAAGCGGGAAAAAACCTTCAGGGTAAAGCTCATTGAATCCCAGTGACGCGTCCGCTAAAAGATCAGCACCAGCAGGACGATCACCACCACCGCACCCAGCACCCACCTGAACAGGCCCTCCCGGGTGAGGCCGGGTTTCCTGCTGCGGCTGTCCTCCGCCACCAGCCTTGCCATCAGTGCGTCCACGTCTCCGGCCCCCAGCCGCTCACCCTTTACCGGGCGGTAGCCTGGCGCCGCAGCGCCGCCAGCACTGGCCGAGGCGACATGGATCGCACGCCGGGCCATTTCCCGGGCGCGCTCTTCCTGTTGTTTCACCGCCTCCAGAAGATCGATCAACTGCTGCCGCTCCACGGCAGGTATAGCCGCGATGCCGTCTCCATCACTGGCGCGCAGGCTGAAGGCCTTGCCATTGATCACGACAGTTATTCCGGGCTGGTCCATGTTTGCTCGCCGCGTTTGCTCAGGCCAGGGTGCCGCCGTCCACGCGGATGTCCTCGCCGGTAATGTGAATGCCGTCCTGCGAGGCGAGCATGGCGATCACACTGGCCACCACCTCCGGGCCACGGGCGCCGGTCGGCGAGATGACCCGGGAAATCAGCTCGAAGTCCATGGTATCGGGAAAGGCCACGCCGTCGGTCATGCCGGTTTTGATTTCCCCGGGGCAGACGCAGTTGGCGCGCACGCCGCGCTTGGCGTACTCGATGGCGATGCTGCGGGTCATGGCGAGTACGCCACCCTTGCTGGCGGAGTAAGCCACGCCGCAGGGCAGTCCGGCCAGGGCTGCGGTGGAGGCCGCATTGACGATAGCACCCTTGCTGGCCACCAGGTGGGGCAGGACCTCCCGGCAGAGCAGCATGGTGCCGGTCAGATTGACGTCGAGAACCTTCTGCCACTGGGTGAGCTGGAGCTGTTCGGTGTCGTCGAAGCGCAGTACGCCCGCCATATTCACCAGCGCGTTCAGGCCGCCGTAATGGGCCACACAGGCCGCCACACAGGCGCGCACATCCTCCTCGCTGCTGATATCGCAGATACGGCCACAGGCCTTGCCGCCCCCGGCGACAATGGCGTCCACCGTGGCCTGCACCGCCTCGCTATTGAGGTCGACGCAATACACCGCCCCTCCCTCGGCTGCGATGCGCTGCGCGCTGGCCCGGCCGATGCCGCCACCGGCGCCGGTCACCAATACCACCTGGTCTTCAAACCTCTGCATATGCCACCTCTGCGCTTTGCGGGGACTCAGCATGCCCGCGCTGCAAACCGGGGTCAACCGGCCGGGTATGCACCTGCAAACCGACCGTGCCTGTGCCCCGGTGCCTGGCGCATTATGTCACAGAGGCTGACTTATTAAGCCATTGTCCTGCAACACCGTGGCGCTACCATGGGTACTCTTTAAGTGGCGCCCCGCCGGCCTTACCATGGCCGGCGGTCCGAACACAGCGATTCGTGACGGACCACTTTCGCTGCAAACCCGACAGGAGAACGCTTTTGCAGGATCTCGAACAATTCCGCCAGGAAGTACGCCAGTGGCTGGAAGACAACTGCCCGCCCTCCCAGCGCCAGCCCATCACCCCTGAGGAACAGTACTGGGGCGGGCGCCGCGGCACATTTCCATCAGAGGATGCGCGACTGTGGTTCCAGCGTATGCGAGACAAGGGCTGGATAGCCCCGGAGTGGCCTGCCGACTACGGCGGCGGCGGTCTCAGCGACCGACAGGGCCAGGTGATCAAGGAGGAGATGAAACGCATCAGGGCGCGCACGCCCCTCTACGGCATAGGCCTGTGGATGCTCGGACCGGCCCTGCTGGAATACGGCAACGAGGCGCAGAAGCGTCAGCACATCCCCGCCATCATCAACGGTGAAAGCCGCTGGGCGCAGGGCTACTCGGAACCGGGCGCGGGTTCCGACCTGGCCAGCCTGCAGTGCAAGGCCCAGGACATGGGTGATTACTTCCTGGTGAACGGCAGCAAGATCTGGACCACCGCCGCGGACAAGTGCGACTGGATATTCTGCCTGGTGCGCACCAATTCCGATGTGAAGAAACAGGAGGGCATCAGCTTCCTGCTCATCGACATGGACTCCGCCGGTGTCAGCACCACACCGATTGCCCTGATCAGCGGCGAGTCGGAATTCTGCCAGACCTTTTTCGACAACGTGAAAGTCCCGCGGGAAAACCTGGTGGGGGAACTGAACAAGGGCTGGTCCGTGGCGAAAGCCCTGCTGGTGCACGAGCGCAAGCTGATGGCGGAACTCGGCAGCGACTCGCCGCGCAAGGCAGTGGCGCCCAGCGCAGCGGCGCGCCAGTACCTGGAATTCGTGGATGGAAAGATCAGCGACGCCCAGCTGCGCAGCGACCTGGTCGAGTACGACATGCAGATGCACGCGATTGCGTTGACCCACTTCCGCGGCTTCGAGGAAAAAGCCAGTGGCGTGCGCAGCGCGGCACCCCTGGTAATGAAGTACCTGGGAACCGAGGCGGAGAAAACCAGGAGCGAGCTGTTGCTGGCCATCATGGGCAGTCGCGGCCTGGGCTGGGAGGGCGAGGAATTCACCTCCGAGGAACTCGACACCCTGCGCCTGTGGGCGATGTCCAAGGCGATGACCATTGCCGGGGGCAGCTCGGAAATACAGCTGAACGTCATTGCCAAGAGCGTGCTGGGACTTCCCCAGCCGGCGGAGAAATAAATCATGTCCCTGGTATTGGATGAAGAGCAGCGGCTGCTGCGGGACACGGCCCGGGAATTCCTCGCGGCCAACGCACCGGTGGCAGCACTGCGCAAACTGCGGGACGAGCGCGATGCGCTGGGCTACGCCCCGCCGCTATGGCGACAGATGGCCGAGCTGGGATGGGCCAGTATCATTTTGCCGGAGGAATACGGCGGCCTGGATTTCGGTTTCACCGGCCTGGGCCTGGTGCTGGAGGAATGCGGCCGGACCCTGGCTGCCTCACCGCTGTTCGCCTCGGCCGTGGTGGGCGCCTCTACCGTGCTGCTGGGCGGCAGTGACGCGCAAAAATCGGCAATGCTGCCGGCAATCGCCACTGGCGAACTGACGCTGGCACTGGCTCTGGAGGAATCCCACCATCACCGGCCCAGCCATATCGCCACCACCGTCCGCCCCGATGGGCAGGACTTCATCCTCAACGGCAGCAAGACCTTTGTGCTGGACGGCCACAGCGCCGGGCAGTTGATCGTGGTGGCGCGCAGCAGCGGCGACGAGCGCAGCCCCGAGGGGCTGACCCTGCTGCTGGTGGACCGCGAAGCCACCGGGGTCACTTGCCGGCGCACCGTCATGGCCGACAGTCGCAACGCCGCCAACCTGGATTTTGCCGATGTCAGGGTGGCGGCGGATGCCGTCATCGGCGACGCGGGGCAGGGCTGGCCGATCCTGGATGCGGTGCTGGATCGCGCCCGCATCGCCATCGCCGCCGAGATGATGGGTTGCGCGCTGGAAGCCTTTGAGCGTACGGTGGCACACCTCAAGGAGCGGGAGCAATTCGGTGCGCCGATCGGCAGCTTCCAGGCCCTGCAACACCGGGCCGCGCAGATGCAGGCCGAGTTCGAACTGTGCCGCTCGGTCCTGCTGCAGGCTCTCAGCGCCGTCGACGAGACGCCGGAGCAGCTGCCCGTACTTGCCAGCCTGGCCAAGGCGAAGCTCAACGAGCTGGTAAAGAACGTGACCAATGAGGCGGTGCAAATGCACGGTGGTATCGGCGTCACCGACGAACTCGAGATAGGTTTCTTTCTCAAACGGGCCCGGGTGACGATGCAGATCTTCGGGGACACCGGGTTTCACAAGGACCGCTACGCCACGCTCTGTGGTTACTGACGCACTGCCGGACAACAACAACGGGAAAACAACATGGACGCGAAAGACAAGATCAGGGTAGTTGAACGATACGTGGAGGCCTTTGCCAACACGGACATGGACATCATCCGCGGCATGTATGCAAGCAATGCCCGGGTCGAGGATCCCGTGGGCACCCCCGTGCACGAGGGCCTGGATGCCATCTGTACCTTTTACGAGGGGGCGCTGAAAGCCGGCGCGAAGCTGGCTCTCACGGGCACGCCGCGCTGCGCCGGTAACGCCGTCGCCTTTTCCTTCCAGGTGACAATGCCCGGGATGCTTATCGATGTCATCGACGTTTTCGAATTTGACGAGGACGGCAAGGTCGCCAGCATGAAAGCCTACTGGGGGCCTGAGAATATCCAGAGCTGACAGCACAGGCGGAGGCGCGAAGATGGAAATCAACGGCATCGCCCATACTTTCCTGACGGTGGGCGACTACCCCACTGCCAGGGCTTTCTACGGCCAGCTGCTGCCCTTCCTCGGCCTGAGCCCGGTGCTCGACAGCGAGGGCATTTACTACTGCGTGGGGGGCAGGACAGCAGTGGGGATTCGCGCCAGCGAACAGCAGGGTTCGCACAACCGCTTCGACCAGAACCACAGCGGCCTGCACCACCTGTGTTTTCGCCTGCGGGAGCGCCAGGATGTGGACGAGCTGCACCGGTTCCTGCAAACCACCCCGGCCCGTATCGTTCACCCCCCGCAGGAAGACGGGTGGGCCCCGGGCTACTACTCGGTGCTGTTCGAGGACCCGGAGGGTATCAGGCTGGAGGCCAACTTCGTGCCGGGCAAGGGGCTGCTGGAGTGACGGTGGGCGGCCGAAGAGACTGTCACAATTGATCCAGAGCAATCGCGGCGGCGCCGTCATGACGCTATAATCACAGCCCGGAGGTAACTCATGTTTGCATACACCACACCCCTGATCGGCGGGCTGCTGATCGGCGCGGCCTCGGTCGCACTGATGTTTTTACTGGGCCGTATCGCCGGTATTGCCGGCATCGTCTGGGGCGCCATCTCGGCCCAGCCGGATAACGCCTGGCGCTGGCTGTTTATTGTCGGCCTGGTGGTCGGCCCCGTGCTCTACCACCTGCTGGCCGGCGTTCCCCACCCCCCGCCCAGCCCGCTGCCCTGGTGGCAGGCGGTCGCCGGCGGCCTGCTGGTGGGCTTCGGTGTCCGCATGGGCAGCGGCTGCACCAGCGGACACGGGGTCTGCGGTATCGGGCGGCTGTCGCCCCGCTCGCTGGCGGCCACCATGACATTCATGGCAACCGGCATCGCCACCGTCTACCTCATCCGCCACCTGCTGCCGGGAGTGCTGTCATGAAGGCTCTCATGGGACTGCTGTGCGGCATCGTATTCGGGGTCGGCCTGGCGATGTCGGGAATGACCGACACGGCCAAGGTACTGGGGTTTCTCGATATCACCGGCCAGTGGATTCCGGACCTCGCCTTCGTGATGGGCGGTGCCGTCCTGGTCACCCTTGTCGCCTTCCGCTTTCTGCCCGGAATGAAGCGGCCGGTGCTCAACACGCGCTTCTACCTGCCCGCCACCACGGTCATCGACAGACGGCTGCTGGGCGGCGCCGCCATCTTCGGCATCGGCTGGGGCGTTTACGGTTACTGCCCGGGGCCGGCCCTGTCCGCATTGACCTACCTGGACGAGAAAACCGGCATCTTCGTGGTGGCCATGCTGGTCGGTATGGCACTGGCCAACAAGGTGTCGCCAGGCTGATCCACTTCGCCCGGCTGCGGCCCGCACGCCGGGCGGTGTTGCGGGCAGGCGCCAACTGCTAGACTCGGCCCCATGGACGCGCAACTGCTCACAACGCTCATCGCCGTGGCCCTGGTGCTGGTCTATGTCATAGCCATTGTTTCGGCGCTGGAAGCCATACTGAATGCGCGGACCTCCCAGGGAGCCGTCGCATGGGCCATCTCCCTGCTCACCCTGCCCTATGTCACCGTACCGCTGTACCTCGTGTTCGGGCGCAACAAGTTCGACGGTTACCTGGAGCAGCGCGATGAAATAGAGCGGGAGTCACTGCGCCTGATCCGCCGGACCAGCGGTATGATCGAGCAGCACATCGTACCGGTGACCAGCGACACACCGCTGTATGCCAGCCTTTACAACCTGGCGCGCATGCCGGCCACCAGCGGCAACCGGGTCGAGTTGCTGATTGACGGCCAGCAGACTTTCGACAGCATCATGGCCGGCCTGCAAAGCGCGCAGAAATACATTTTCTTCCAGTTCTATATCATCCGGGACGACAAGCTGGGCCGGCGCCTGTGCCGGGCACTGGCTGACAGGGCCCGGGCCGGGGTCAAGGTATTCCTGCTGTACGATGAGATCGGCAGCCGCAAGTTCGCAGGCACGCGCCTTTGCAGCCAGCTGCAGATGACCGGCGTCAAGGTGGCGCCCTTCAACACCACCCAGGGGCGACGCAACCGCTTCCAGCTCAATTTCCGCAATCACCGCAAGAATGTGGTGGTGGATGGCAAATATGCATGGATCGGCGGCCACAATGTCGGCGACGAGTACCTGGGCCTGAAACGTCGTTACGGCCAGTGGCGCGATACCCATACCCGGGTGGCGGGGCCGGCGGTGCTGGGCGCCATGCTCGCCTTTGCTACCGACTGGCACTGGGCGACACGCTCCCCCATGAACGTGGACTGGGAATTTCCCGACGTCCAGCAGGGTGACAGCACGGTGCTGGTATTCCCCTCCGACCCGGCCAGTGAATACGATGAGGCAGGCCTCATGTACCACCAGGCCATTGCCGCCGCCACCCGCAGGATCTGGATCGCCAGTCCCTATTTCGTACCGGACCACGGCATCGTCTCGGCCCTGCAACTGGCGGCGCTGCGTGGCGTCGATGTGCGGGTGCTCATCCCCGATGAGCCCGACGGGCCGGTGGTCGCCATGGCCAACTGGTCCTACACACGGGACCTGCTGCCCACAGGGGTAAAAGTGTACCGCTACCAGGGCGGCTTCATGCACCAGAAAGTGTTGCTGATGGATGACCGCATCGCCGGAGTCGGCACCGCCAACTTCGACAACCGGTCCTTCCGCCTGAATTTCGAGCTGACCCTGCTGGTGGACGACCCGGCATTCGCGACCCAGGTGGACGAGATGCTGCAGGCAGATATGCGGCGCAGTCGACAGGTCAGCCTGCAGGAGATGGACAACAAGCCGGTCTGGTTTCCCCTTGCCATGGGGATTGCCCGGCTGTTTTCACCCGTGCTGTGAAAACGGGGCCGGGACTGCCCGGTTCGCAACAGGCAAAACAAGCTGCATAAGGGGACATTTTCAATGCTGGGATTCTTCATTATCCTGCTCGCCTGCCAGCTGGTGGGAGAGGTACTGGTGATCGCCACCGGCCTGCCATTGCCGGGACCGGTGCTGGGCATGGCGGTGTTGTTCGCGGGCCTGTTGCTGCGAGGCGGCATCCCGACAGGGCTGGACCGGATGGCTGACACCCTGCTATCGCACCTGTCCCTGCTGTTTGTGCCGGCCGGCGTCGGGGTGATGCTGCACGCCCGGCTCATCGGCGCAGAGCTGCTGCCCATTGCCGGTTCGGTCATCATCAGCACCATGCTCACTATCGTGGTGACCGCCTGGACGATGCAATTGCTGGCCCGACGAGGTAGCGAGAAGTGAACGGCGATATACAGGCCATCTGGGTCTATCTCGCCGCCAGCCCGCTACTGACACTGACCCTCACCCTGGTCGCCTACCAGGGAGGTCTCTGGCTGTATAACAGGAGCGGCAACAACCCGCTGGTCAACCCGGTGCTGATCGCGGTACTGGCCATCGTGAGCCTGCTGGCTCTCACCGGCACCGATTACCGCAGCTACTTCGATGGCGCCCAGTTCATTCACTTCCTGCTGGGGCCCGCCACCGTTGCACTGGCAATACCCCTGTACCGACAGATCCAGAGGGTGCGGGAATCCTGGCTGGCGATTGCGGTCACGGTGGTCATCGGCTCTCTTACCGCCGCCGTGACCAGCGTGGGTATCGCCTGGTTGCTGGGAGCCTCGCGCCTTACCCTGCTGTCAATCGCCCCCAAATCCGTCACCACACCGGTGGCCATGGGTATTGCCGAGCAGCTGGGCGGGCTGCCCACGCTCACGGCCGTGGTGGTGATACTCACCGGCATTACCGGCGCCATGACGGCGAGCGGGCTGCTGAAGCTGGCGCGTATTCGCGACGCGCGCGCCAGCGGCCTCGCCATCGGCATCGCCGCTCACGGCATCGGCACCGCCAGGGCTTTCCAGGTCAGCGAGGTGGCCGGGGCTTTCTCCGGACTGGCGATGGGGCTGAACGCGCTGGCGACAGCGATACTGCTGCCGGTGCTGTACCAGCTGCTGCAGCTGCTCTAGCCGGTCACGCCCACGACGAATATCACCAGCAGCGCTGGGGGTACGACGAAGCGGATCAGGAAATGCCAGATCTCGTAGGTCGCGCCGTTGAGGCTGGTCAGCTCGTCGCGGCTGGCAGCCTTGTTGACCGCCCAGCCGGCAAAAACCGCAATCAACAAACCGCCCAGGGGCAACAGCACCTTGGTGGAAAAATAGTCGAGGGTATCGTTGAAGTTGTGCCCGCCGACGGTGTATTCGCTGATCACGTTATAGGACAGCGCGCTGATCACACTGAGAATGGCGATGGAGCCGATGACGAGCAGGGCGCTCTTGTGGCGGGGAATGCCGTAGCGCTCCTCCACCCAGTAATTCACTGATTCTACCAGGCCCACCATGGAGGTGATGCCGGCGACGGTCAGCATCAGGAAAAACAGGATGCTGAACAGGTAACCCCCGGGCATCTGGGCAAAGGCCACGGGCAGGGTATGGAAAATCAGCCCCGCGCCCTCCGCCGGGTCGAGACCGTGGTGAAACACCGCGGGGAAGATCACCAGGCCCGCCAACAGCGCCACTGCCGTATCCGCCACCACGATAATCAGTACCGACTGGGTGATCGAAATAGACCTGGGGAGATAGGAGCCGTAGGTCATCATGCCGCCCATGGCGACGCCGATGGAAAAAAACGCCTGGCTCACCGCCGCCAGTACCGTGGTGGGACCGATCTTGCTGAAATCCGGCGTAAACAGCCAGGTCACGGCTTCCTCGAAGCCACCGGCAAAGTAGTTGTAGGTGGCGAGCGCCAGCAACAGGATGAACATGAGCGGCATCATCACCACGACAGCCCGCTCGATACCGTCCTTGACGCCCGAATAAATGATAAAACCGGTAATCGCCAGGCCCACCAGGGTCCAGAACACCATGCCGACATTGTCGTCCAGCACCGCGCTGAACTGGGCACTGGCCTCTATGCCATCCACCCCGACAAAGCCGGTGGTAATCGCCTTGAACAGGTACCACAGCACCCAGCCCACCACCACCGCATAGACGATCTCGATAGTGTAGGCCGCCAGCAGGCCCATACCGCCCACCCCGGCCCAGCGCCGGGAGCGGCCGCTCTCCCGGGCCACGCTGGCCATGGCCGAGGGCGGACTGCCCTGCCCCCGCCGGCCGATGAGCATCTCTGCCATGAGAATGGGGACACCGATACCAAAGGCACAGGCGAGGTAAACCAGCACGAAGGCGGCGCCGCCGTTCTCGCCCGTGACGTAGGGAAAGCGCCAGATATTACCCAGGCCAACGGCGAAACCCACCGAGGCCATGAGGAAGGAAAAGCGGGATGACCAGTGCGACTGGGCGCCACCTGCTGCAGACATCGTTGTATCCCCGGGTGTTGTTGTTATCGCCGCAGTCTACACCTTTCCCCCGACGGAATCAGCCGACGTGCCGACGGCTGGGGGGTGAGGCTGCCAGCGGGCGGGTGGCCTGCTCCAGCCAGGTCCGGTCGGCGCCCTCCAGCAGCGGGCCGACTGCCGCCGCCACGCGCTGGTGGTAGCTGTCCAGCCAGTGCAGCTCGGCGGCGCTGAGCAGGCTCGCGTCCACCAGGCGCAGGTCAAAAGGCACCAGGGTAATCGGCTCGAACGCAAGCATGGACTGCTCTTCATTGCCACGGCTGGACTCGCGCACTACCACCAGATTCTCGCAGCGAATACCGAAAGCCCCCGCGCGATAGTAGCCGGGCTCGTTGCTGACGATCATCCCCGGCTGCAGGGCGATGGTGTTGGGGGCCTTGGCAATACGCTGCGGACCCTCGTGCACGCTGAGGAAAACTCCCACGCCGTGCCCGGTGCCGTGCTCGTAGTCGAAGCCCTCTTGCCACAGGAACTGGCGGGCCAGGGTATCCAGCTGGGAGCCGGTGGTGCCCACCGGGAAGCGGGCCTGGTCGAGGGCGATATGGCCCTTCAGCACCAGGGTAAACATGCGGCGGATATCGTCACCGGGATCGCCGATCGCCACGGTGCGGGTAATGTCGGTGGTACCGTCCAGATACTGGCCGCCACTGTCTATCAGGTAGACGCTGTCCATGGGCAGGCGTGCGGGCTCGGCGACGTTGAGGTGGTTATAGTGACACATGGCGGCATTGGCCCCCGCCGCTGAAATCGAATCGAAGGACGCTTCCTGGAAGTCCTCACCCAGCGCGCGAAATGACAGCAGGCGGTCGGCCAGCTCCGCCTCGGTGTATAGGCGGCCGGCGGCCACTTCACCATCGAGCCAGGCCAGGAACCGGACCTCGGCTACCGCATCGCGAATATGGGCATTACAGGTCCCCTGGATTTCAACGCTGTTTTTGCAGGCCTTCGGCAACAGCACCGGGTCGCTGCCCGCCACCAGGGTTGCGCCGCCCTGCTCCAGGGCCAGCTGGCTCCAGGCATTGGCGGTATCCGGGTCAGCCAGCACGCGTCGACCCCGGTAAGCGGCCAGCACCGCAGCGGCATCGGTTTCGGGCAGCACCGTCACGCCTTTACCCACGTGCGCGGCGAAGCCCTCAGGCACCCGACCGGGTTCCACCAGCAGGGTGGCCTTGCCATCCGCCTCCAGCAGGGCCAGACCCTGTACCACCGGCAATTTCGGGATGTCTGTGCCGCGGACATTGAACAGCCAGCTGATGGAGTCCGGGGCAAAGACCAGGGCGGCCTGGGCGCCTTTCGCGGCTATCTGCGCGCCGATGCGCTCGCGCTTGGCGCTACTGGACTCACCGGTATACCGCTCGGCCAGCAACAGGGCGGGGCTGACCCGTGGGGCGGGCCGGTCCAGCCAGCAGGCGTCCACCAGGTTCTGCGGCGCTGCCACCAGCGCCAGACCGGCGGCGGCCAGGGCAGCTTCGCTGTCGCGATACCAGCGCAGGCTGTGCATGCGCGCGTCGCAGGCCACCACGGCGCCGGCAGAAAGCTGCGCCGCCAGCCAGTCGGCGTGAAGGTCCTCGCCGAGGCGGCGGTATTCGAACAGGTCCGGGGAGACCTCCTGGCGCACCTGCACCTTGTAACGGCCATCGACGAATATCGCCGCCTCGCTTGCGGTGACCAGGACAAAACCCGCAGAGCCCGTGAACCCGCTGAGCCAGCGCAGGCGCTCATTGTGGGCGGGGATGTACTCCCCAAGGTACTCGTCGGCCCTGGGCACGACCAGCGCGGCGTAACCGGCGGCTTTCATCTGTTCACGCACCGCGTCGAGACGCTCCGCAATCACGTTCATGGCATTTATTCCTGTGCCTGCATTGTTTCAGGCCGCCATCGGTTCAAAGTCCGCCTTGGAAATACCGCAATCCGGGCATTCCCAGTCCTCCGGGAGGTCCTCGAAACGGGTACCCGCGGCAATATTATCTTCCGGCAGACCCTCCGCCTCGTCGTAGATAAATCCGCAGATCACGCATTCCCACTTCCTGTAGCCGCCCTCTGTCATCGCCTGTTTCCCCTGTGAATCTGATGCATAACGCATTATTAAAACAGCTTTGGTCAGCGGCAGGAAGCGCACGCCCGGCCCAGGAGCCTGTCGGACTCAGGGGTTCGTAGCGAGGCGAGTGGGAAATTTGGCCGATTTCCCGCCGCCGCAGTAGAATCATCCTAAGTCCGACAGGCTCCTGAACCAATCCGGATTCAGTCCTTCACTTCACCGTCGAGCCTGATGCGGTAGCCGCCATCGACGGGACGCGCCATCAGGCTGAGTGCCTGCTGCAGGCGCTCGTCCAGGCCGCCCTCGCCGCGCAGCGTGATATCGATGTCGTAGGCTCTGTCTTCCAGCCGCACCGAGCCCTGGGCGCTGACCGCGCCGGCCAGCGTCACCACCTCTCCCACCAGCGCCGATCCGGGTGGCTGGCTGAAATCCAGGGCGTAACTGCCCAGTGCGATCGGGCCGCTGGGAGAGTTCCAGCCACCGCCCTGCCATACCAGGCGACCCGCGCCTGCAACCGGCCAGCCGGCCCGCAGTTTCAGCTGTTCCAACTGCAACGAGAGGGTTCCGGCAAGGCTCACCGGTATGAATTGTCGCAACAGATCCGCCGGGAGGGTCGCTTCCATGGCATCGAGGTCGACATCCGCGCCACCGCGCAGCACCAGGCCGGTGTCCAGCGTCTGCTCGCCCCAGCGGGACTCGAGGGTCAGGCGCGGTGCAAACAGCGCCAGGGAGAGCGGCGAGAGCCGCCAGCTCACGGCGCCAAGATTAAGATAGCCCGCCGGGGTCCACACCAGGCAGCGGCTGGCCTTGCCATCCCACACGGTGCCGCTGAAGCCCTGCATCACAACTTGTCCCGAGGGCAGAACCAGCCCGAGCAGGCGCGCGGGGCTGGTGGCCAACAGGCAGATCAGCAGTAGCAACACCAGGGCGCACGCCCCGAGGATCCTGGACATCTCAATTATGCCTGGGCTATGCGGATGGTGGCGTTGACCCGACCGGAGGCTCCGGCGCGGGTAATGGCAATCTCGGTTACCAGCAGACCCTCACGGTTTTCCACGTCGTCCAGCCAGGCCAGCAGATCATCGAAGACCGCGTTCTCCAGCCGCACCTGGATGTCGCCGCGACTGTTGGACTGCAGGCGGCTCACCTGCAGACCATGGCGGCCGGTGGACTGGTTGACGAGGGATGTGAGGTTGCGCCGCGCCGTGCTGGCAACCCCGCCCTCCCGCAGGCGCATGATCTCCGACACCATGGCATCGACCCGCTGCAGGCTTTCGGCCACGCTCTCGTTCTGCAATGCCAGTTCCTCCCGCCGCTCGGCCAGGGGCGCCCAGGCCAGCATGTACAGCAGGTAAAGCAACAGTGCGATACCGAGCACGAACAGACTCAGCTGCTCACGCTGGTTGAGCCCGGCAAACCATTCCTTCACGACTTGTCTCCCACCCGCAGCCTGGCCCGCACCTTGTCTCCCTGGGCGCTGCTGCTCTCCATGATCGCTTCGAGGCCGGTCTTGTTGATCCCCGCGCGCACCCGCTCCACCGCTTCAAAATCAGCCGCCACAATATTCATGCGCATTTCGCCACCGCGGTCACTGAAGTTGTAGTTGATGGCATCGATCGTGGTACCGCCGTCACCGGCAATAATCGCGCCCACCTGTTCCATCAGGTCGATAAAACCACTGTTCTGGCCGGAACCGCGCATAGCGGCAAGCTGGCGCTGCAGCTGTTTTTCCGGTTCCGGCGCGTTGCCCCTGGGGTTGGCCTGGCGGTAACTGCTTTCCACGGCGCCCCGCAGGGCCAGGTTCTCCCGCTTGAGTTTCAGGTAGTCGGTGTAGGTGGCGACCAGCTGCAGGCCGAAGGCCAGCGCGAAAACCGCGGCGACCGCGCGCCATTCGCGCCACCAGCGAGCCACCGGCAGCCGCACGGCAAAAGCGCCCTGCAACAGGTTGAGGGCGGGCTGTGGCGCCTCACCCAGCAGCAGCGCCGAGTACAGGTTGCCGCGACGCCACTGGACTTTTGCCTGCAACTGCTCCGGCAGCAGCGCGGTGTCCGCCGCCTGGTCGCGACCGTAAACGATCACCGCGCCGGGCTCGGGCTGGTCCACCGCCAGGCCCGCCAGCATCGCCGGCAACAGGGCGTGCTCCACCGTGAAGCCCCCGCACTGGTCAAACCGCACCAGCGCGTCGTCGCCCTCGAGGACGACGCACCACTCGCCGCCGCGCCAGGGCAGCAGCAAGGGCTCGGGCAGCCACAACCTGATACCGGGAAAATCCGCCAGCTCCGACTGCCAGGCCTGCATACGCTCGATACTGCACACCGCAACGCCCAGGTCCAGCTTGTCCAGGGCCACGCTGGCAAAATGCAGGCGTTCGATATCCTCCGCCACCCGCTCTTCCAGCATGAACGGCAGCGACTTGCCAATATGCTTTTTCTCCTCGCTGCTCAGGCTCAGCCGGAGCAGGCGCACGTCGGCGCCGGGCGCGGCAAAACACAGGGCCATACGCTGTTCCGCCATGGCCGCGTACAGGCTCTCCCTGGCGTCGCCTTGATCCAGCCAGCGCGGCTCGTCGCTGGCCCCCGGGGCATACCAGGCCAGGCGGCCGTTTACCAGTCTAATGACGGTGCTATTGTGCAAGTGTCTTCGTCTCCCCGTATTGCCTGGCTGTTATCCAGGCTGCCCCTGGCGCGAGCCAGGGCGTTGATCTGTCGCCCGCTGCGCTGCAGCACACTGTACAAGCGCATCCTCCGGTCGGCAACTTCCACCTCCGCTGAAAGCAGGAAGTACCCCGTGGACTCACCGAGCAGGGCCTTCACCCGCTGCATCTGCTCCTGCTTGCCGGCAAAAACCGGGTTTTCCAGGAAATCCTCGAGGTCTGCGAAGCCGGCAGCCTGGCGCTGCTCCACCAGGGCCTGGCCCTCCGCCGCGCCCAGGGGACTGAGATCATCGTCGGCGTTGATCGAGCGCAGCACGGTGGCGGAGGCCGTATGGATATTCAGGGGCCCAGGCTGCTGCGGCCAGACGCTGACCAGGGGTTCCAGCGCGCGGTAAATCTCCGGTGTGACATTGGCGATCGCGCGCAGTTCGCTGACGCTCGCCATGGGCCGGTTGGCGGTGCGATAGCCTGGCGTCAGGCCGAAATAGTAGTCATCTTCGGCACCCTCCATCGCGGGCTCGATGTCCCGATCCAGCCAGTCGGTGACCGCCCGGGTTACCGCGATCGCCTCCTGCTCGCTCAGCTGCGGCTCATCGAAGGTCTGCAGCAGGCGGATAAACTGGGCCTGGGCCGGGGTAAAGCGCGGCGTGGTCCCCGGCTGTTCGCCCTCGGGCGGCGCCGCGCTCTGGGCCAGGGCATTGAGATTGAAGCGCCCCTGCAGGTCGCGCAGGCAACCGGCCATCCAGCCGCCCTCGTCCAGCGCGTAGGGCGCCGGGGTTTGCGCCCAGATTTCCAGCAGGTCGTCGCGCGGCTGCTCGCGGCCCTGGTCGGCGTCGTAATCCGCCAGCAGGGCGAGGGTCGCAAGGTCTTCAGCGCCACGCAGGTAGGCAGTGGCCTGCTCGGCCAGCAGGATATTGGCGACGCGCTGGTAGAGCCGGCTGAACTCCAGCTCCATGGCGACCACCAGCGCCGTGCACAGGGCGAACACCAGCAGTGCCGCGATCAGTGCCGCGCCGCCCTGCGACTGCCTAGAGCGGAGGTAGCGCATAGATCCGCCTTATCTCGCCCAGGTCGCCCAGCTGCAGCCTGAACTCCAGCGCGACCGGTGGGGTCAGTTCGGACTCCGGGGCGCTGGTATCGGCTACCCAACTCCCCTGCCAGCCCCGGGTGTCCAGCTCGATGCCGCTGCCGGAGGACTCGACTTCCGTGAGCGCGCCCAGGAATACCAGCTCCAGCACCTCCACATCTCCCAGCAGGCGGACCTGCCGGGGGGCTGAGTCGGGTGCCCGGTCCAGCACGGGGTAGCTGTCGCGCCACAGGGCGCCGTCCTCGACGCGATAGTTGACGCGCTCCAGGTTGCTGCGCGGGCTGCCGACGGGATTGTGCCAGCCGGTACGGGTAAAACTCAGGGGAAAGCGGGCGGCGGCCCCGCCTGCCATGGCCGGTTCCACCTCGCCGAATTCATCGCGCACCGGCCTGGCGACAAACTGGCCCAGGTCCCTGGAGATGATCATCCAGGCCCGGTCCAACTCATAGGTGCGCTGGGCGGTGACCCGGATACTCTCCACCGCCGCCAGGGCGCTGGACAGGCTGCTGTAGGCAATAGCGGATATAAAGGCAGTGATGGCCAGGGCGATCAGCACCTCCACGAGGGTAAAGCCGGCACTCCCCTCAACCACCCTCATCCGTCGCCCCCGCATCCGCCCGCAAGTCTGAAGAGAGAAACGCCACCAGGGTAAACAGGGGCTGCTCGCGCTGCTCCTCCCCCGCGGCCACCGCTATCTCCACGCGATAAAAATTGGTGGCCTCGGTGGGCTGGCTGTCTATCCACCAGTTGAACTCCCGCCCGGCGATGGGCGCCACGCCGCTGTCCTGGCCCCGCAGCAGGTTCTGGCTGGCCCGGGACAGGAGGCGCAGCTCCGCCAGTTTATTGGCGGCCACCATCTGGGCCAGGGATTTGTCCCGCAGGTAGCCGGTGCCATCCACATGCTGGGACAGGGCGACCAGCAGGGCCGGCAGCGCGATGGCCTCCACCGCCAGCGCCACCATGACCTCGACCAGGGTAAAGCCGCGCGCGCCGCCCCGGGCACGGGGCCACAGCCCCTGACACAGGCGTTCCGGCGCAGCGCTACTCAAGCTCCGGGTCCTCCCCGCGGGGCAGCAGGCGGAAGCGGCCCAGCAGATCCCATTCGATACGCCAAAGCAGCTCGCCGTCGGCCCCGCGCCGTACGTCGATAGCACCGGCTGTGGTTTCACCACTGGAATAGAAAACCACCTGCGGCGCCACCTCCTCCTCGCCACCGGCCAGGCCAAGTTCGCTGAAGGGTGCGCCCTCGAGTTCCAGTTCCAGTTCAATTCCCGGCGGGAGGGTCTGGCCGGCGAACACGTCCTTCCCCGTGGTCGGTTCGCGCCAGCCCTCGGGCAGGCGCTCGCGCCATTGATAGCTGTATACCGTGTCCCGCTCCACCACTTCGCGCTGCAACAACAGGCCGTAGTCCCGCCCGATCAGCTGGGCTTCATCCACGGCATAGGCGGCCACTTCCCCCAGGTTGCGCACCTTGGCCTCCAGCTGTATCTCCTGCCCGCCGGAGTTCACGGCCAGGCTGACCAGCGAGGTAATGAGCACGATCACGATCAGGGTGACCAGCATTTCCAGCAGGCTGAAGCCCGCCTGGTGCGACCCCTGCATGCAGGTCTACTGCTCCTCCGGCCAGTTGCCGATGTCCGCGTTCTGGCCCTCTCCGCCGGACAGTCCGTCGGCGCCCAGGGAGTAGATATCGATCTCCCCGTTCTCGCCGGGGCTCAGGTAGAGGTAGGGCCGACCCCAGGGGTCCAGCGGCACCTGTTGCAGGTAGCCCCCGGCCTTGAAGTTGCGTGGCTCGGGATCCAGGCTGCTGGGCTCGACCAGTGCTTCCAGCCCCTGTTCCGTGGTGGGATAGACGTAGTTGTCCAGCCGGTAGATTTTCAGCGCGGTCTCTATCGCCTTGAAGTCGGCGTAGACTTTCTGTACCCGGGCCTCGTCCGCGCGATTGAGCACCGTGGGCGCCACGATACTGATCAGCAGACCCATAATCACCAGCACCACCAGGATTTCCACCAGGGAAAAGCCTCGCTGGGCGCCTGCGGCTTGCACTGAATATTTCATAATGTCACTTCACCATTGTATTGAGATCAAAAATAGGCAACAGCACGGCGAGCACGATCGTGAGGACCATGCCTCCCATAAACACCACCATCAGCGGCTCGAACAGGCTCATCATGGTTCCCAGGGTCATTTCCAGCTCGCGCTCCTGGTTGGTGGCCGAGCGCTCCAGCATGGTCTCCAGCTCGCCGCTGGCTTCGCCGCTTGCCACCATATGTACCATCATCGGCGGAAAGTGGCCGCTCTGCTGCAGCGCGCGGTTGAGGCTACTGCCCTCCTCCACGTTTTCCGCCACCACTGCGGTGTCCTGCTGCAGCACGAGGTTGGTCAACACCTGCCCGGCAATACGCAGGGCTTCCAGCAGGGGCACCCCGCTGGCCATGAGTATGCTCAGGGTAGAGGCAAACCGCGCCGTGTCCAGCGCGATCACCAGTCGCGAGATGCCCGGCACCCGCAGCAGGAAATGGTGCCAGCGCTTGCGCCGCCGGGGATTGCGCAGCAGGCGCCGGGCGATCAGCACCAGCGCCACCAGGCCCACCAGCAACCACATGCCGTAATCCCGGAAAAAATCGCTGGCGACGATCAGGCCCCTGGTCAGCAGCGGCAGCTCGCGCCGGCTGTGGGCAAATATCCCCACCAGCTCGGGCACCACAAACACCATCAGTGCCACCACCACGGCAATGGCCACCCCCACCAGGATAAACGGGTAGATCATCGCCATTTTCAGTTTCTGCCCGGTGTACTGCCGCTGCTCGGTGTAATCCGCCAGCTGCTCCAGTACCGGGCCGAGAAAACCGGCGTGCTCGCCGGCCTTGACCATGGCCCGGTACATCTCGTTGAACACCTGCGGAAATTCCCCCATGGCATAGGCCAGGGTGTGGCCCTCCGCCACCCGGGAGCGCACCTGCAGCAGGGTGCCCTTGATACGGCTGCTGCGACTTTGCTGCGCTGCGGCCTGCAGTGCTTCATCCAGCGGCAGGTTGGACTGCACCAGGGTTGCCAGCTGACGGGTCAGCAGGGCGAGGTCACCCGCGCTGATGCCGGGTCGCAGCAACGGAATGCGCCAGCCCGACGAGCTGGCGGGCTCCGCCCGGTTGGCCACCGCGACCTCCACCGGGCGCA
>JAZBNW010000321.1:0-19932 GCA_036350855.1 Halieaceae bacterium
CACTGGGCTGTGCCTTGGCACTGGCAGAGCCGGGCTGGCCGTATTACGGCGGCGACCAGGGCGGTCGCCACTTCTCCCCGGCCGCGCAAATTGATCGCTCCAACGTGGACGCGCTGGAAGTGGCCTGGGTTTTTCGCAGTGGCGACATGGAACGCTACGGCGATGCGATGGACAATACCTCCACCCAGAGTACACCCATCCTGCTGCCGGAGGCTGCCGGTGAGTCCCTGGTATACTGCACACCCTTCAACCGGGTGATTGCACTGGATCCCGCCAGCGGTGAACAGCGCTGGAGCTTCGACCCGCAGATCGACCGCCGCGGCGACCGCCCCTTTCGTTGCCGCGGCGTCAGTTACGCCGAGGAGACCAGAACCCCGGCCGGCGAAGCCTGCCGCCACCGACTCTTCATGAGCACCCACGACCGCAGGCTCTGGGCGATCGACGCCATCAATGGCAAGCCCTGCAGCGGTTTTGGCAACGGCGGCAAGGTGCAGCTGTTCGGCGAGGAGGGGCTGGTACCCGGGGAAGTGAGCAATTCCTCGGCCCCGGTAGTAGCCGACGGCGTGGTGGTGACCGGCTCCACGGTGATCGACTTTGTCCGCGCCCACACGCCCAGGGGCACGGTGATGGCCTTTGACAGCTTCGACGGCCGCCCCCTCTGGCAGTTCGACCCGCTGCAGGGCCACGCCAACAGCGGCAGCGCCAACGTCTGGGCTCCCATGTCGGTCGACGTGGCGCACGGCCTCCTGTACCTGCCCACCAGCGCCGCATCACCCGATTACTACGGCGTGGACCGGCCCGGGGACGGCCTCTACGCCAACAGCGTGGTGGCGCTGGACCTGCACAGCGGCGAACTGCGCTGGCATTTCCAGCACGTGCGCCACGACCTGTGGGACTATGACACCCCGGCCCAGCCGATCCTGTTCGAGTGGCGCAAGAACGGCCAGGCCACGCCCGCGCTGGCCCAGCTCACCAAGCAGGGCTTCGTGTTCGTCTTCAACCGCCTGACGGGCGAACCCCTGTGGGAGATTACCGAGCAGCCGGTGCCGCCCTCACAGATTCCCGGCGAATACGCGGCGCCCACCCAGCCCAAACCCATCGCCCCGCCCCAATTGCTGAACCCTTTCCTGATGCCCGCGGACGCCTGGGGCCTGACCCCCTGGGACCGCGGTGCCTGCGCAGACCAGATAGCCGCACTGCAGAACCTGGGCCTGTTCACCCCCACCGGCGAGAAGCTCACCCTGATGTTCCCGGGCAGCCTGGGCGGACCCAACTGGGGCGGCGGCGCCCTGCTGGATTCGGGCGTGCTGCTGGTCAACGTGAACAATGTCGCGTTCACCGGGCAGTTGATACCCACCCCGGACGATGCCGGCCCGGACAGCCGCAAGCAGGACCACCCGGCGGCGGGGCATCGCATGCAGGTCACCATGGAAGGCACGCCCTACAATATCGAGATCGGCAGCCTGCAATCCCCGCTGGGTATTCCCTGCAACCCGCCGCCCTGGGGGAAGCTGGTGGCGGTGGACCTGCTCAAGGGCACCATCGCCTGGGAGACCGCCCTGGGCTCGGTCCATGAAATGGGCCCGGTCACTGCGCCCTTCCATATCGAGTGGGGCACTCCCAACCTGGGGGGCGGCATCGCCACCGCCGGTGGCCTGTTCTTTATCGGCGCCACCATGGACCGGCAGATCCGCGCCTTCGACGTCAGCAATGGCGACACCCTGTGGCAGTACACCCTGCCCGTGGACGCCACCGCCACGCCCATGACCTACGTTTACCGCGGCACACAGTACGTGGTTATCAATGCCGGTGGCCATCACATGTTCCAGCGCGGCGTGGGAGACTATCTCTATGCCTTTGCGCTGCCCGACTGACGGCATGCCGAACAAGAGACCACGCCAATGAAAAAACTGCTGTCCCTTATCGCCGTGCTGCTACTCGGGCTGGTACTGTTGATCGGCGGTGTACTGCTGCTCAGCGACTCGCCGATGAAGACGGTGGAATCCTTCGCGATGCGCCACGCCGACAAGCTCCCCCTGGCCTACCTCGGGGAAAAGCTGTTCGACAAGCACTGCGCGAGCTGCCACGACAACCCGGCCATGCATGCACCGAGCCGGGAGGCACTGTCCGGGTTCTCCAAGGAAACAGTGATGGTGGCGCTGGAATTCGGCAAGATGCAGCCGATGGCGGCCCACCTGAGCAAACAGGAGCGCGGCCTGATCGCCATTTACCTGGCGGGCTCGGCCCCGGCTGACGAGTGGATTGCCGAGCATGGCTGCACTGCCCCGTCCACGGATAACGGCACGCAATACGTGACAAACTGGGGCCTGGGTACGCACAACCGGCGCTTCATGGACACGAGACAGGCCGGTATCGACAGGGCCAGCGTCGGCAGCCTGGAACTGGCCTGGAGCCTGGCCTTCCCCAAGGTCACCGATATGCGCTCACAGCCGGCCATTATCGGTGACACCATGTACTTCGGCGACAAGACAGGCAAGGTCTACGCCATCGACCGCAAGCGCGGCTGCATTCGCAATCACACCGAGGTGCTCAGCGGCATCCGCTCCGCCATTACCGTGGCCACCCTCGGCAACGGCAGGCAATTGCTGGTGTTTGCCGATTCCATGGCCTCGATCTACGCCCTGGACCCGGACACCCTGAAGACCGTCTGGCAGGAGGCCGCGCGTATCTACGAGACCTCAATCATCACCGGATCCATCACCTACCACGACGATCGCCTGTTCGTGCCCGTTTCATCCTACGAGGTGGCGGTTTCCGGCAGCCCCAGCCACGTCTGCTGTAAATCCCACGGCGGCGTGATTGCCCTGGACGCCACCAACGGCAGGAAACTGTGGGAGTGGCACGGCACCGCCGAGGCCACCCTGCAGGGCCACAACAGCGCTGGCGGGGAGATCTACGGCCCCTCCGGCGTCAGCGTGTGGAGCACTCCCACCGTCGACGCCAAACGCAACCGCATCTATTTCGGCACCGGGGAAAACCTGTCCCGCCCGGCGACGGACACCTCCGACGCCATCATCGCCCTGGACATGGACAGCGGCGAACTCGCCTGGCGTTTCCAGGCCACGGCCGATGACGTCTGGAACGCCGCCTGCCTCAACGGTGGGGCCAACTGCCCGGATAAGGCCGGTGGCGATTTCGACTTCGGCGCCTCGGTGATCCTGGCGGAACTGCCGGATGGCTCCGAACTGCTGCTGGCGGGGCAGAAATCCGGGGATGTCTACGCACTCAAGCCCGACCCTGGCGGACCCGACGGCGAAGTGGTCTGGCACCGGCAGGTGAGTAACGCCGGCATCGGGCCCGACCTTGCCAAGAGCACCACCAACGGCGGCGTCCACTGGGGCATGGCCCTGTCCGGCGAACGCCTGCTGGTCGCCGCGGCCGACCCCGAGCGGGTGCGCCCGGACTACATCCCGAAACCCGGACTGCATGCGCTGGCTGTCTCGGACGGCGATATCCATTGGTTCCAGGGCGTCACCCGTGGCTGCGAAATCGCCGAGGAGGACAAGCCGATGATCGGCCTGCAGAATATGCGCGCCGGCAAGAAAGTGGAACTCGAGGACCAGTACCGCTGCTCGTTTTACTACGGCCTGTCCGCGGCGGTCATGGCCACCCCCGAACTGGTATTCAGCGCCGGCCTGGACGGCAAGATCCGCGCCTTCGATATCGCCAGCGGAGATCTGCTGTGGCAGGCAAAGACCGCGGAGTCTTTCGACGCGGATAACGGTATCACCGGCCACGGCGGCGCTATCGATGTCAGCGGCCAGGTCATGGCGGATGGCTGGCTCTACGTGCAGTCGGGCTATTCGATGTTCGGACAGCTGCCGGGTAATATGCTGCTGGCCTATCGTGTTGCTCCAACTTCCGGGCAATAACATTCATCAACGAGGATAAGCTAATGGACAAAGCAATACGTGCCGCAGAAACACCCTTCCCTGTCGATGTGGAAACTGGCAAGGCTTATTTCTGGTGTGCCTGCGGGCTCAGCAAGAACCAGCCCATGTGCGATGGCTCCCACAAGGACACTGGCTTCTCTCCTGTACGCTACGACGCGGACAAGACCGGCAAACTGTACTTCTGCGGCTGCAAGGCGACCGGCAAACAACCCCTGTGTGACGGCAGCCACAACAACTGATGCAAAAGCCTGGCAAGCTGGAAAAATTCGCGGCGATCCACCAGCGGGCAATTGAGCGCAAGGGCGGCGATGCCGCGCTCAGGCGACTCATGCCCAAAGTGCGGGGATCCCGCGCACTGGCTGGCATTACTGACGACCGCGTCCTGGCCGAGATGACGCGCTGCATCTTCCAGGCCGGATTCGTCTGGCGCGTGGTGGATCACAAGTGGGATGATTTCGAGGACGTCTTCTTCGGTTTTCCTCCGGAAAAAATCGTGCTGTTGAGTCCGGACCAGATCGACCGCTTCTGCCAGAACCCGCGTATTATCCGCAACCGCCAGAAGGTTCTCAGCATCCAGCACAACGCGCGCTTCCTGCTGGAGGTCGCACAGGAACACGGCGGTTTCGGCAAGCTCATCGGCGACTGGCCCGTCGCCGACCTGGTCGGCCTGTTCGCCTACCTGAAAAAACACGGCTCGCGCCTGGGTGGCATGACCGGCCAGCGGGTGTTGCGCAACCTGGGCAAGGATACTTTCGTGATTACCGGCGATGTCACCCGCTGCCTGCAAAGGGCCGGTGCGGACATCAGCAATAACCCCGTCAGCAAGCGGGAGCAGACACTGATACAGGCGTGCTTCAACCGCTGGCATGAAGAATCGGGGCTGCCCTACAGTCATATCAGCCGTATCTGCGCCTGCTCACTCGAGTAGCGCGATTTCCCCACACCCCGGCGCAGACCAGCGCCGCCCAATGTGTGAGTTGCCTCACAAGTCCGGGACAAACTGGTCACTTCCTCGACATAGAAGCTGTTTTTCCCGGTGTTTTCGTCCAAGCTTGGTTCATAGCATAACGCCTTGAGAAGCAGCAAGGAGGGGTGACATTATGGAATTGCAATTAGTGGAACGTTACGAGAAGAGCCGGCCAGCGGTGTTCGGGGAAGTGGAGCGCCCGAAGTCACGCTATACCGGTGTAGAGCGCAGGCGCAAGAACCGCCGTATACAGTCCGATCGGCGGGAGGATCTGCGCTTCGAACTGGATACAACAGACCGTCGGGCCAGCGGCGGACGCAGGGCCGACGATAGCGATATAAGGTTCTGGTAGCTACTGCCTGACCAACACGTGGCTCACATAGAGCGAAGCGGTAAGCAGGAGCATCGCTCCGAGTTGGTGGGCGGCCGCCAGGGCAACCGGAACATGTAACAGCAACGTGCTGATTCCCAGCACCACCTGGACTGCCAGTGCCGCAAGCATGAGATTGACTGCGAGCCGGGCCTTTCCCCCCACACCACTGCGATACACCAGCGCTGCAAAGATGCCGATGACCAGCACCAGCAGGTAGGCAAACATGCGGTGGTTGAACTGCACGGTCGTAATATCCTCGAACATGTCCAGCCAGGCCGGCGTACCGGCGTACAGGCCCCGGGGGATAAAGCTGTCGCCCATCAGCGGCCAGGTACTGTAGGCGAAGCCGGCGCGGATACCGGCTACCAGCCCCCCGGAGAGAATCATCAGGTACACCAGGCCCACCACTACCCTGGACGCGCCTGCAAACGGCCCGGGTGCGGTCACCGCCCTGCCCCGCAACAATAAATCGAATGCCAGCCACAGCATGTAGGCGTAGATCGCGACGGCGAGACCCAGGTGGGCGGTCAGCCGGTACTGGCTGACCCGGGGGTTGTCCACCAGTCCGCTCTTGACCATATACCAGCCCAGCAGACCCTGGCAGCCACCCAGGAAAAACAGCAGCACCAGCTTCGGCAACAGACCCTGGCGGATACGCCCCCGCAGGGCGAAATACACCAGCGGCAGGAAGTACAGCAGGCCGATCAGGCGGCCCAGCACCCGGTGCAGGTACTCGAACATGAATATCGACTTGAAGTCTTCAAGACTCATGCCCCGGTTGACCTTCCGGTATTCGGGAAACAGGCGGTACTTGTCGAAGGTCTCCTGCCAGGCCTGCTCCGACAGCGGTGGAATGATGCCCATCACGGGCCTCCACTCCACCATGGACAGACCGGAATTGGTGAGGCGGGTCACGCCACCCAGCACGATCATGCCGAGGATTACCGCGGCACAGACCAGCAGCCAGGAGGCGACCTGGCGGTCGTACCGGTTTTGTTCAGTCATTGTCATGGGCTATCAACCGGGGTTTCGAAGGCGCGAAATGATACACGAAATGGCGCCGTTCGACAGGCGAGTCGGGGCGGCAGGCAAGTGAAAACAGCGGACGCCTTCCGGACAGCCCGGTGCGCCGCGCCAGCGCAAACAGGTTTGAACCAGTAATGCGCGGGCGCCGCTACCCGTCGGCCGGGGGAAAAGACATCTCCGGCACGTGCTCCGGAATCACCAGTGCGCCCTCGGTCAGTCTCGCAATGTCCTCGACACTGACCCCGGGAGCGCGCTCCCGCAGGATAAACCTGCCATCCTCGATATCAAGCAGCGCCAGGTCGGTAAGCACCCGCTTGATGCAGCCCTTGCCCGTCAGGGGCAGTGTGCACTCGCGCAGCAGCTTCGACTCCCCATGCTTGGATGCGTGGGTCATGGTGACGATGATATTGTCGGCACCCGCCACCAGATCCATGGCGCCGCCCATGCCCTTGATCAGCTTGCCCGGGATCATGTAGGACGCAATATTGCCCTGGCAATCCACCTCGAAAGCACCCAGCACGGTGAGATCGACGTGGCCGCCGCGGATCATCGCGAAGGAGTCAGCCGAGGAGAACAGGGACGCGCCCCTGGCCATGGTGACTGTCTGCTTGCCCGCATTGATCAGGTCCGGGTCTACCTCGTCCTCCCGGGGGAAAGGGCCCATTCCCAGCAGGCCGTTTTCCGACTGCAGCATCACCTCGACCCCTTCGGGCACGTAATTGGCCGCCAGCGTGGGAATACCTATCCCGAGGTTGATGTAATAACCGTCCTGGAATTCCTGCGCCACGCGCTGGGCCAGTTGCTCACGGGTCAAAGCCATCGCCTGTTACTCCCTATGCGCCGCGCACGGTGCGCTGTTCGATGTTTTTCTCAAAAGTGCCCCGGATAAGCCGGTCCACGTAAATACCGGGCAGGTGGATCTCGTCCGGGTCCAGGGCGCCCACCTCGACGATTTCCTCCACCTCCACTACCGCGATCTTGCCGGCAGTGATTGCCATCGGGTTGAAATTGCGCGCCGTCTTGCGAAACACCAGGTTGCCGTAGCGGTCGGCTTTCCAGGCCTTGGCAATGGAGAAATCGCCCTGGATCGCCTCTTCCAGGATGTAGTGGCGACCGTTGAACACGCGCACCTCCTTGCCCTCGCCCACCGGGGTACCATAGCCGGTGGCCGTGTAGAAAGCCGGTATACCGGCGCCACCGGCGCGCATTTTCTCCGCCAGGGTGCCCTGCGGGGTCAGCTCCACCTCCAGCTCGCCACTCATCATCTGCGCCTCGAACAGGGCGTTCTCCCCCACGTAGGAGGCCACCATTTTGCGGATCTGTTTGTCCGCCAGCAGAATCCCCAGCCCGTATTTGTCGGTACCGCAATTGTTGGACACCATGGTCAGGCCGCGGGTGCCCCTGCGCCTGATCTCCTTGATCAGGTTCTCGGGAATCCCGCACAGGCCGAAGCCGCCGGCGATGACGGTCATATTGTCCTCCAGGCCCGCCATGGCTTCCTCATAGCTGCCTACCACCTTGTCGAATCCCGACATGTCTTTCTCCCTCGAATACGCGGACTGCCTGTCCGCTTATACCGGCTTATCCGGCGCTGCACCGGGTTGCTCCGGCTCGTCCGGCTTACCCCGCATCATCCTGATCTCCAGGGGTTGGCTGGTGTCCAGGTGAACGTCGCGCTGCGGGAACGCCACCACGATTCCCTTCTCCTGCAAGCGCCGGTTGATGTCCAGCATGAGATCACTGGACACCCGCAGGCGCTGGTCCAGCTGGTCCATGAAATACCTCGCCCGGATCAGCAGGCTGTTGTCGCCGAACTGCTCGAAGGTCACGATCGGTTCAGGCTGCGTCAGAATAAGTGGCTGCCTGCTCAAGGCCTGTCGTACTTCCGCTATCGCCAGGTCCAGATCCGAACCGTAGGCAACGCCTATCTCCACCGTCCAGCGGGTCACCTGGTCCGACAGGGACCAGTTGAGCAACTGCTGGGTGATGAATTCCTTGTTGGGCACCAGCAATTCGCGCTGATCGAAGTCCCGTATGGTGGTCGCCCGGATACGTATCTTGGTGACCTTGCCGGTAGTCGTGCCTACTGTAACGGTGTCTCCCACCCTGATCGGCTGTTCAAACAGGATGATCAAGCCGCTGATGAAATTGGCGACGATCTCCTGCAGGCCGAAACCGATACCGACACTGAGGGCCGCCACCGCCCATTGGATCTGCGACCAGCTGCCCCCCAGAGAACTCAATACGGACGCAACCAGTATACCGGTGGATGCGTACACCAGAACCCGGGTGGCCGCGTAGGCAGAGGCTGGCGTCACACCCATTTTCTGGCGCAGCAGAATCTCCAGCAGGCCCGGAATTCTTCCCAGCAGGACCCAGCCAAGCACCGCAATAGTCAGGGCATACAGCACCTTGGTCAGGGTCACGGGGACAACAACCTCCTGGCCATCCACCACCGAGGTCTGGTGCCACAGCTGCACCGAGTCGAGAATACCCAGCGCAGGCAGCACTTCCGCCCAGACCATGAAGACGCCAGTCACCGCACCGAGCAGGGTCAGTATATTGAGGAGTTTGGTGCCATCGTCATTGAGCAGCTCGGAATCATTCTCCAGCAGCTCCTCCTCCGGGTCCTGATCACCCTCGGTGGCAACCGCTTCCGACCTGGCCTTCACCACCATGCGGCGACGCGTCATCCGCAACCAGCGCAGGCCCAGTTCGTGAAACAGCAGGAGCAGGGCGGCAAGACCCAGGGTTTTGAGCAGAAGCAGCGCGAATTCCATGGCGGTGTAGATATACCCGAAGAGCACCGCGATCGCCGCACCCACTGGCACCAGGACAAGCAGCGCTCGCATGAACCTGCCCACGAAGGAATGTCCGCCGGCGGGATCGCTGGACAGTGCCATGCTCACCTTGCCCTGCATGAACTGTGGCATCCGACGGAAAAAATACGCCATGGAAAGCAGTATAAAAATAACGCCGAGGGCACCCAGGGCGCCGCCCACTTCAAGCGGGGAAAGTGACAGGGTAAACCGCACCAGCAGTATCGCCGGTACGATGGTCTGTTCCAGCCGCTTCACCCGGTGGTGCATTTCGGCGGTACGGGTGGCCGGCCAGCGGAAATGAGCGTCCACCAGACCCTTTAGCATGAACAGGGTCCGCAGGAACTCGAGGCCCCAGAAATAGATGGCAGTGCGTGCGAATGCCGAGTGCAGGGCGGCAGCGAGTTCAGGCTCCTGATCCAGTTGCTCGAATAATTGTCCGACAGACCATAGCAGCAGGGGCCACTTGGCCGACTGCAACAGGGTCAGCCCCAGCGCTTTCAGGGTGTTCACAAACAGGTCGGTGCGCACATAGCCCACCTCCCGCCCGGTGGCGACCAGGCGCGCCTTGATCGAAGGCCCGTGGTAGACCAGCACCAGCACCAGCAACAGCCCGAAGCCGAACTGGGGCCGCAGTACCAGCTGGTGGGGCAGCTGGCGCAGCACTGTCGTCCAGCGCTCGACTTCCAGCACCTCGTCCAGCTGGCTCAGTAATCCCTGCTCGCGCAGCAGGGTGAATGGGGCCCGTGACGGGATCCAGAGCAAGCGCTCCTCGGTGAATTTCCGGTAGGCCTTGGCGGCGTCCGAGTAGCGCCGCAGGTCCAGCTCGAGACTGCCAAGGGCGGTCAGGTAGGTGTTCTCCAGGTCCAGTGCCTGCCTGAGCAGGTCACGCCGGGTGTTCACCGGTGCCAACAGGTCGTCGCGCACCAGCGTCGCGGTTTCCTCGTCCAGCTCAAGCAGCAGCTGGTCGACATAATCGGATGCGCTGGCGAGCTGGCGACGTTCATCCACCAGGGAGAGCTGGCGGACGTTGGCATCGGTAATTTGTCCCCGCAGGCTGTCGACCCGCTTCTTGAATTCCTGCTTGCTGGGCAGCTGGGCCTCCTGCTCGCGCAGTATCTGGCCCACCTTGGTGGTCAGCCCCAGCATACTCAGCTTGCGCTCGATGCCCCTGAGCTCCGTCTCCAGTCGATCGGCCTGCTCTCCCACCGCCAGGTCCTGCTGACGGGCGCTATCAATGGCGCTGCTGCGCTTGCTGAAAGAGGCGCTCAGTGCCGCGTTTTCACCCGCCAGCTGTTGCACCAGCGGGTGCTTGCCCTGGGCGCTGACAGCCACCTCCTTGGCAGCGTTCTGGGCCTGGCTGACCTCTCCCTTGCGCAACAGCGTCGCCCGGCGGTCCAGGGACTGCAGGTTGCGCTCGAGATTCCGGATGTCATGGCCGTTCAGGTCCTGTTGCGCCGCCAGCAACTGCAAGCGCATGGGCTGGCTCAACAATTCCTCGTCAAGTGAGGCCTTTTCCGCTATCGCACTGGCGACCTGCGCCTCCGCCAGCCAGAGACTGGCCTCGGTGGCACTCCCCGGCTCCACCGTCCGCGGCATCAATTCCAGCTGTGACTGCAGCCTCGGCAGCGCGCTACCCAGTTCCGTCAACCGGGCGCGGATCTGGGCCGCCCGCTCCGGCATGGCGGCCACGGCGTCATTGATTTCGGCCAGCCTGCTCCGGCGGGCGTCCAGTTCCGCCCTGCGCACCTGCATGGTCTGTTCAATATCCGCCAGGGAGGCGTCGGGGCTCACTTCCGCCAGGCCGGAAGTCACCTCACGTTCGGACAGCCCGGCTTCTATGGCGGACGCCCTGTCTGCGGCACCGGCCCGGGCCTGGGCAAAGGAGTCGCGCGACTCATTGAACTGGCGGGCCGCAACCAGCGCCGCCCGGGTATCGCCGTAAAGCCTGAGCAGGTTGGCCCGCTTGGGCTCATCCGGGGCGAGATTCGCGGTCACATCGGCCACCGATGCATCGAGCTGCTCGATGGTGACGCTGGTAATAGTCTCCTGTGCCAGCGCGCAGCAGGCTGCAAACAACAGCGGCAACAGCAGCGCCCTGATCATCGTTTTATTCTCGTTGTCAGTACTGCAGCCATTCCCCGTGGAACCCCGATATAAGCACCGCCACACTCTAACCTGCTTGCGCAAATGTGGCCAGCACCCTGCCGGCTGGCGTAGAATGCGCGACCCCGTTACCAACACCGTCACTTATGCCACTACTTCGTTTAGACAAGGCCAGCCTCCACTTCGGTACCCAGGTACTCCTGGACGAGGTCGACCTGGTGATCACCCGGGGAGAAAAGCTGGGCCTGCTGGGGCGCAACGGAACCGGCAAAACCACCCTGCTCAAGGTGCTGGCGGGCGAGATGTCTCCGGACAGCGGCGAGCGCTGGTTGCGGCCGGGCGTAAAGCTGGCGCGCCTGGAGCAAACCCTGCCCGAGGGTGATGAACTGACGGTCTTCGACGTGGTCGCCGCCGGCCTGTCCCGGGCGGGTGAACTCGTCGCCGAGTACCACCGCCTGGTGCACGACACTACCGACACCGACCTGGACACCCTCGCGCGGGTCCAGCAGCAGCTGGAGGATGTGGACGGCTGGACCCTGCAACAGCGGGTGGAAACCATCATCAGCCAGCTGCAGCTGCCCGCCGACAGCAAAATGGGCGAGTTGTCCGGCGGCTGGCGCCGCCGGGTCGCCCTTGGCCAGGCACTGGTAGGTGACCCGGACATACTGCTGCTGGATGAACCGACCAATCACCTGGACATTCCCGCCATCGACTGGCTGGAAGAGCAACTGCGCAGCTTTCGCGGTTCCCTGATCCTGATCACCCACGACCGGCGCTTCCTGCAGAACGTTGCCAACAGCATTGCCGAGCTCGACCGGGGCCACCTCACGGTGTGGCGCGGCGACTACCGGGGCTTCCTGCAACACCGGGAACAGCAGTTGCTGGCCGAAGAGCGCGCCAACGAGCTGTTCGACAAGAAGCTGGCGCAGGAAGAAGTGTGGATCCGCCAGGGCATCAAGGCCCGCCGCACCCGCAACGAAGGGCGGGTGCGGGCACTGGAGGCCATGCGCAACGAGCGCGCCCGACGCCGGGAGCGCCAGGGCAAGGCGGACTTCGCAGTAGAGGACGCCGGCCAGTCCGGCAAGATCGTGGTTGAACTGCAGCACGTCAGCCAGGCCTTCGGCGGCCGCACGATTATCCGCGACTTCTCCACTATCGTGCAGCGCGGCGACCGCATCGGTATCGTGGGCGCCAACGGCGCCGGCAAATCGACCCTGGTGAAAATACTGCTGGGTCAACTGCAGCCCGACAGTGGCGTGGTCAAGCGGGGCAGCAAACTCGAAGTGGCGTACTCCGACCAGTTGCGCGGGCAACTCGATCCGGAAAAAAACCTGATAGACAACGTCTGCGGCGGACAGGAATTCATCGAGATCAACGGCAAGCGGCGTCACGCGATATCCTACCTGGGGGACTTCCTGTTCAGTCCCGAGCGGGTGCGAACGCCGGTAAAGGCCCTGTCGGGTGGTGAACAGAACCGCGCGGTACTGGCGCGACTGTTCAGCAAGCCCGCCAATCTGCTGGTACTGGACGAGCCGACCAACGACCTGGACATCGAGACTCTCGAATTGCTGGAAGAGATACTGCTTACCTTCGACGGTACCGTATTGCTGGTCAGCCACGACCGGGAGTTCATGGACAACGTGGTTACCAGCCTGCTGGTGGTTGAGGGAAACGGCGTGGTAAGCGAACACGCCGGCGGCTACAGCGACTGGCTCAGGCGCGGCGGGCGACTGGAGGAAAGCAGCGGCGCCCGGGGCAGCGAGCAGGCCGAAGCAGCCACAGCGATCCCGGCCCCGGCGAAACCGGCGGCACAGCCACAGAAAAAAAAGAAATTGTCATACAAGGACCAGCGCGAACTCGAGGCGATGCCGGCCCTGATCGAGTCGCTGGAACAGCGCCAGCAGGCGCTGGAGCAGACCATGGCCCAGCCCGATTTCTACCAGCGGGAGCACAGCCAGGTGCAGGAGCTTATCGCCCGGCTGGCGGCGGTCCAGGAAGAGATGGAAGCCGCCTTCGAGCGCTGGGCGGAGCTCGACGCCGAGGGCTAGGAGCCCTGCAGTACTGCGGCTACCGACGCCGCCAGGTAATCGATGTTGCGGGCGTTGACGCCGGCCACATTGATGCGGGAGGAATCGAGCATATACACGCTGTAGTCGCGACGCAGCCGCAGCGCCTGCTCCGGGCTCAGGCCGAGGAAGGAAAACATGCCCTTTTCCCGCTCGATAAAACCAAAATCCCGCCCGCTTTTCTCTTCCAGTTTCCGACGCAGCCCGCCGCGCAGGCCGTTAATGCGTCGGCACATGGCTTCCAGCTCGCTGCGCCAGGAGCTGCCCAGGGATTCACTGGACAATATCCTGCCCGCCAGCAGGGCGCCGTGCGCCGGAGGCATGGAGTAGATCCGACGGGCCGCGACCAGTGCCTGGCTGACCAGCGCCCCGGCGTTGGCTTCATCGCGACAGATAAACAGTGCGGCGCCCACCCGCTCCCGGTACAGGCCCATGTTCTTCGAACAGGAGGCGGCGACAATCAGCTCCGGGAGTTTTTCCGCCAGCAGGCGCAGGCCGGCGGCATCCTGCTCGAGGCCGTCCCCCAGGCCCTGGTAGGCGAAATCCACGAACGGCGTGAAACCCTGGCGCTCCGCCATTGCCGCTATCACGCCCCACTGTTCCAGCGAGAGATCGGCGCCGCAGGGATTGTGACAACAGCCGTGCAGCAGCACCACGTCACCGGCAACCGCCTTTTTCAGGTCCTGCGCCATGGCGTCGAAATCCACCCCGTGGCTGGCCGGGTCGTAATAGCGGTAGGTCTCGAAGCCGAGGCCGACACTGCCCAGCAGGGGGAAGTGGACCGGCCAGGTCGGGTCGCTTACCCAGACCCGGGCGTCCGGGGCGGCGGCGCGAATAATCTCTGCGCCGAGGCGCAGTGCGCCGCAACCACCGGGGGCCTGGACACTGCCGACCCGCCTGTCCCGCAGCAGCGGGCTGTTCCCGCCCAGTACCAGGCGCTGCATGCCGAGGTTGAATGCCTCGTCACCGGCCGGGGGCATATAGGCCTTGGTGACTTCCTCCGCCACCAGTGCCTGTTGCGCCTCGCGCACAGCGTCGAACACCGGGCACAGGCCCTGTTCGTCCATGTAAATGCCGATGGTCAGGTCCACCCGGTCGGGGTTGGGGTCCGCGCGACAGGCGGCGGCGAGGCCGAGGATGGTATCGGCCGGCAGGCGTTCGAGTTTGTCCAGCATAGGTCTTGCTCCCTGTGGCAGCCGCGATCTCACTCGCCGCGGGCCGTTTGTCGAGGATTTACAGCTCTGCCAGCAATGCCGTCAGGAACTGCCAGAAAGGTGCCACGGTGTCGATCCGCAGGCGCTCGGTGGGGGAGTGGGCGCCGCGGATGGTGGGGCCGAAGGACAGTATATCCATATCCGGCTTCTTGCCCTTGAGGATGCCGCACTCCAGCCCGGCGTGGATCGCCTTCACCGCTGGTCGCTGCCCGAACATGCGCTCGTGCAGGGCCGAGGCCCGGGCCAGCAGCGGGCTGTCGAAGTCGGGCTGCCAGCCCGGGTAGGACACCGCGTCGGTCACCGTCAGTCCGGACAGTCTCGCCAGCGCCAGTACCTGCTGTTGCAGCGGCAGGCTCTGGGTCTCGTTGAAAAAACGGAAGCTGGACTCCACCATCAATTCGCCCCGGGCCAGCTGCAGCCGCGCGAAATTGATACTCAGGTCCACCAGCTCCGCCGGCTGCACCAGGTTATAGGCCTGGGCGCCATGGGGGAACAGGGCGATGAGATCCAGCACCGCGCGGGTGTCCTGTTCACCCAGTACCCGCTCGATGTTGGCCGGCTGCAGGGCCAGTTCCAGGGCGGCATCCGCCGCCGGCAGATAGCCCAGCCACTCGGCCTGTAAAGCCTGCAGGCTGCCCTGCAACTGCGCGCCGCCGCCGGCGGGGCAGCTGAACGCCAGGACGCCCTCCCGCGGAATGACATTGTGCGCCAGGCCCGCGTCGAAATGCGCCAGCTGCGCGCCGCCCACCCCCGCCAGGCATTGTCCGAGCAGCTTGATCGCATTACCCAGCTGCTGGTGAATCTGGATGCCCGAGTGCCCACCCGCCAGCCCTTTCAGCGACAGCTGCCAGTGCTCGGTATTCGCGGGCGGCGCTGTCGTTGCGAAGCTGCGGTACATCTTCCAACCGCCGGCGCCGGCGCAGCCTACATACAATTCGTGCCAGTCCTCGGTATCCAGGTTCAGCATGAGTGTCCCGGTCAGGAGGCCGGGGTCGAGATTCAGCGCGCCGCCAAGCCCGGTCTCCTCGTCCACGGTGAACAGCAGCTCCAGCGGCGGGTGGGCAATCTCCCGGTCCGTCATCAGTGCAAGGGCCGCCGCGCAGCCAACCCCGTTATCGGCACCCAGGGTGGTGCGATCGGCCATCACCCAGCCGTCGGCAACCCGGAGGCTGAGGGGCTGGCGAGTGAAGTCGTGGTCCTTGTCCCCGGTTTTCACCGTCACCATGTCCAGGTGGTTCTGGATGATCACCGCCGGCCGGTCCTCCCTGCCCCCGGTGGCGGCTACCGAAACCAGCAGGTTGCCGGCCTCATCCATCCGCCAGCCATGGCCGCCCCGCTCCGCCAGGTCGATGACATACTGGCGCACCGCCGCCTCCTGCTTCGAGGGCCGGGGGATTTGGGTGATCTGGTAGAAATGCTCCCACAACCCGCCGGGCTCGGCGGGGTAATCTGCCGGTTTCAATTGGCTACTCCTGACACTGCATGAGGGACGCGATTATACCCGAGGGGATGACACGGCCTCTACCGGCGGCGCGCTGTGATAACCTGCACCCGCCTTCACAACACAAGCCCGGGCGACAGTATGAAGAAGCGCTATATTACCCCCCAGCAACTGCTGACAGATGCCTTTGTACTGGCATGGCAGGTGTTTGAGAGCGGTTTCCGACCGACCTGTGTTGTCGGCGTCTGGCGCGGCGGCACCCCGGTGGCTATAGCGGTGCACGAGCTGCTGCAGGTACTGGGCGTCAAGGCGGACCACACCGCGATACGCACCCGCTCCTACACCGGTATCGGGCAGCGCATCGATGCGGTGCAGGTGGACGGACTGGACTACCTGACTCACCACCTGGGCAGGAATGACGCCCTGCTGCTGGTGGATGACGTCTATGACAGCGGGCTGTCACTGGCGCAGGTCTGCGCCGACCTGCGCCGCAGCTGCGGTCCGGAGACCCCGGCCATCCGGATTGCAACACCCTACTTCAAGCCGGGCAATAACCGCAGCGGGTGCGACCCGGATTATTTCCTGCACACCACCGATGACTGGCTGGTTTTTCCCCATGAACTGGAGGGCCTCACCCCGGCGGAACTGGCCGCGAACAAGCCGGAGCTGGCGGCACTGCTGCCGCGGCTGGCGTCGATACTGGCGCTTGAGAGCTGAACCGGGCTTTTTTCACAGAATTCGAGGGCACTTTTCACACCCGACAGGGGTCATAGCGTCATACACTTGAAACAGTAATGACCACCTCATCAGTTGAGTAACCCATGAACAAACCGCACGATGGCAGGCCCAGCCTGGTCGAATTTCTCGGAAGCATCAAGTTTTCCCGGGAACAGGCCGTCACAACCGACACCGGCGAGACCCAGCAACAATTTGCCCGGCTGCAGCCACTCACCCGGCGCAAGCGGCGCAGCGAGGACGCCCAGCTGATTCGCAGCGCCAACTAGCGCCGCGGCTCAGGCGTCGACCAGGCGCACAAAAGGCCTGATGTGCTCACTTGCGCACAGCGCCCAGCGCTCGTGCGGCTCTACCAGGTGATTGGCGATCACCGCAAATACCAGCGGATTGAACGGAAAACCCACGTGACTGGCCATCACTGCCATGTTGGTGACATAGCGTGGGTCGCCCTCACACCTGGCAATCCCCGCCCCGACGATACCGTCCGATTCACTGTACAGGGCCAGCACCGGCACCCGTAATTCGCCATCGCTGTAGGTATAAGCGACCCAGCGGGCAAGGGCCTCCTCGTCCACGGCCACCCTGTTGTCGTACGCGCGGCCCATCAGCTTGTATATCGAGGTACCCCGGGGATCGCCGTAGGGTGTACCCAGGGTAATGACCTGGCGAATCCACTGGGGAAAACGGTGAGCCAGGGCGACCGAATACAAGCCCCCCAGGCTCCAGCCAATAAGGCTGACCTTGCGGCCACTGCTTGCGTATTCAGCCTCGATCTTTGCCGCTATCTGGTCTTCGGTGCGCCGGCGATGGGCCAGGAAATCATCGAGGCTGGCGGGGCGCACCTCACTGGCATTGCGGCCCAGTCCCCAGGGAATGGCATTGTATCCACGTTTTTTGAGGAATTTTCGCAAGGTAGCGGTTGAGCCATCCGCACCCATGAAGCCCGGAACCGTCATGATGGTATGCCCGTCGCCGCTGGGCAGCCGGTTCAGCACGGGCGCCAGCATTGCGCTGCTGCCCATCTCCAGGACGACCCGACCGAACTCCATGATACTGTGCCGAAGCCGGGGCGGGCTTGGCTCCCTCGCCAGGGTGTAGGGTGGTACGCTCATGTGCTCCCCCTCCGGTGATACTTCACTCATCATTGTGGCCAGTATCACTGCACAGTACAGCAAAAACCCCCCGCAGCGGGTTTAACATTTCATGCTAGAATTAACCGCTTTTACTATCCACCTCGAGCCCGGCAGGGCCTGAAATGGCCATTTTCCGTGACTGACCCGACCGATTCCCGCGACGATATCTACGCCGAACCCGCTGCGGACGCCCCCGCAGACCCGCTGGCGGGCACCGGACTGTTCAGCTTCGACGAGACTGTCGCCAGGGTATTCCCCGACATGATCCGGCGCTCGGTCCCGGGCTACGCCACCATCGTCGCCATGACGGGCCTGCTCGCCGGGCGCTATGCCACGCCGGGCAGCAAGCTTTACGACCTGGGTTGTTCGCTGGGCGCATCGAGCCTCGCCATGCGCCAGAATATCCGCGAACCCGACTGCCGCATCATCGGCGTGGACAACTCCGCCGCCATGCTCGATCGCTGCCGCAGCATCATCGACACCGACACCCACCACACACCGGTAGATCTTGTTTGCGCCAGGCTGCAGGATGTGGCCCTCGACAACGCCAGCGTGGTAGTACTCAATTTCACCCTGCAGTTCATTCCCCGGGAACAGCGGGACGAGGTGCTGCGGCGTATTTACCAGGCCCTGCTGCCCGGCGGCATCATGATCCTGTCGGAAAAGGTCACCTTTGAAGACCCCCACCTGGACGAGCTGAACATAGACCTGCACCACCAGTTCAAGCGGGCCAATGGCTATAGCGAGCTGGAAATCGCCCGCAAGCGCAACGCCATCGAAAACGTCCTGCTGCCCGAAACCCTGGCGCGCCACCGCAAGCGCATTGCCGATGCCGGTTTCAGCAGCTGTGACGTCTGGTTCCAGTGCTTCAACTTCGCGTCGCTGATCGCCCTCAAGTGATCGACTACCAGCCCCTCATCGACCGCTGGCGGGGCGGCGACCTGGATGCCTGGGCGCAGTTGCTGCCCGACCAGGTCGCCCGGGGACTGTCTACCCGACGCTACGGCGACCTGCCCCGCTGGCTGCAGGTACTGGCAGATCTTCCCGACCTGGCCCCCGACCACATCAGGCTGGACTGCGAGCGGGTGGGCGCCGGCAGCGACAGTGTGCTGCCGGCTGACACGGAGGCACGGTTGCGCAATTCGCTGCAGGGGCTTCATCCCTGGCGCAAGGGCCCTTTCGAGCTGTTTGGCGTGCATATCGACACCGAGTGGCGATCCGACTGGAAGTGGGACCGGCTGGCCAGCGCCATCGACCCTCTGCACGCCCGCCGGGTACTGGACGTGGGCTGCGGCAGCGGCTACCACTGCTGGCGTATGCTGGGTGCCGGCGCGGCCGAGGTGATCGGCATCGACCCCACCCCCCTGTTCGTGATGCAGTTCTGGGTCCTGCAGAAGTACCTGCGGCGCGACGAGGTGTGGGTGTTGCCGGCAGGGATTGAGCAGCTGCCGGCAAAACTGCATGCCTTCGACACGGTCTTTTCCATGGGGGTGCTGTACCACCGGCGCTCGCCCATGGACCACCTGCTGGAATTGCGCGACTGTCTCCGGCCCGGTGGCCAGCTGGTGCTGGAAACCCTGGTGATCGAGGGCGGCCCGGGCGATACCCTGGTTCCCCAGGGCCGCTACGCCCGCATGGGCAATGTCTGGTTCCTGCCCAGTTGCGACACGTTGCTGGGCTGGCTGCGCAAGCTAGGCTTTGTCGATGCCCGGCTGGTGGACGTGACTGTGACCTCGACGCAAGAACAGCGCTCCACCGACTGGATGCGCTTCCACTCGCTGGCGGACTTTCTCGATCCGACTGACAGCACAAAATCGATCGAGGGGTATCCGGCGCCACGACGGGCGATTGTTACCGCAAGAGTGCCTGGTGATTGGGCGCCTGGCGATTTTTGATTGGATCTCGCCCATCGCCGCTACGCTATTTTGGAATGGTGCGTGATATCCGCGGCGGTCATCTGCTCTGGATGGCCAGGACACGCCGCAAGTACATCCATGTAGGCTCGTGTCGGCCATCCATGGCCTCCAACGGTCCTGCCCCTTCACACCAGATACCCACTGCTACCATCGTGAGTGTAAATAAATTTTTCATGGGCCAGGCGCGGCGCCATTTCCCATCAAGTATTTCACGATGCAAGG
>JAZBNW010000322.1:0-5056 GCA_036350855.1 Halieaceae bacterium
CGAACCGCCTAACACGATCGTTCTCGACGAGCTTGTGGGCAACTATCAGTACAACGCTGAAGCCAGCCAACAGACTACGAATCGGCCAGATCACCCATGATCGCTCCAGGCACGAGCACCCTATTATCGGAGCTTGGACGACCAGTGGCCGCTTCGAACAGAACGCCGCATAACAACCGCATGCTCCTGACCGGCTACAGCGGGCCTCGCCAGCTTCCGCCGGCAGGTGATGCGGGGCGTTACTGACCGGCCGCAGTTGGCACCTTTCAGACAAGTTGAACGGATGTCCAGGGGGAGCCGGATGACTCCTTTCGGGAGTAGAGCAGACAAGATCAGGATATGGCGCTGACGGCCGCTAACGACGCGAAGCGGCCAAAATCTCTGCCGCCAGCCAGCCCCAGATTCCCCCAATGGCGGCGTCGGCTTTCACCTCATTACGGCTGTAAAGCAACCCGCCTTAAGGGCTTTTCTTCTTCCCCGCGCAACTTCAACAGGCAACGCGAACTGAATGCTTTCAGCGTGTTGTGCCTGTATGATCGTTCGATCCACTTACATTACTAGGAAAAGTGCCATGCATATCAGGATTGTCCAGGTTTCGATTGCCGCGTTTATCCTTGCCTCCGCCGGCAGCGTCTGCGCTGAAACCGTCGTGCCGCTCAAAGGGCAGAGTCCTGAGAAAATTCAGGCTGACATCGCAGCCTGCAAATCGCAGGCTAGCAGTACCGAGACCGCCACGGCCCCAGCCAGCGCGCCCCAAGGCGGTCGATTACGCGGTGCAGCAGGCGCTGCGGTAGTCAGTTCGGCAGCGACGCAAGTGCGTGGCAACCAACACGAAGCTTATGATCGAGTCGATGATGACGTCAAGCAGGAATACCGCCAGGAAAACGCCAAGGACGCCGCGAGAGCGGGCGCCATGGTCGGCGGCGTAAAGCAACGGCAGGCAAGCCGCCAGTCTTCGCAGCAACCTGCTGAATCGCCCCAGGTATCCACAGATGCCTACAACGCTTGTATGACCGGCGCGGGCTATTCCATTTTGCAGTGAAAGCGGTTGTGTCACTGAGAGGCTGCCCCATCCTGCATGAGATAGCCTACTCCTGGCGGTTGTGAGCCGACACTTTCCCCAGTCAGGTTGCTCAATCTGAAAAGAAGCCTAACGCTTAGGGCCGCAGCTAGCGCAAACTTGCCGTTCGGGGATCCAAAATCGCCCCCAAATCATGACCGCTTTCGGGACCATTGGAGACATCCATTCCGCGGCTACCTTGCCACCCTTGCCGCTATAAGCAACCCCCTCAGAATTCACGCGCAACTCTGTAACCATGCTTCAAAAAAGTATGGGGCCCCAGGGGGGGAGGAAACTCGTGATATACCCGTCGGACCTGACGACTTGACGCCAACCCATGCGCTGCAGGGCCTTGCGGTGGATTAGCTGGCGTCGGGTACGTCGAGTGCGTCGGGTTGGTCGGTGGTTTGCGGAGGGTACTGACAAGTTACTCCATTTTTGCTCGGAAAGTGGGAATCACTAGCCGAAAACCATTATGAATAAGCCACAAAGTGAAGTCTGGTGACGCATTTTGGGTCTAGTGAGCTGAACTTGTGTGGCGCAAGCCCAGGACCTTACGTTAACTTGTCAGTATCTAACCGGGCGATATAATTGGGAGCCGGTATTTACTGGAAGCTGGATAATGAACTGGAATAGAGGTGTGTTGCGTTACTGCGCTGTAACTGTGGTTTCACTGTTGACCGCGCTGGTTTTTTTTTCGGGTTCGGTAGCGGCTGAGCAAGCCAGGGCAGCAACCGATGCGGACTCCGACTGGCGGGAAACCTATGCTTATACGCTAGGTACGCAGGCGTTTATTTATGGCTTCCCCTGGGTCTTCCTGCCACAGATTCGGCATGACTGGGTGACTCAACCGCGCAATCCCAAATGGATACCCTACGCGCCACTGAATCAATTCTGGAATTCGACGGAGTTGGCCACCGCCGAGTATCGTGATGGTGGTTCGCCCAACAATGACACCCTGTACTCGATGTCAGTTCTCGACCTGTCGAAAGAGCCGTTGATCCTTTCGGTACCGGATGTCGGTGAACGGTACTACACCTTCGAACTCGCTTCGGCAGACTCGGACAATTTCGCCTATGTGGGCACTCGCACTACCGGTAACAAGGCTGGGCACTACGCGATTGTCGGCCCGAACTGGAAGGGCAGCCTTCCTGAAGGCGTTCAATCCCTGCCAGCTTCACGCACCAATGCCGCTCTGATGTTCGGGCGCACCCTCGTCTACGATCAGGCGGACCTGGCGAACGTTCACAAGCTCCAGGCCCAGTACCGGCTCACGCCTCTGAGTCAGTGGGGCATGAGCAATCCGCCCAAGCCAGCAGACGACCGTAATGTGTGGCAACCTTTTGATGGCAGCACGGATCCGCTTGCCGCATTCAAGACCATGAACAAGGCGATGACCGAAAATCCGCCAAATGAAGGCCACGAGTCGATGCTGGCCAATTTTGCTTCGGTCGGCGTCGGACCAGGCCAGGATGTCGCCAGGATGGATGCGGCAACTCAACGCGGACTGGCACGGGCCGCAGTAGACGGCATGAAAGTGCTGCGTGGCGCCATCAGCAGCGGGCTCGGCAAAAAGGTCAACGGCTGGACGTACCCACCCGCTACTTTCGGCCGCGCCGGTCTGCACGATGACTTTCTGCTGCGAGCTTCACTGCAATGCCTTGGCGGCATCATTGCCAACGATCCGGCAGAAGCGATCTACATGAACACATTCTATGATGTTGACGGAAACAAACTGTCAGGCGCCAGGCGATATGTCGTGCATTTCCCTGCAGGGCAGCTGCCGGATGTGAAAGCATTCTGGTCGCTGACCATGTATGGCCCTGACAATAACCTCGTGACGAATCCGATCAATCGATACAAGCTGGGCAGCTATCCGAAGGGCGCCATGAAAATGGATGCCGACGGTGGTCTGACTCTGTATCTGCAGAACACTTCGCCCGGCAAGGACAAGGAAAGCAACTGGTTGCCAGCACCGAAAGAAGACTTCTACCTGGTCCTGCGCACCTACTTACCAGGCCCTGCGCTACTCTCTCAGGAATGGGTGCCGCCTGCTGTAACACCCGTTACGGAGTAGCAATTAGCCAAAATAACCAGGCTCTTCATCATTAACGGGGGACACCGGCATTCATTAAACTGATTTTGCGACGATCAATTTGATGGAGAACACCGATGCGCCACGCAGGAATGATTATAGGCCTATCTGGGCTGGAGATTGAACGAGAAAAGCGCAGCTGGGTACGCACGACCCTGCGAGTTTATGCTTGACGCGCCGGGTACAGCGAAGTGGAAAAGCGGCTCAGTTTACTACTACACTTGCGGCGGTGACTCATCCATGCAGTCCGGCTGACGCCTGATAACATCTTTCTTAAAGCACTCCATAGAGGTAGACCGATGAACAAGCTATTCACCACTGCGTTTCTGATTACCTTACCGGCGGCGGCATTCGCCGAACCCACCAGCGACCCAAGGGCCTTCTTCTCCCCGGATGGCAAGGAGGTCACAGAGGCATACTACCCTTGGGCGGAAACCGCCCGGCAGATGCTCAACGGCCAGGCCCTCGCAGGCGGCGTCAACAAATTTGTACACCGGCCTACGCTCACCCCCACCGATGACCAGCCGGTTGTGCGGATGAACCGCGATAGCTACTACTCGATGGCCGTGGTAAATGTCACCGAAGGCGCCACTATCACCCTCCCGGAGGTACCCGAGGGCAAATACCTTTCGATGCAGCCGGTCACCGAGGGCCACCGCATCCAGCCCATGTCCTACGGCGGGGGTACCTACGAGCTCGCCACCCACACCGGTACACATGTCTACGTCATCCTGCGTTACGACGCCACATTTACCCCCGAGGAGGTCAAGGCATATCGCGACCAGACCAGCATACAGGCGGGCAGCGACGTAATGTTCTCTGCCGAGCCCGTAAACAAGGCTTCCTTCGACGCCACCGAGAAGGTTCTCAAGATCAAAGGCCAGGAGATCATCAAGGCTGAGGGTCCCCTCGAGGCGGGCATCGGTCGGTTCACCGCACCCACCGACGATACGCGGTCGCAGTATTCGCCCGCCAGACACCAGACCGCAGCCGCGATGGGTTGGGGTGGGGCGCAAATGCGCGATAACATCTATGAGATCGTGCCCGACATGCCCGCCGAGGGTTGCTATCAGTCCACCTTCGAAGACCCCAAAGACCACGCCTTCTGGTCTTTCACGGTCTACAACAAGCAGGGATTTATGTTCGATGACGTGGCCAACGTAAATTCAATACTCGCTACTCCCAACGCTGATGGAACCTACACAGTGAGCCTGGGTTGTGGCGTAGACGCACCCAACCGTATCCCTATCAGAAACGACTCGGGCGTATTCAACGTTACCATCCGCCACTACCGCCCCTCTGACCGGGTAATCGAGGGATACCGGCTAGCGCCCACAATCAAGAAAATCGAGTAATAGCCTAGATTCCTCCAGGGGCATCTTTATCTAAATCCACAGGTAAACATGCCCCGAGTGCGGGGTAGGCAGGCCTATCGCTATCGCGCCGGCTTTCTCCCGAGTTGTGCACGTAGGTCGTAGTGGTTGGGTGTTCCTCTAGCATAGGCAGCAGTCTCGCAATAGGCGAAAACGGACCACTCTTTGGGAAGGCTGGAATGTCCGCATTCATAGCTGTCATTTGGTATGGTGGTAGCCGGCTCCAGGAAACGACCGATTCTTACAATATAACGGACTGATTCTAAGGGTCCTTCGGAATAGTTCACCGAAACCATTCCGGGCGCATGGGTAACACATCCACGGTCTGGACAGATTTATATCTGCCTACAGAAATAGCGGCCAGCCGACTATAGGTCTGCAGGTGCAGGGCAATTCACCACCCATAGTCGGATGGTCTAACTATCTATAACTCTATGATTTTTATGAAAAATGGTGGGCCCAGAAGGACTTGAACCTTCGACCTGCCGATTATGAGTCGGATGCTCTAACCAACTGAGCTATGGGCCC
>JAZBNW010000323.1:0-2053 GCA_036350855.1 Halieaceae bacterium
GCACGAGCTGGCTGATGTCGGTCAAGCGAACGAGGCCGGCGTCCCTGATGGTTTGCGCCGTGACCACGCTCACCGCCACCGCCACTTCCTGGAGGTTTTCCTCGCGCTTGCGCGCCGTCACCAGGACCTCCTCCAGCACCTGGCCGAAAGATTCCGGGGCGGTCAGCCCGATGCTGAGACCAATAGCAGGCACGAGTACCAATCTGAGTATCGGTTTACTTCGCATTGGGCACACCTCTTTCCTGGAGCCTGGAAGAGAACGGCGCGAATGTGAACACCGTTCATGTGAACGGTGTTCATTTCAGCAGCAATGCAAAGGTTCGTCAAGTATTTTTGGGCAGCCCGTTACTTATTCCGTCAATAAGTGTTTCGACGACCGTATCCGCCAGCTTGTAAATCGCGGCTTTGCTCCGCATGTTGACCGACACATGGCCGTCGATCATCTGCAGGGACGCCCCGTGCATTAGCGACCACAGGGAGAGCGCATAAGGGTACTCCACAGCCGATTTTTTTGGGTCGAAACTGCCCGGGCCATACCACCATTCGACCAAGCGACCAAATGAGGCATCCGAGGCCTGCTCCAGCTCCGGGTGTACGCGGTAGGCTATTGTGTCGGCACTGAACATCAGGCGATAGAGATTGGGGTTTTCAGCGGCGAAGCGCAGGTACTCCCGCGCCAGCTGCCGGATCATCTTTCTGGGCTGATCGGCGCTGCGGGCCATCCGGTCGCCCAGGCGCTCCATGTAGCGATAGCCATCGGCGGCTACTGCGGCGAGCAAGGCTTCCCGATTCTCGAAATGGTTATACACGGCAGAGGGAACAACACCTACTTCCCGCGCCACCCGGCGAACACTCACCGCGCCCACGCCCTCCTCCTGCAATACAGCCTCCGCGGCCTCAATCAGGTCCTCGCGTACGTTACCCTTGTGATAATTCTGGTTTTTCATAGTGCTTATTCGCCGACCGAGACGCCAGTTGTTCCAAACGCCGTCGTATTATGCCATGTCGCCTTGCCTCAATGGGAAAATTCCAGAGGATCACAGCGGCGGCCACACTGGTTACCGCTGGAATGACAATAAACACCAGAATAAGCCCGAATACCGCTTCACCCGTATTATCCGCACCCATCTGGTAGCCGAACAGGGCCAGGATAGGGAAGGCCAAGCCGGCGCCGATACCCATATTGGCTTTCTGCAGCAGGGTCTGGATGGCAAAGTAGTTACCGGTGTTGTTGCGGCCGGTCTTCAGGGTGCCGTAATCGGCGATATCCCCCAGCAGTGCCATCGGTGCGATATAGCTGGCCGAGTTGATAAAGGCAGTCGCGGTGACCAACAGCATTGCAGGGACAAAGGCGGCGGCACCGGGTTCAAAGAGAAGTACTACCGGCTGAATCAAGGAGTAAACCGCCCAGGAGAATGCCCAGCTTCGGTGTTTGCCAAATCTGACCATCAGGCGCGCCCAGACCGGCATGCTGAAGGATTGCACCACGAAGAACCAGATCATCAGGATGGGGAATTTGTCGCCCAGCTGCAGGTAATCACGCATGAACACAAAAATCACTGACAGGTACATGCCCTGCCCGACCCCCCAGATCGCTTGCGCGGTGACAAAGCGCCACAGTGGCTTGTTGAAACGCAGTTCGCTGATTGTCTGGCCCAGGGGCAGCGGTCTCTGGCGCCCGAGGTTACGTCCCTGCGGAACAAGCGAAACCGCCAGGAAGGCGCCCACCGGCATGATAAGAACGAAGACCCAGGCGATACCATTGATAACCGGCGGCCCGATTTCGGACGTTCCCACGAAAGGCGCCAGTGCCAGTGGCAGCACCCAGAACAGGATACTGCCCACGACAGTCATAACAGAGTAGTAGGTTGAAATTCGCGATCGATCATTGTAGTTGACTGCCAGCTCACTGCCCCAGGCCATATGGGCAATGCTGAACAGGGTAAACCCCAGGTAGACTCCGCAGAGCCATCCCCCGTAATAAAACACGCCTGCTGTGGAATCAGGACGGAACAACATGAAGATGGCGATGGAGGAGACAATCGCCCCCGCC
>JAZBNW010000324.1:0-4629 GCA_036350855.1 Halieaceae bacterium
CGCATAGTGCTGTTTCCTTCGGTGAGTGTTTCTGATCACCTGGCAACAATGCTGCGCAGGTCCGGCAAGCGGTACGATCACGGGACACCAATCCCGGTTGACCTGAATATGTCTGGCCATAGACAACACGGTGTGTTTTCGGAAGAAAACTGGCCCGTGCCAACCAACGGTTATCCAGCCTGAGGCTGGGGTGGAATTACCTCCTTATTTAAGAAAAGCAGAACGCACTGACCGCCAGGGCGTTTTGCGGGGTTGAAGAAACTGTCGAAGCGAGGCCACACGTACCCGGCCATCAACAGCGGTTATGGAACAGCTCCCCGTAACCAGCGGGAGGGATTTGAAAGTGCGCTACCCGGACGAAGCGGTATCGCGATGGTTCGAAGATGGACCCGGTCATCGCTGACCGTTGCGTCACAAAAGGTCCTGAGTGACGCCTTCGGCAGATTCCAAAACTACTGGATTCCACCTACCCCGTTTGCAAATGCAAGGTGGGGTCCTCCTTGCCACTTTAAGCGCAGTGGCGGCGACAGGTGAGCCCACTATACGAACACCGAATACAGGTGTCACAGAGAATTCAGCCTTACTCGGGGGTGGTTTTGACGCTCAGCCCCTGTGCGTCAATGGCTCCTGGCCGCCTTGGGAGAGAAAAATTGTGTCCAGATCGTGGCATCGGTTGCCGCGAACCCGCGCAATTCGGCCCAACCAGTACCGTTTCCACTGGAAACAGTCTTCGCGGACGGCAAATTCAAAGGCGACGGGAAATACTGCGATTAATCTAGCGCGACCCACGTCACTACCCGCTGCGCTCGTTAGTGACGTGGGCGTGACGGCCTACCGGGACAACTTGTCCTCTGACTCCTCAAAAGATTATTAGGACCGAGACCCGCCCGAAGAGGGCGCGCGCAGGAATTTGCGCTTCATCTCGGTTGCTGTGCGGTCAATCCACATTATGGATATCCAAGGCGGGAACACCAAGTTGGACGGGTCTCAACAGATGGCATGGGCTGGTCACACCAGCAGGCGCAATTAATAGTGGCCTTTTCGCCTCCTGTCACAGCTGGTCGCCGATCAACTAAACCTGCTGAAGGATACCAGGGCAGGGCTTATTCAGTGGCTGGTTCGTAACCGGGTGGATACCTGTGCCAGTGATAGCCTTTCTCAGCAAGATCGAAGCCGTACCGATACAACGCCTGCATATACTCGCGGTCAAACTCTTCACGGTGAACGGCATCAAAATCCGAGTCGATGTAAGCCAGGTTATACTCCACCCCGTCTTCCAAAGTAGTCAGGTAGATTCGAAACAAATCCCCAAAACCCTGAGACTGCAGCAAAGTGATTATCGCCTTACCAGTAATTGAAACGGTGCTCCTGTTGACGTCGGACCAGTTGGCATCCAGTCGCGCGTTGCGAATGATATACGCCCGCCGCTCGCGATTTTCCTGCAGCTTGCTCGCGGAACGCGCCCCGGCAATGGCAGGAGGATAAAGAAATACCTGTGCCATGACGCCACCATCGACATGCATTTCCTGGTAGCGCCTGCCGCCCACTTCCACATCGATCATCACCGGGGGAAAAGCGCCGGGAATTGACGCGGAGGCAAGCATGATTCGGTAGAAAAGTTCAGCAGATTCAGCGGTGTTTGCCGCGGCTATCGCCCCCATATTCCAGATCACCGGTTGCTGCGCATCGAGGTTCGTCGTCCCGATAAACAGCAGCCGTCCCCGGTGGTATTGATTAGCCACCTCTGCCAGGAATGTCTCATCCACATAGTTCCTGATCAGTTTGTACAGCGGTGTTGTATCGCCCAATCCATCCTGGGTCAGTGCAGACAGGATACTGCGCTTCTCGAAAATGTCCTTCTGCGATATAGATGTGTAGACCTGGCTCAACTCATCATCGTAGCCCGCACCCAGAAAAGCGAATGGGGCGATCAGTGCTCCGGTACTGACCCCAGTCACCACTTTGAACTGCGGACGATCTCCCCTGGCGCTCCAACCGTTCAACAAGCCGGCTCCGAAAGCGCCATTATCGCCGCCACCGGAAATGGCCAGAAATACCGCGGGCGGCAACTCCCCATCCAGGCCATCCTGCTCCCGAGCCAGCTGCTCCAATCCTACCGACTCAATGGCCAGTTTAATCAGTGCTTCGTTGCCGATCATCGGCCAGAAACGCGCATCGGGTATGCCGGGTATCTGGGCCAGCTCAACGTCCTGGCTGGGCACCGCCTGCCGCCGTTCCAGGGCACCACAAGCAGACAGCAGCAAAATACCGAGCAACAGTGCAACAGACCTGACTGAGAATTTCATGATAGCTTTTCCTATAATGCCGACACAAAAAGTCACACGCAGTATTTTGGCGAGCTTCGGGCGGTGACTAACAACCGGGCAAGATCATCATCAACCCTGGTTTCGGGTTTCATTCTCCAGACACAGGCAGCTGATGATTGACGCAAGATTGTGACGGCCATTGAGCCTAAAAACCAGTCTGTCATGCATGGGGAACGTCAGCATGCCAATCAGCCTGTGTCTGAGGAACCGGTGGATGCCCTGGGCGCGTCAGTGGCACCGCTTGCCAGCACGGGATTGATACTCGCCACGGCATCATACTGGGTAAGATGGACTTCACCCGTAAGTTCTTCAAGAAAATGCGAGCGCTTCAGTTGGTCCATAACCGGGCCCTTCACTTCAGACAAATGAAGTTTTATGCCGCCATCCTGGAGTCGATAGTTGATCGCCTCGAGACTTTCCAGTGCAGAGGCATCGATGGTGTTCACCGCAGGGCAAACGATAATCACATGGCGAACGCCAGGGTTCTCAGCCACAGCTTGATTGACACGTTCCTCCAGGAAGCGGGCGTTCGGGAAGTACAGGCTCTCGTCCACCCGCAGCGACAACACCTGTGGATCAGTGACCACTTCGTGCCGGCTGATATTGCGAAAATGCTCGGTACCCGGCACCTGGCCCACAATCGCCACGTGCGGTTTGGACGTGCGGTACAGATGCAAGAATACTGACAGCCCAACACCTGCAATCAGCCCGAACTCGATACCGTGCGTCAGGGTGATCAGGATGGTGGCGACCATGGACGCACCATCTGTCCGGGAATAGTGCCAGGTATGCTTGATAGCACCCAGGTCCACCAGTGATAGCACGGCGACAATGATCGTCGCAGCCAGGGTCGCGTTCGGCAGGAAGTACAGCAGCGGGGTCAGGAACAGTGTGGCTATCGCGATCCCTGCCGCAGTGAACGCACCGGCAGCCGGAGTTTCGGCCCCGGCGTCAAAATTGACTACCGAGCGAGAGAAGCCGCCGGTAACCGGAAAGCCGCCGGACACCGCGGAGCCGACGTTGGACATGCCCAGGGCAATCAGTTCCTGGTCCGGGTCTACTCTCTGGCGGCGTTTCGCCGCAAGCGTGAGCGCCACCGAAATTGACTCCACATAGCCCACGATGGAAATCAGCAGGGCGGGAACCAGGATCTTCACCCAAAGTGACAGGTCCACGGGCGGCAATGCGATCGCTGGAAGCCCCTGCGGGACTTCGCCCACGATTCGAACGCCGTGCGCTTCCAGCCCTAGACTCCAGACAGCAATCGTGGTCAATGCAATGGCGGCGATCGGACCCACTTTCGCCAGGATGTCACCAGCTCGCTCAGCGAGCCCGATTCGCAGCAACAGGGGCTTGAGCCCGCGCCGCACCCAGAACAAAAAACCCAGCGACGCAAGACCGATCGCCGCAGTGTAAGTATTTAACTGCCCGAGGTTGTGATACATGGAAACCAGCAGATCGGTCAGGGTTTCGCCGTGCACATCAATGCCCAGCACAGGCCCGAACTGACCGGCCGCGATCTGGATACCCGAGGCGGTAATGAAGCCGGAGATGACCGGATGGCTGAGAAAATTGGCGAGAAAGCCCAGCCGCAACAGCCCCATGCCAACCAGCAGCAATCCTGAAACCATCGCCAGCGCCACCGCCGCACCGAGGTACTCGGGTGTACCCTGGTCTGCAAACTGTGCCACAGCGGCAGCAGTCATGAGGCTTGCCACAGCCACTGGCCCAACCGCCAGCGCCCGGGAGGTTCCGAACACCGCGTACATCAACAGCGGCAACATGGAGGCATACAACCCAACTTCCGGCGGCAGCCCGGCCAACAGGGCATAGGCCAGCGACTGGGGAATAAGCATGACGGTGACGATCCCCGCAACTACCAGGTCATTGACCAGGGTTTGCCGCGAGTACTGCGCCCCCCAGGTCAGGATCGGCAGGTATTTACGTAACAATTCAATAATACCTCAATGCAGCGGGCAAGCCGCCGTCAGGATGAACCCGGCGGCAGCAAGTAAAGTGTCAACGCGTATATCAGGTAAAGCATGAGCAACAGGACCCCGACGAACCAGGCAGAGCGACCATTACTGGTGACAATATTTGCGACCAACGCGGCGATGAGTATCATCACCACTGCGCCGGGCCAGAATTGCAGGTCCATCGGGGTCGGACCGATAAAATAGCTGGCGATTACCAGCACCGGAGCGACAAAAAGAGCAATCTGGGAAGCACTGCCCAGCGCGATACCCACACTGAGATCCAGGCGATCTTTGCGGGCGGCAGAAAACGCTGCCACCATCTCTGC
>JAZBNW010000325.1:0-10190 GCA_036350855.1 Halieaceae bacterium
CAACAGCCCCCCGTGGGTGTTCACGGGCAGTGTGCCCCCCGGCAAGGTCGCACCGGATTCGAGGAAGGCACCCCCCTCGCCCTTGGCACAGAAACCCAGGTCCTCCAATTCAAGCAGCACGGTGGGCGTGAAGCAGTCGTAGAGCTGGGCAAAGTCCATGTCCGCCGGCCCCAGGCCCGCCATGGCGTAGGCCCGCTCACCCGCTTCGCGGGCGGCGGAGGTAGTCAGGCTGTGTGCCTGGCTGATGTGTTCGTGGGTATGGCCCTCGCCTGCTCCCAGCAGATACACCGGTGCTTGCGCCAGGTCCCTGGCCAGCTCTGCCGAGGTAAGCACGATGGCGGAGCCACCATCGGATACCAGCGAGCAATCCAGCAGGTGCAGCGGATCGGCAATCATGCGTGAACCGAGCACGTCGGCTACCGTGATCGGATCGCGCATCTGGGCCGCGGGGTTGCGCGCGGCGTGCGCCCTGCCGGACACGGCCACCTGGGCCAGCTGCTCGGGCGTGGTGCCATACTGCGCCATATGGGCCCGGGCAATCAGAGCATAGTAAGCCGGCACCGTGGGACCAAAGGGTTGTTCGAATTCCGGGTGGCCGGTGGACGACTGCGCCAGCATGGCCTGCTCACGCGACAGCCCGCTGCGCATGCTGTCGGCCATGGCCACCAGCACGATATCCGCCATACCGGTCACGATGGCCGACGCCGCGTGGTGGATGATGGAAAAGGTGGTACCGCCCCCCGCGCCGACGGCCATGCAGTAGCGCGGGAAAATCTGCAGGTACTCGGCCATGGCCTCGGCGTGGTAGAGCATCGGCTGTGCCATGGCGTTGCAGGTCACCAGCCCGTCGACCTGCTCCCTGCGCAGGCCCGCGTCCGCCAGCGCGCCGAGGGCCGCCTGCACACACAGTTCGAGGGGCGTACTACCGGGTATGATACCCACCGGCGTATCAAACGCCCCGACGATGGCGACCTTGCCGCTGATGCTGGCGCTTGCCATCGCTACTTATTCTCCCCGGTCGGGTTCACGGCGTCAGAAACGATGAAAGCGCGCGAGCGCCTTGCCGGGGGTGACCACGTCACCCGCTTCGTTCTTGATAAAAACCTCCACGTCCACCTCGCCGCTGTCGGGTCGACAGGCAGTCACCACGCCGCCCGAGTACAGGGTTTCGCCAATGTAGGTGGCAATGCGATTCGAGTACTCGATGGCCGCGAGCCGGCCGTCATCGCCGAGCCACTCCTCCACACACTGGTTGAGCCAATCGCCCAGCAGGGGCCCGGCAATCACCAGGCCGGGATAACCCTCGACTTCCCTGGCGTAGGGTTCATCGAAGTGAATTCGATGTCCGTTCCACAATACCGCGTTGTAGAGCATCGACTGCACGTTGTCAGGCTTGAACGAACGCTGGGGCAGTTCCTGACCGGGCCTGATGGTAGCGAACCTTGTCCCCTCCCCCGCCGCGGTCACCGCAGAATCCTCGTGGTCTTCTCCCTGATCACCAGCTGGCCGTCGTCGTCCACGATATTCATGATCACCTCGTAGAAAATAAGCGGGCCGGAGCGGCCCTGTTTTTCATAGATCGCCGTCAGGGTGCGGGTGGCGGTGAGCCAGTCACCGGGGAAGACGTCCCGGTGATACTCGATTTCAAGACCGCCGGCCATTGCCTTTTCCAGCGGAAATTTGGGCAGCAGCGTATCGATCGACACACCGTCCGGGGTCAGCTGGTCCAGCTCGACGATGTCCCAGAACAGGGGCACATGGAACATGGGGGGCGCCTGGTCGCCATCCAGGTATTTGCGCTGCCGGTTGCCGGTGGCCACGGCGTACTTGCGGATGTCCCGGCGCGTGACCAGCTCCCGCTGGGGAGGTTTGCTGCGGCCGATGTTCGCCAGCAGCTCGTCGCTCAACAATGCGCTCATACCTTGTTCTCCCTGTTTTCCCAATAGGGTGCGCGCAATGCCCGCTTCAGTATCTTGCCGGTGGGGGCCTTGGGCAGGCTGTCGACAAAGTCCACCGAGCGCGGCTTCTGGTAGGACGCAAGGTGTTTGGCCGCGGTGGCGATGATGTCCTGCTCGGTGGCAGTGGTGCCGGGCTTGAGCACCACCACGGCCTTCACCGCCTCGCCCCACTGTTCGTCGGGCACGCCGAACACCGCGGACTCCAGCACAGCCGGGTGCTGGTGGATCGCCGCCTCTACCTGGGTGCTGTAGATATTCTCGCCCCCGGAGATGATCATGTCCTTGGCGCGATCGACGATGAATATGTACCCGTCCTCATCCCATACCGCGACGTCACCGGTCCACATCCAGCCCTCGCGCAGCGTCTGGGCGGTCAGGTCCGGACGGCGCCAGTAGCCCACCATATTGGCCTCGGAGCGCACCAGGATTTCCCCGGGCGTCAGGCTGTCTTTCGGCACCGTGTTGCCCTGGGGATCCACCAGTTTCACCTCGGTGACAAAGCCCTCCCGGCCACAGGATGCCAGCCGTTCGGGGTGATCACCCTGCAGTGCGCGAATATGGTCTTCCTGCGACAGGAATGTCATGGTCATACCCTCGGTCTGGCCATAACCCTGGATGATGGTGCAGGGAAACGCCTCGAGCGCCGCCGCCACCACCTTGTGTGGCATCGGTCCACCACCGTACTGGATGTTGCGCAGGCTGCTGAGGTCGAACTGCTCGAAGTCCTCCACTGCCATCATCCAGTTCAGCATGGTGGTGATGCCCAGGAAAGCGGAGACGCGCTCGCGCTGGATGACCTCCAGCGCCAGCCTCGCCTCGAAATTGATCAGCACCAGCGGGCAGCCGTGGGCCTGGTAATTCATCGCCAGCCCGACCGGGATGTGAAACATCTGGCCGGTGAGCATATAGACATCGCCCGGAACGATACGCTCCGCGACAGTCTGGTTGAGCATGCCCATGTAGAGCGAGCGATGGGTGTGCAGCGCCCCCTTGGACTCACCGGTGGTGCCGCCGGTGTAAAGAATCAGCACGGGATCGTCGCCACCGACCCCCGCGGAAGCAGCCGGTTCCGCGTCACTGGCGCTGGACAGCAGCGCCTCATAACTGCCGTCGCTGCCCGCGCCGAAACCCAGCCAGTGCCGGGCGGAACACGCCGCCTGCAACGGCGCCTGCAGATCCGCGTATTCCGCTGACATGACGACCACCGCCGGCTCGCCATCAGCCAGGATACGGATCATCTCCGCGGGACCCAGGCGCCAGTTGATGGGCTGGGTGATGAGGCCGCAGCGTGCGCAGGCGTAGTAGACTTCCATGTATTCAATGCAGTTTTTCGCGATCACTGCCACCCGGTCGCCCTTGCGCAAGTCCAGCCCGTCCGCAAACGCATTGGCCAGGCGCCGCACCCGCTCATCCAGCTCGCCGTAGCTCATGCGCCGGTTATTGGGCACATCGATCAGCGCCTCTCTCGACGGATCGAGGCGGGCATACTTGGCGGGGATCATGCCGATATTCATGGCGGCTAGTAGGACGAGTCGAGTTCGACGTGGCGTTTGAGAATACGCCAGCTGCCAGCTTCCTCGACCACGGTGTCGCGGTAGACACCCGCTGCCAACAGCGCCGCCTTGCCGTTTTCGGTGGCCACCAGGGTCAGGTTGGACACGACCACGGGGTGTGCGCCCTCCTGCTCGAAGAAAATATTGGAAATGACATGACGGCGGACATCGGTTTGTCCGGCCATCGAGTTGCGCATCAGTTGCATGATGGCATCGCGCCCCTCGAAGGGACCGATCAGGTCGCCACCGGCAATGCGCATACTCATGGTAGCCGCAGGCGCAAAGCCGTTTTCCAGCAGGGTCATGTCGCGCTCGTCATAGGCGTAGGCGGCGCGGCCCAACAGCTCGTGGATCGCCAGTTTCTGTTCCAGCGTCAGGCTCATGGTGCGACCTCCATGCCCAGCACATCGAGGGTACCGCGCCAGGCGAGGGAGCCGCCATCGATGGTCCACACGGCCCCGTTGACGAACTGTGACTCGGGGCTGGCGAGAAAACAGACCAGCTCCGCGACGTCCACCGGTTGGCCCATGCGCGGCACGAGGTGCGTCATGGTCATGGTATTGAGCATGGCCTGCGGGTCCGGCGCGGCGGCCAGGAACTTGTCGACGATCTGGGTATGAATCGAGCCAGGGCAGTAACAATTGACCCTGATGCCGTCGGGAGCGAGATCGACCGCCAGCATCTTGCTCAGCTGCATGACCGCGCCCTTGCTGGCGCCATAGGCCTGGCACTGGGGATAGCCCGACAGGGAACTGGTGGAACCGGCATTGATGATCGAAGCCTGCTCGCTGTCGCGCAGGTAGGGCAGTGCGTATTTCGAGCAGAGCCAGACCCCGGTGACGTTCACTCCCATCACCTTCTCGAAAGTCTCCCGGCTCATGGACTCCAGTGACAGGTCGCCACTGAGCATGCTCTCGTGGATACCCGCGTTGTTGTGCAGGATGTCGATGCCGCCAAAGGCCTCGGCTGCCGTTTTCATCAGTGCGGCGACCTGCACCTCATCGGTCACGTCGCAGTGACGGTAGATAGCCTCACCGCCCGCCGCACGGATCTCCTTCACGAGGGCCTCGCCCTGCGCGTCATTCATATCGGAGACCACCACCCGGGCGCCCCGGCTGGCGGCAAGCCGGGCCGTGCCGGCTCCGATACCGACCGCTGACCCTGTAATCACAAAGCGCAGGCCTGAAACACCCATGACAAGACTCCTTTATTGTTTTGTGGAGCATCCTAGACATGATTTGAATATTATTCAAGATAATGATTCGGTGCAAGCGGACATTTGTGGCATAGTTTGCGTTGCCGAGGCGGAAACCGTAACAAGCCATGAAGAAAAGTCAGTCACCCAGCGCCGCCGTAGCCGCCCTGCCGGAAAAACGGGATTCCCGCGGCGACCAGCGGCGACGGCAAATCTTCAAGTCGCTGCACGACTGCATCCTGGCCAAGGGCTATGTCAAAACCACCCTGGCGGATGTCGCCGAGGGGGCAAACATGTCCGCCAGCCACCTGCTGTACTACTTCAAGGGCAAGGAGGCGATACTCGAGCAGTATTTCGAGCGCGTGTCAGAGCGCTTCCTGGCGCGCATCGACAGCTTTCGGGATCAGCCTGCTCGCGAACAGATACAGTCTCTGGCGGACTTCTGGTTCAAGGGTGAAGCCAGCACCCGGCAGGAGATCGGTTTCATGCTCGAGTGTTTCGGGGCGGCGGTAAATGACCCTGTCCTGCAGGTGACCAAGGCGGATTTCGACGTTCGCTGCAAGGCCTACCTGGCAGAGATCTTCCGCATGGCGCCGTCGGTTGTCATGGGCGATATCAAGGATGCGGCGGAAATCTCCTACTCGGTGATGATCGGCCTGCGCTCGGCGGTGTATTTCGACGCTGATATCGACCTGAAGGACGCCCACCGCCTGTTCACACGCAGCATGCTGGTGATGTGCGCACTTGATTAACTGCTGGTTAGAGCACTAGCGCAGACGCGGCAATACCTTCTCCGCGATATACCGCAGGCGACGGTTGCCGGACTCCACGCTCTCCCCGGGAAACTGCGCCCAGAAATGTATGTCGGCGATAGCGGGATAGTCCTGCATCAGTTTGCTCAACTCCCGCACCGCGGTGTCCGCATCCCATAGCTGGTAAAGGCCATTGGTGATAGCGGCGTCGGCATTCTCGAACAGCGGTGTCTCCCCCGGCGGCCCGAAGGCGCCCCACCGGATATATTCGTTTGCCTGGTACAGCACATGCTCGCCAATGCGTGCCGCCTCCTCCTCGGGGTCCTCGGCGATAATGCCCCAGCAACCCAGCACCACCTTGCCATCGCCGGCCTTGCCGCCCTGCTTGTGTACGGCCTCGGCGTAGATATCCAGGCCCAGCCCGCCGGTACACAGGAAGCCGTCAGCCACCCGGGCCGCCCGCTCGATCGCCGGCACCGCCATTCCCCCGAGCAGAATCTGCGGGCGGTGCTCCGGTGTCGGGGTCACGCACAGGTCGCCCACGGTAAAGCGCTTGCCCTGGAAGTTGACAGGCTCCCCTGACCAGCAGCGCCGGACAATCTCGATGCCCTCCTCCACCAGGCTCGGGCGGTGGGACAGCTGGCGCCCGAACTGGTCGAATTCCAGCTGGCGGTAACCGATACCCACGCCGAGATCGAAACGCCCTCCCGTGACCAGCGACAGCGTGGCGGCGTCCTCGGCCACCCGCACCGGGTCGTGCAGTGGCAGCAGCATCAGGTTCGTTCCCAGCTGCATATGCCTGGTGCGAGCGCCGATGGCACTGGCCAACACCAGCGGCGACGGGGTGTAGCCGTCATCGCAGAAATGGTGTTCCGTGAGCCAGCAGGAGGTGAAGCCCATATTTTCCGCGTCGCTTATCTGCGCCAGGCGCTCGGCGTAGAATGCCTCGAAGGGCTGGCGCCACTGGCGGGGATTGCGGAAGTCGTACCAGAGGCCAAAATTCACGTTGTCAGTCATTCCTGTCATATCCCGGGTTGGTTTACTCGCAGTTGGTTGCAGACATCAGTTCAAAAGCATTCGCTCAGGAAGCTTGCGAACTCGCGGTTATAGCGCTCGGGCTCCTCGATAAAAGGGGCGTGCCCCGCCTCCTCGAATTCGACGATACGCGCACCGCTGTTGTAGCTGGTCACTGACCTGCAGATGGCGGGATCGACTACCGCATCCCTGGCACCGACGAAGCTCAGTACGGGAACGCCGATGGCGCCCAGCATGTCGCGCTGGTCCAGGGGACCCAGTTCGGCGAGCGTTCTCGCCGCCAGCGGGGAGGAGCGCATGAACATCTGCCACAACCAGTCCTGCACCTGCTGGCTTACCTCGACGGCACAAACACCCTGGGCGAGAGCAGCCAGGAAATTCACCCGGTCCGCCGCCATCGCTGCAAGCGTGCCCGCCAGGTCCGCATCGGTCCCGCCGTGAGGGAAATCACTTTTTTGCAAATAGGCCGGGGTCGCCCCGCAGGTCAGCACCAGGCCACAGCAGCGCTGCGCCAGCGCGCTGGCGGCCTCTACCGCGACCGCCCCGCCCAGCGACCAGCCGTTGAGCACCACCCGCGCCAGGCCCAGGTGCTCGACCAGGGCCACCACGTCCGAGGCGATGGCACTGATACTCACATCTTCGAAGTCCTTGTCCGACTCGCCGCAGCCGCGATGGTCCAGGGCCACGACCCGGTGGCCGGCTGCGAGCAGTGCCTGCAGCGAGTAATCCCAGGCGCGCAGTCCCATACCCCAGCCGTGTATCAGCACCACGGCGTCGCTGCCCGCGCCGTAGTTCTCGTAATACACTCTGCGTCCTGCTTCCCTATCCATGAATGCCATCAAACAGTCTCCTTTGCACGTAACAACCGGGTGGTATTTTCCTCGTAATTCTCAAACAGGGCATCGAGGTCGAGCGCATCCGCATTCACCAGCCACTGGTAGACCGTGCCAAAAATGAAGGCGCAGTACTGCACGGCAAATTGCTCCGGATTGATGTCAGGGTCTATCTCCCCGTCCTTTATCCCCTGCTGAATCCAGCGGGTGGCGTCCTCGCGATACACGTCATGGTGATCGGAGAGCCGGCTGATGATCGCCGACCTGTGGCCCAGCGCCTCGTACCACAGTATGTACATCGCCCGGATATAACCCGACTCGAGCTTGAGAAAATCCCGCAGCGCGTTCGCCGCTGCGGTCACCGCCTCGATGCCACTGCGGTTTGCCACATAGGCATCGAGGTGCGCCTTCCAGCGCTTGTCGAAACGGGTGAAAAGCTGGTCGAGGAACCCGTCCTTGGAGCCGAAGCGATAGTTCGCAAGGCCGCGGCTGTAACCGGCCAGCTCACCTATTTCCTTGAGCGTCGTCTTCTGCGTGCCGTGTTCGTTGATCAGGGTGATAGCGGCTTCGAACATACGCTGGTCAGACAGGGCCGTCCGCTCGGCCTGGGTCATACGCTTTGCCCCGCCGCTCGAGGATTTTTCCACGACTGCACCGGCCTTGGCCCTGGATGTCGTTTTCGGCTTGGTCCCGACGGTCATGCTCACCTCACATACTCTATCTGTAATTCACCGCTTTCCCGGGCGTCACGCAGCCGCCGCTTGTCGATCTTGCCGACGCTGGTTTTCGCCAGTTCATCGGTGAATGCCCAGTACTCGGGAATCCAGAATTTAGCTACGCGCTCGTGGAGAAACTCGCGCAAAGCCTGCGCGGTAAGCGATTCGGACTTGCGCACCACGATGGCCAGGGGTCGCTCCTGCCAGCGCTCATCGGGGGTAGCGATAACCGCCACCTCCACCACGGAGGGATGTGCCAGCAGGGTGTTTTCCAGGTCTACCGAGGAAATCCACTCCCCACCGGACTTGATCACGTCCTTGGTACGATCGGTCAGCTGGACAAAATGGCGCGGGTCAATATTGCCGACATCGCCGGTGCGCAGCCACCCGTCCGCCGTGAATGACTCGGGACTTTGATCGCGGTAGTAGGCGCCGGTGATCCAGGGGCCACGCAGCTGTAGCTCCCCGACTGACTCGCCATCGCAGGGTAATTCCCGGCCGCTGTCATCCACCACCCGAACCTGCACACCCGGGACGGGCCTGCCGCTCTTGGCGCGCCAGGGCGTCTCCCCGCCGGGTCCAGGGTCCCGCGGTGGGTGTGAGAGTGCGCACATGGGGCTGGTCTCGGTCATGCCCCAGCCCTGTAACACCGGCACACCCCACTGCTCACGGGCGGCGTCGATCATGGCCGGCGCGACGGCGGAGCCGCCGCACACCAGCATTCGGAAGCTGCTCATATCGAGGCCGGACTGCTCACCCGCCCGCAACAGGTCGCCGAGGATCGTGGGTACCATCGCGGTAATCGTGGGTCGCTCGCTGGCGATCATTTTGACCAGACCGTCCAGTTGCACATGGGGACCGGGGAGCACAAAGTCGCTGCCACTGAACCAGCCGCTGTAGGGCAGGCCCCATGCGTTGGCGTGAAACATCGAGGGCAGCAGGAGTATCCGGTCGCGCTCGCACACGCCGAAAGTGTCCGTCGCCCGGGAGGCCAGCGAATGCACATAGGTAGTGCGGTGACTGTACACCACACCCTTGGGATTGCCGGTGGTGCCGCTGGTATAGCAGATTGCAGCGGCCGAGGTCTCATCCAGCAGCGGCCAGTCGAATCTGGCCGGCTGGGCGCCCAGCAGCTCATCGTAGTCGAGGCAGTTGACGCCAGGCAGATCCTCGGCCTCGCCCACCAGCAGCACATGTTCGACCGTCTCGAGCAGCGGCAGGGCCTGGGCGAATACGTCCCGCAGGCTGGCATCGAGCACGATGACCCGGTCCGCCGCATGATTGATGACATAGGCGACCTGCTCTGGGGCGAGGCGGATATTGATGGTGTGCATGATCGCGCCCATCGAGGGAATCGCCAGGTAGGCCTCCATATGCGCCGTGTTGTTCCAGCTGAAGGTGCCGACCCGGTCTCCGGGGCGAATACCCAGTGAGCCCAGTGCCCGGGCGAGTCGGGCCGCATTGGCCGCCACCTGTTCATAGCTGACGTGACGGACACTGTCCCCATCGAAGACGCCGATGCGACTGCCGGGAAATACCTGCGCGCCGTGCTGCATGATCAGCTGCACTGTCATCGGTGTGTGCATCATCGTCGCTTGCATTACCACGCTCCCGTCGCAGCCAGGCGCGCTTCTTCGAGCAGGGCCGGCACATCGTATTCCAGCCCCCTGGCATAGGGCGTATCGACAGTACCGCCGACATAGAGAGCGTAAGCACCCTCGACGATTGCCGCCAGCCGCCAGAACGCGAAGCACATGTAAAAATCCAGATGGTCGATAGCTATCCCGGTTGCGCCGGCCCAGCGCGCCGCCAGCTGGCGCCGCCCGACCACCCCTTCGAGCCGGCTTACCGCCTGCACGTGTGAGAAGCCGGGGGGCTCGACCGGGCGCGGCCCCCAAAACATGAGAAACAGGCCCAGATCGGTCAGCGGGTCGCCGATCGTGGCCATCTCCCAATCGATCACCGCCAGCAGTTCCGGTCTATCGGGGCTGCACAGGGTGTTGTCGAGGTGGAAATCCCCGTGAACGATGCCCGTCGGCGCCTGTGGCGGCAGATTGTCGAGCAGCCACTGCCCAAGGGTGAACAACTGCGGTAACTCCCGCACGGCCGAGGTCTCCCGGGTACCCAGCCAGCGCTCTATCTGCCGCC
>JAZBNW010000326.1:0-3171 GCA_036350855.1 Halieaceae bacterium
CAAAATCTACCCGCTGCCGGCGGATCGGGGCGCACGCAAACGCCTGCTGCTGGAAGCGCAACTGGTGGCGAGCATCCAGAGCCCGAAGGTGGTGCAGATCCACGACGTCATCGAGTCTAGGGAACATCTGGCCATGGTCATGGAGTACGTTCCCGGTTGCGACCTGGAGGAATTCCTGCGGGCGGTGCGACCGTCCCTCGCCAGCGTCCTCACCATTGCGGCGGATATCGCCGGGGCGCTCGCGGCGGCCCGCCAGCAGCATATCGTGCACGGTGACCTGAAGGCGGCCAATGTCCTGATCGGCGCCGGCGGTCGGGTCAAGCTGACCGATTTCGGCATAGCCCGACGCCCCGACGCGGGAAACCTGTCCGGGGGAAGCCTGTCTGCGCTCTCACCGGAGCAATACCTGGGCAAGCCTCTGGACGAGCGCTCCGACCTGTTCGCCCTCGGCTGCCTGCTGTACCGGATGCTCGGCGGGGTGCAGCCTTTCGTGCAGGAGGGTCGGCTCGACAGCCGGGCCCTGTTGAGTCTTGCGCCCCGGCCGCTGGAAGAGCTGGTGCCCGCCGATGTCGAGCTGCCGCCGGAGCTGCTGAAGCTGGTCAACTCCCTGCTCGAAAAGGAGCCGGGAAAGCGGCCTTCCGGCACCCGCGTGGTGCGCCAGATCCTGCGCCGTGTCTCCCGCGGAATTCCCCTGGCGGCCACCAACAGCCTGTTGCAGGAAGCCCGGCCCTGCTTCCGGCCGGAGTCGGCCGACGATATACCGCCCGCCGTGCCCGCCGACCTCGGGCGCGAGGGCCGCTCGACAATGCCCGCGGCGGGTCCCGCCAGTGCCGCTGCCCGGCTATTGACGCTGCCGCGCGCCTGGCGCTGGCCGGCGGGAATTGCCGGGTGCGCGGCTTTGGCAGGCCTTTTGTACATACTGCAGCTGCCCGCGGCAGAAATGCGAGTCCATATCGACGCGCCGGTCGTGCGCCTGGCCGCCGGTGCACAGTTACCTGCGGAAATTTCCGGCCGCTGGCTGGTAGCCGAAGTGAGCGAGGCCATGCGGGAGCGGCTCGGTCCCCTGCGGGTAAGCGGCCCGGTGGGCGCCACGCCGGTCACGACGCTCTACGCCGACCCGGCGCGACGGCAGCCACAGGGTCCGGCGTCGGAGCAGCTGCAGCTGGACCTGCGCTGCGTCGACCTGTTGTGCGTATTGGCAGTGACCCGCAACTGGCAGGGGCGCCAGGCCAACCAGCAGGCGGTGTTGTTTCCCGACATGTCGGTGCAGCAGTGGCGTGACATCGTGCGCACCACCACCCGGGCGCTCTATCCCTGATTACCGCTACGACGCGCCGGCAGGCATCAGGCCAGGGCCACCGACGCGGCCAGCAGCATTTGTGAGAAGAAGTACAGCGGTGTGCCCCACAACCCGTTCCAGCGACTGGGCTGGACGAACTGCCGGCGCGCTACCGCCAGGTCGGACACCGCGAAGCCCCAGGCGCCGGTGATGACCAGGGCTGCGGCGGGGTGGGACGCGGTGAGGCCGGCGCACAGCAGCATCCCGGTGATGACCAGGGTGTACAGCGTCACGGGAATTTTCATTTGCGCCGGCACCCGGGGCAGCAGCCAGCGCCCGACAAACCGCAGCAGGACAAGGGCCGGTATCGCGGTGGCCGCCACGCCCGCCAGGCTGTGCGGCAACTGCCAGAAGGCAACGGCGTACAGCAGGTGGCCGCAGAGGAAGGCGACCAGTCCGCCGAGGAAGCAGCGCTCGCTGTCCGGCATGAGCAGCAGATCCCCGAGCAGGCAGCACAGCAATCCCGCCAGCAGCCAGCCGCCATAGGTGGACTCGAGGGCGCCCAGGGCCAGCGCCAGCCAGACAAACGCCAGGGCGGCCAGGGGTTTGAACAGGTAACGGCCGGGTCGGTAGCCCACCAGGTCGCAGACCACCAGGGCGATAACCGCGGTGATCGACAGTGTCGCGGGCCACTGCAGCTGGGCAAATTGCAAGGTGTCAGTTATCAAGGGTCAGGATACTCCGGTAAACAGCCTCGTTGTGTGGCACGGCCACGCCGAGTTGCCGCGCGACGCGCAGCAGGTGGCCCGTGATGTACTCGATCTCGGTGGGGCGCCCGGCCAGCACGTCCTGCAACATCGAGGAGCGGTTGCCGGCGGTGGCGCGGATCACCGCCATCACCTGCCCGGTCAGGTCGGCCGTAACCCCGCCGAAGCCCGCCGCGGCGCTGACCCGCATGATCTCCTCGCACAGGGCCCTCACCCGGGGCGCCAGCTGCGGCGAGGCAAGCTCGCCGTTGCGGCAGCGCTGCAGTGCGGACAGGGGATTGATCGCGCAGTTGATGGCGAGCTTGAGCCACAGGGACTCATCGATTTGCGGGTCCCATACACTGGGATCCACCGCCTGCGCCCACTGGCTGAACCAGTCGGGGGCCGCGACGCGTCCGGCCTGGCCGATGCGTGTGACGCCGCGTCCCGCGTGACAGATATGGCGAGGGCCGAGCCGGTAGGCACCCTCGGTGGTGGTGCCGTAAAAGTACTGCGGCGCAGCGACTTCAGCGCGCAGCCTGGCGTCGAATCCCAGGCCGTTGACCAGCAGCAGTACCTGGCTGGAGGCGTCCAGGCGGTGGGCGACGGACAGCACCGCCTCGTGTACGTCCTGGGCCTTGGTGGTCACCAGCAGGTGGCTGATAAGGCCGTCTGCGGCGGCCGTGGAAACCGGCAGCTCAAGCCGACTGATGACGCCCTCTCGCTCCACTGTCACCGCGGTGCGTGTTTCCCTGCAACCCGGGCGCAGCAGCAGGGTGGCGGGGCAGCCGGCTTGCGCGAGCGCACTGGCAAACAGGCAGCCCAGGGCGCCGGCACCGAGTATGTGCCAGTCGACCGGTGTCACCGCGTCTGCCCGTCGCCCGGGATTGTAAACTTGCCGCAGCTCATTACTATGTAGCCCCTGGCCGCTAATGGAGAAATGCACTATGCCATCATTTGATGTTGTTTCGGAAGTTGACCTGCACCAGCTGACCAACGCGGTGGACCAGGCCGGCAGGATTGTCGCCAATCGTTTCGATTTCAAGGGCGTCCAGGCCTCCTTTGAGCGCGATGAACGCACGGTGGTGATCACCGCCGAAGCCGAGTTCCAGGTGACCCAGATGGAAGATATGCTTCGCAGCGCGC
>JAZBNW010000327.1:0-3616 GCA_036350855.1 Halieaceae bacterium
ATCCGTACTGTATTACCTGAGTGCCTTCGAAAAAGGTTATGACCTGTGGTCTCATGATTTTCGCGAACAGAAAACCAGCAAACTCGCCGCCATCGGCGCCGAAAAAGCCACCCTGGAATTGTTGCAAGACGATAGCGCAGTCATCATCCTGGCGGACGGCACTTTGATGAAAGTGACGTTGGAAGGCAATGAGCCTGTCGCCGAACCCGCCGCCGAACCCGTACCGGTGACGGCGATGCGCGACCTGGATGCCAATGCGGAACGCGCCGCCATGCTGCACCATGTCTGGCAAACCACGCGGGACCGGATTTACCTGCCGGACATACTGGCGGAGGCGCGCTGGGATGAGATGTACGCCGCCTATGCGGCGAAACTGCCCGGTATTGGCAATAACCGGGATTTCGCCGAGCTTGTCGATGAACTGGTCGGCGAACTCAATGTTTCCCACTCCGCCGGACACTACCGGGGCCAACCCGGTGATATCACCGCTGCTATCGGGGCGATTCCCGACTCCGCCTCGATAACCGATGCGGGGATTCGACTTGCCCTGATCCTGCCGCAGGGACCGTTGGCCGAGGCGAGTGATCGCGCGGCGGCGGGTAACCGGATCGTCGCGGTGAATGACCAGAAACTGGACGGCAATACCAATTATTACGCCCTGCTGGCTAACCAGAGCGGAATTCACACCCGGCTCACCCTGGTCGACGGCAAGGGTGAGTATGACGTCATCCTGCGTCCGGTCACTGTCGCAGAAGAACTCGAATGGCTGCAGGAGCAATGGGTCGACAGCCGCCATGCCCTGGTTGAAAAACTGTCAGGCGGACGGCTGGGTTACGTTTACCTTCCGGAAATGTCCGATGACTCCTATCGCCAGGTTTACCTCGACGTGTTCGGTCGTGACTTTGCAAAGGAAGCCGTGGTCATCGATGTACGTGACAATAACGGGGGCGACCTGGTCGATTGGCTGGTGCAACTGTTTTCCGGCACCCAATACATGACCAACGTGCCAAATGGGCGACCCGCCCAGGGTGAACCCATCACCGAGTGGGTGAAGCCTTCCATCGCCCTGACCAACGAGGGGGCCTATTCGGATGGTCACTGCTTTGCCTATGCCTGGCGGACCCTCGGCGTCAGCACGCTGGTCGGTACACCGGTTACCGGCACCTGCACCTATGCGGGATGGGAAATGCTGCAGTCGGGTGACGTCATCGCAGGCACCCCGCGCCTCGGCGTTAAGGGCACGGATGGAAACTGGCTGGAACGCAATACGACCTGGCCCGACGTGCTGGTCTATGAGAACCCGGCCAGCGTCGTTGCAGGCGCTGACGTGCAACTGGCAAAAGCGGTCGAGGTTATGCTGAGCGAACTGGATAGCCGGTAGCTGATCAAGGGGGTCAGCAATAGAAGACAGCCATGGTCGACAAGATGAATTGAGAAGGTGTGACCGCGCCGCGACACGATTTGAGCCCGGTGCTTGAAGTTGGGGGCGAATACACGCGCGACGGCTTCGCTCCCTTACTATTTGCGCTATGCGTAAGACGTGCGGTCGCTTTCGCCTGCGCTATGAAAACGGGTCAAGTTAAGTCGGGGTCCTGGAACGAACGCCGCCAGCCTGGCCATGAAATCCAACGGCTCCAGCACCACGTGGGTAGAGCCATCCCGGGACGGCTGCTTGTACTGAGCAGAAGAACTGGGTAAAACGCGCATTCGCGAATGACTTCAATCCACCCGGTTTGCGACTTCCTCGGTTCCGTTCTGGTAAATGACAACCGTCTTGCCTCGACCGTCATCACCCGCAGTAAACTCAAGTTCGGCATCAACGTCCTTGAGAAAATAGCGTGTAACCGACAACGGAAACACCTCGAACGGCGGTTGCCCCGTTAACTGAACAAACAATTGACTGCCATCACGGCGCACCGCAAGTGTCGCTCCGGACGCCATTGCATAGTTACCCGCCCAAAGATCGTAAACTTCCGCCGAAACGTCAACGGCATCCCATTTACCCTGGGGCAGATCACTGACACGTTCTGCTCGCTCGGCCTTATCGGCGCCACCCTGGTACATATCCATCGCCGTCACGTTACCACTGCGGTCGCGTCTGAATACGAGGTGGGTAAAACCACCGGGATAGAAGAATGCATCCTCTGCATGGGCAACAATTTCCAGGCGCCCGCCACCCGTACGCTGGGTGTACAAACGGCCATCCTCCAACATGACATTGCGCGTCTCGTTCTCATTGATCCGGTAAACGCCCAGGTATTGGGGAAGCTTGTCAGCATCAATTTCAATCGCGACCAGCTTCGGATAATCAGCACCCGCTGCATCGAATGCCATGCGTGCAGCCAGAAAATCCGGCGACCCGCTATCAGCATGGTTTGAAAGCACGGCAGCGTAGATTTTTTGTTTCGGCAGCCAGATACCACTGGTCGAAAATCCGTGTATGCCGCCGTTATGGGCGATTTCGCGTTCACCGAAGCGCTCGCGAACGCCCAGGCCGAAGCCATAGCCGGCATGCTCACCGTTGTTCAGCTCAAAATCGGTGGTCATTTTCTTCAGTGACTCCTTTGAAAGAAGCTCTCCGCCAAACAGGGCATTCGACCATTGGGCGAGATCATCAACCGTGGAGAGCAATGCACCCGCGCCGTGTGGCTGGGTCATGCTCAGGTAAGCGGCGTTGCTGTAGTCGCCGGCTTCACCCTGGTAGCCGTGGGCACGATTCAAAATGATCTGCGGACCGCCGTGATAGCTGTGTTTCAGACCCAGCTTGTCAAAAATGGCTGTCTGCATGAACTCCGCATACGTTTGCCCGGAAACTTTTTCAATGATGGCGCCAAGCAGCACATAGCCCGAGTTTGAATAGCTGTAAGCCTCACCGGGTGCGAAATTCATCGGCAGGTTTGCAAACACTGCGATCAGTTCTTCGGTGGTGACATCCTTGCGGATTGCGGCGCCATCAAAGTAACCCGGGATATCGGTGTAATTGAAAATTCCGGAGGTATGCGAAAGCAGGTTTTCGATCTTTATCGTATGGCCCTGCGTAGGATAGTCAGGCAGGTACTTGTTGATATTGTCACTGACACTGAGCTTGCCCTGCTCCTCGAGCAGCAGGATGCCTGCAGCGGTAAATTGCTTGGTGATAGAGCCGATGCGAAACACGTTAGCCGGGGTCAGTGGAACACCGAGTTCCATATCGGCCATGCCGGCGGCACTGCGAAACAGGACTTCGTTATCTCGTACAACAATCACCGCGGCCCCCGGGCCATCGGCAGGATAGGCTTCATCCAGCCACTGCTGATAGTCGGGGGATGCACTGACAAAACTCGCAAAGGCGAAAGCAAATATCATTGTGCCGATCGCGGCCAGGGATGCTTTTCTCATTATTTTCTCCGTACAAGCTGCCAGGTAGCTGATTAGAAAGCCATCCTACACTGTGCGTAGGAATTAGGGCTCTCCCCAAATGCCAAATGTGCAAACCATGTAGTCGGAATATTCTGTAGCACCCTCGACCGTTCAGGGATACAGCTGTTCGAAATGCTCCCGATGATGCCGCGCTTCACCATCGAGCGGGTGCGGAAACACCTGGGCACCAGCTTTCCGACCGCCGCTGCGTCCGTCA
>JAZBNW010000328.1:0-28708 GCA_036350855.1 Halieaceae bacterium
CATGGAATAAGGGGATTTTTTCTTCGCGCTGGAAAAGTCCACGGGGATATCGCGGCTCTTGCAGTAGGCCATAAGGCTTTCCCGGGAGGTCATGTCCCACTCGCGCCAGGGGGCGATCACCTTGATGCCCGGCTTCAGGGCGTAGGCGCCCAGTTCGAAGCGCACCTGGTCGTTGCCCTTGCCGGTGGCGCCGTGGGAAATGGCGTCGGCGCCGGTCTCATTGGCGATCTCGATCAGGCGCTTGGCGATGAGGGGGCGCGCAATGGAGGTGCCCAGCAGGTATTCGCCCTCATAGATGGTATTGGCCCGGAACATCGGGAAGACGAAATCACGGACGAATTCCTCGCGCAGGTCGTCTATGTAGATCTCCTTGACCCCCAGGGTCTTCGCCTTGGCGCGCGCGGGCTCCACTTCCTCGCCCTGGCCTATATCGGCGGTAAAGGTCACCACCTCGCACTGGTAGTTGTCCTGCAACCAGCGCACGATGACCGAGGTATCGAGTCCGCCCGAATAGGCCAGGACGACTTTGTTCACATCTGACATGTCACACTCCAAGGGGCTGTACGGAAAAGCCGGCCATTCTACTCCCGGGCGGCGCCAATTCCCAGCCGACCGCGCCGGGTTACAGCTGCGACTGCCCGGGGCCGGGCCAATCTAGTTCCCGCTGCGGCGGCTTTTACGGTAGCATGCACCCTCAACCCAGTGAGCAACAGATCCTGCCATCCCACGTGACTGAACTGACCATTACCCGCCCGGACGACTGGCACGCGCACCTGCGCGACGGCGCCGCGCTGGAACATACCTGCGCCGACCTGGCCCGCTATTTCGGCCGGGTCATTGTCATGCCCAACCTCAGCCCGCCGGCTACCACCGTGGCCGAGGCAGGCCTCTACCGGGATCGCATCCTGGCGGCGATGGCGCCCCTGCCGCGGCGCTTCGAACCGCTGATGACGCTCTACCTCACGGACCAGACCGACCCCGCCGAGATACGGCTGGCTGCCGCCTCGGACTTTGTCCACGCCGTCAAGCTCTACCCGGCCGGCGCCACGACCAACTCGGCGGCGGGCGTGGCGCAGCTGGAGGGGCTTTACGACACCCTCGCCGCGATGGAGGAAGTGGACCTGCCACTGCTGGTGCACGGTGAGGTCACCGATCACGAGATCGACATATTCGACCGGGAAAAAGTCTTCATCGATCGCCACCTGGTGCCCATTACCCGGCGCTTTCCCCGCCTGCGCGTCGTGCTGGAGCACATCACCACCCGGGACGCGGTCGAATTCATCGAGGGGGCCGGCCCCATGGTGGCAGCCACCATCACGGCGCACCACCTGCTGTTCAACCGCAACGATATGCTGGTGGGCGGCATCCGGCCCCACTACTACTGCCTGCCGATCCTCAAGCGCAACACCCACCAACAGGCCCTGCTGCAGGCGGCTATCTCCGGCAACCCGCGCTTCTTCCTGGGGACCGACTCGGCGCCGCACAGCACCGGCAACAAGGAGACCCGCTGCGGCTGCGCCGGCGTCTACAGCGCCCATGCCGCCATCGAATTCTACGCCGAGGTGTTCGCGCAACTGGGCGCCCTGGACGCCCTGGAGAATTTCGCCTCCCACTTCGGTGCCGACTTCTACCGCCTGCCCCGCAACAGCGACACTATCACCCTGCGCAGGGAGGAGTGGCGCGTAGCCGAGCAACTGCCACTGGGGCGCGATTTCCTGACACCCCTGCGCGCCGGGGAAACTGTTTCCTGGCGTGTCTCCGACAGGGGCGAATGACCTTTTGAGAGAATCCCAGGAGCATCGCATCTGCGACCGTTTCCGCGGTTTCCTGCCGGTGGTTGTCGACGTGGAAACCGGCGGCTTCATCGCCGGCACTGACGCCATCCTGGAAATTGCCGCTTCCACGGTGCGCATGGACGAGGACGGCCTGCTGGCGGTGCACCGTACCTACGACTTTCACGTGCAGCCCTTCGAGGGCGCCAATATCGAACAGTCGGCGCTGGATTTCACCGGGATCGATCCCTATCACCCGTTCCGGCAGGCGGTACCGGAGGCGGAGGCGCTGGACGAGTTGTTCAAGGTCCTGCGCAAGGAGATCCGGGACCAGAATTGCACCCGGGCCATCCTGGTGGGGCACAACGCCCATTTCGACGCCGGATTCATCAACGCGGCGGTTGAACGCTGCGGCATCAAGCGCAACCCGTTCCACCCCTTCTCCTTTTTCGACACCGCCACCCTGTCCGGCCTCGCCTATGGCCAGACGGTACTGGCCAAGGCCTGCGCCGAGGCGGGGATTTCGTTTGATAACAGCGAGGCGCACTCGGCGGCCTACGACGCCGAGCGCACCGCCGAACTGTTCTGTGAGATCGTCAATCGCTGGAAAGAGTGCGGCGGCTGGCTGCCCAGCCTGGGCTAGGCCGATTTACCCGCGACCTGCCTGACGCGCAGGGACCCCGCGCAGTCGCACCGGTGAAAGGAGAACTGACTTGCCCAAAACATCGAGTGCCCACTACGAGCAGCGAGCGCTGCGCTTCGGCCTGTACGGCGTCATCGGCTTTGTTGCGCTGGCGCTGGGCTTTGCCCTGCTCACCAATTCGGACGCCATCCTGTTCGACGGTATCTATTCGCTGATTGCATTTTGCATGACCCTGCTGACCCTCAAGGTGGCGAAACTGGCCGAGCGCCCGGATGATGAACGTTTTCATTTCGGCTACACCGCGATGGAACCCACACTCAATCTCTTCAAGGCCCTGCTGATCCTGGTCGCCTGCGTTTACGCCGCGGTTGAGGCCACCCGGCGGCTGATGGCAGGCGGCAACCCGGCGGAATACGGCCTCGCCGTCATCTACGGGGCTGCGTCGACGCTCGGCTGTTTCGCCGTGGCCTGGTTCATGTCGCGCACCGGCAGGCAGAGCCGGTCGGGCCTGGTGGCAGTGGAGTCCAGGACCTGGCTGGTGGACGGGCTGCTCAGCTGCGCGGTCTTTTTCGGTTTCGTCGGCGCCTGGTGGCTGGAGCAATCACCCTGGCCCCAGTACGCACCGCTCGTGGACCCCATACTGCTGATTACTATCGTGACGCTGGCCCTGCCCGTACCGCTGGGTATTCTGCGCGACAGCCTCAAGGAAATCGTCTGGATGGCGCCCTCGGAGCCGCTGGTCGACGAGATCGAGCAGCGCCTGCTGGATAGCCTGGGCACGGTGGATTACGACCATGTCGAGCTGAGGGTGACCAAGCGCGGCCGCAATACCTATGTTCTGATCCATATAGTAGTGGGTGACAGCTTCGCGATCACCTCCATTGCCGAACTGGATGAGATTCGCAAACACAGCGAGCGGGCCCTGAAGGGCTGGAATCCGGAAATCGTGATGGATATGTTGTTCGTGAAGGACCCGCAACTGGCCCAGTGACAGCGGTACCGGTTATCGCATTAAACGGCTAGTCCTCGCCGCTGATCCGGTTGAGGATCGTATCCAGCTCCGCCATCAATAACTCGATACTCTCGATCCCCAACAAGTCGTACTTGAGGGCCTCCTCCAGCGGCAGCAACTGGATCAGGGTGCAGGCCACCTGCCAGGCGTCAGCGTAATCCAGCTGCAGGGCCATGCGCTGGACATGGGGGTGCGTCTCCAGGCTGTGCAGGATGTCCAGCAGGGACTGCCAACGCGGCGCCATGGCGACGGGCTCCAGCGGCGGCCGCAATGCCACCTGTCCCACCACCAGGCCATTGGCCCGCACCCCGGTTTCGCCCAGGTCGAATCGCTGGCCGCCCTGGATGGTCAGGCCCAGCAGGCCATTGGGAAGCTGGTCCCAGTCGACGATGCGCGCCGTGGTGCCATAATCCCCCAGTTGGGGTGAGGCGCTGCCGCGCTGCGCGACCTCGGCACCACGCCGGATCCACACCACCCCGAACGCGCTGTCGGTCTTCATGCAGTCGCGCACCAGGTCCAGGTAACGGGGCTCGAATATCTGCAGGGGCATCCGCCCGTAAGGCATCAGCACTCCCGACAGCGGGAACAGCGGCAGTTCCGTCACGGGACACACCCTCCGCCGGCCGCCGGTGGCAGGGTGAGGACCTCGAGTTCGGCGAGGATCTCGAGTGCCTGCTGCCGGTTGTCCCCACACACGGCGGGCTCCGCGGCAAAGGTGGCACAAAAGCGCGGTCTGCGCGGATCGTCAAACAACTCGCAACGCAGCTTGGCATCGAGGTGAATGCAGCGCTCACCCGCCGCCTTGCCCCGGGGCATGCCGTGGTAGGGTTTGCTGATCGATGGCGCGATACAGCAGGCGCCACAAGCCTCACGACACTGCATCAGCCCCCCTCCCCTCCGGTCCCAGCGGTTTGACCAGCACGATCAACAGCGGCAACAGCAGCAGCGCACCGAGCACCGCGGCCACCATCGCCAGCACCGTGAGCAGGCCAAAGTAGATGCTGGGGGTAAAGCTGGACAGGGTCAGCATGGAAAAGCCGATCACCACCGTCACCGTGGTGTAGTACATGGCGCGACCAATGCTGTTATGGCAGCGGAACATGGTCTCGCGGTAGTCCCTGTCCACCTCGAATTCCCTGATAAACCGGTGCACGTAGTGGATACAGTCATCCACGCCGATACCGACCACGATGGCGGCGATGGTGATGGTCATGATATCCAGCGGTATGCCCAGCAGGCCCATGATGCCCAGCACCATCCCGGCAGCCAGCATGTTGGGGGCCAGCGCGATCAGGGACAGGGACAGGGAGCGGAACAGGGCCAGGAACATCAGCAGGATAGCCGCGAATACCGCGCCGATGGTCAATATCTGGGAGCGGAACAGGCTCTGCAAAACATTGTTGTACAGCACCAGCATACCGGTGAACTGGATCCTGTCCGGGGCGATACCGAGTTCGTCGGTGAGGTCGGCGCGCAGCTGCGTCAGGAACTGGTCGCGACGCAGGTCCTTGCTCGTTTCCTTGACCCGGACGGTCACCCGAGCCTGCTCGCGCTCCCGGGAAAAGTAGGGGTCGACCATCAGTGCGCTGACATCCGGCGGCAGGCTCTTCTGCACGATGGCCAGCTCGACACTGCCTATATCGTCACCCAGCAGGTTCTTGACCACTGAAAACACCGTGGACAGGGAAAGTACCTTGCCGGTTTCCGGCAGTGCGTCCACGTAGTTGTGGACGGCATCAATTTCGCGCATGCCCCCCAGGCTGAACCAGTAGCTCGGCTGGAAGGACTCGCCGCTGCCGGCGAAATCGTCGCCGTCACTGTCGAACTCATCGTCCCACTCGTCCGCCGCCGTGTCGGGGGCGGCGCCGAAGTCCTCGACGTCCTCGGCGAAGGGGTCGTCCGCCGCCACCGGCGGGGCCTCATCCCCGGCAGCCGGCTCCAACCCGGGCAGCGGCTCATCCATATTGAGTGGCGCCAGAATGATATCCAGCGGGATCGTGCCCCCCAGCTGGGAGTCCAGCAGCTCCATACCCTGGTAGATTTCCGTGGACTTGTGGAAATAGTCGATGAAACGGTTCTCCACCTGCAAACGGCTGATACCGACTACCGTCAGGGCGACGAGCACGCCACTCACCAGCAGGATAGACCGGCCGTGACCGTCCACGAAGCGCCCAAACAGCGCGGTGAGCGGGGCGTCAGTACCCGCGTGCCGGTGCGGCCTGCCCGCCGGCCAGACCAGCATCATACAGGGCACCAGGATAAAGTTGAGCACCAGCGCCAGGGCGATGCCGGCGGTCATCATCCAGCCAAAATCGATCACCGGCTGGATACCCGATACCACCAGCGAGACGAAAGCGACGATAGTGGTGATACCGGTATAGATACAGGGAATGGCCATCAGCTGGACAGTGCGCAACACCCGTTCGTGCAGGTCGCCGTCGGGCTCCAGGGCGTGGATCTCCCGGTAGCGGACAATCAGGTGAATGGCGATGGACAGGGTGATGATCAGCAGGACCGCCACGAAATTGGAGGAAATCACCGTCATGCGCCAGTCCAGCGCGCCCAGTATTCCGAGCATGATGACAACCGTGGCACTGCAGGTCACCAGGGGGATCACCACCCAGCGCACCCGCCGGAATATGAGTGCCAGCACCAGCAGCATCACCCCCAGTATCGCGGTGCCGAACACCACCAGGTCCCGGGCGATGAAACTGACCATGTCCGCGGCGATCATCGGCACCCCGCCCACGAACAGGTCGGCATAGGGTTTGTAGCGCGCGGCGATCTCCCGCACCTTCTCTACCATGCGGCTCTGTGCATCCAGCGCCACCGCGGTGTGCGCCTTGAACGCCGCCTCGACCTCTGCGAGCTCCTTCTGCTCGTCGGGGGTCAGGCCCTCGCGGCTGCGCTTGATGCGCAGGGCGTCCCGGGTGGCCAGCAGGTCGTAGTAGAACTCGTCCCGCTTCAGGTTGATCTGGACCGCGGTCAGCTCGCCGTCCCGGCTGGCCAGCAGGTCGGCGTAGATCGGGCTGGTGGTCAACTCCTTCAGCACGAGGTCCCGGTCGATGCCCGGGTTTTCCAGGCTGGGCAATGGCTCCGGCGAGCTGATATCAGACAGGGTTACCGGCGGGCTCTCCAGCAGCGGCACATCCCAGACGGTCACCACCGAGGAGACTCCCTCGAGTTCACGCAGCTCGTTCGCCATGCGGCGCAGGGGCTGGAGTGACTCATCGGAAAGCAGCGGCGCCCGGGGCTGCCAGGTGATCAGCAGGAACTCCTCCGAGCTGTACTCGGCACTGATCTGGCGATAGAACTCCAGGGAGGGGTCGCCCTGCAACATCAGGGAATCCGCCGATGCGTCGAGCTTGATCTTGTCCAACTGGGTGGCAAACCCGCCCACCAGCAGCGCCACCAGCGCCAGCACGAGCCAGGGGCGGCCCAGGACCAGTCGGTCATAGGCGGACAGCAGGAGGTCATTCATGGTTATTCGCCTTCTTTATCCAGTTGGTCCAGCAGCTTCTGGTGAATACCACCAAAACTGCCGTTGCTCATAACCACTATCTGATCACCGGGCCTCGCCTCGGTCGCCACCCGTTGCACCAGCTCATCGATATCCCGCAGCAGTTGCGCCGGCACCGGGCTGTCTTTGACCACGCTTTCCAGCGACCAGTTCATTCCCGGGGGCTGGAACCAGTACACCAGGTCCGCGTCGACGGTCGACCCGGCCAGCTGACTGCGATGTTCTCCCATACGCATGGTATTTGATCGCGGTTCAACCAGGGCGATCAGTCGCCCGCTACCGGCCCGGGCGCGCAGGCCCTGCAAGGTAGTGGCGATGGCGGTGGGGTGATGGGCAAAGTCGTCGTATACGGCGACATCGCGCACCCGTCCCAGCAGCTCCAGGCGCCGCTTTACGCCGCCAAATTCCGCCAGCGCGGCCGCCGCAACGACGGGCGCCACTCCCACATGGCGAGCGGCGGACATCGCCGCCAGTGCGTTCTCCACATTGTGCAGCCCGCACTGGGACCAGCTGATTTCCAGCGGCGGCTCGTCACCCATGTAAAGGCGAAAAGCGGTGCCGTCCGCGGCCAGCAGCTCGGCGCGCCAGTCAGCACCGGAGTCCACGCCGACGCCGAAGGAGGCCAGCGGCGTCCAGCAACCCATGGCCAGGGTCTCCTCGAGCGCCGCTGACGAGTGGGGCTTTACGATAAGGCCGTCACCCGGCACGCAGCGCACCAGGTGGTGAAACTGGCGCTGGATCGCCCGCAGATCGTCGAAAATGTCGGCGTGGTCGAACTCGAGGTTGTTGATCGCCAGGGTGCGGGGCCGGTAGTGAATGAACTTGGAGCGCTTGTCGAAGAAGGCGGTATCGTACTCATCGGCCTCCACCACAAAAAAGTCGGAGTCACCCGGGCGTGCGGACAGGCCGAAGTTCGCCGGTACGCCGCCGATCAGGAAACCCGGCGCCATGCCGGCATATTCCAGTATCCAGGCCAGCAGGCTGCTGGTGGTGGTCTTGCCATGGGTGCCCGCGACCGCCAGCACCCATTTGTCCCGAAGCAGGTTCTCGGCCAGCCACTGGGGGCCGGAGGTATAAGCCAGGCCGTTGTTGAGCATGTACTCCACGGCGGGGTTGCCGCGGGTCATGGCGTTGCCGACAACGACGCAGTCCGGGCGATCGTGCAGGTGCTCGGGCAGATAGCCCTCCATCAGGTCGATACCCGCCTCGCGCAGCTGGGTGCTCATGGGGGGATAGACGGCGGTATCGGAACCCGTTACGCGGTAACCCATCGCCCTGGCCAGCAGGGCGATACCGCCCATGAAGGTGCCACAGATCCCGAGAATATGAATGTGCCCTTTCAACCAGATCTCCTCAAACAAAGCGGGCAATGGTAGCACGCGACCCGCAGGCGCCACAGGTATCGGCACGCAGAAAACGCCCGCCAAGGTCCACAAAAGGCGCCAAGTTTCGTATGATGGCGCCTGCCTGAAACACACGTGGCCAGTTTTGTGGCCAGCCAGGGGCCATGGATTTGGCCCATCACCGAGGAGTCAGCTCCAATGTCCAGGAAAAATGCCTTTTACGCCCAGTCCGGGGGCGTCACCGCAGTCATCAACGCATCCGCCTGCGGCGTCATCGAAACCGCCCGCAAGCACCGCGACCGGATCGGCAAGGTCTACGCCGGTCGCAACGGCATTATCGGCGCACTGCAGGAAGACCTGATCGATACCGGCAAGGAGAGCAAGGCGGCGATTCGCGGCCTGTTGACCACGCCCGCGGGGGCCTTCGGCTCCTGCCGGCACAAACTCAAGAGCCTGGAGGAAAACCGGGCGGAATATGAGCGCCTCATCGACGTGTTCAGGGCCCACAATATCGGCTACTTCTTCTATAACGGTGGTGGCGATTCGGCCGACACCTGCCTGAAGGTGTCCCAGCTCAGCGCCACCCTGGGTTACCCGCTGCAGGCCATCCACGTACCCAAGACCATCGACAACGACCTGCCCCTGACCGACAACTGCCCCGGTTTCGGCTCGGTGGCGAAGTATGTGGCCATTTCAACCCGGGAGGCAGCACTGGACGTCGCCTCCATGTGCGAAACCTCCACCAAGGTGTTTATTCTCGAGGTCATGGGCCGCCACGCGGGCTGGATCGCCGCCGCGGCCGGGCTGGCCGCCCAGAACGAGGGAGATGCGCCGCACATCATCCTGTTCCCGGAGATCGCCTTCGACCAGGACAAATTCCTCGCCCGGGTCAAGCGCACGGTAAAGCGTTGCGGTTACTGCGTGATCGTGGCCTCCGAGGGCGCCCAGTACAAGGACGGGCGCTTCCTGGCCGAGTCGGGTTTGAAGGATGCGTTCGGCCACAGCCAGCTGGGTGGCCTCGCGCCCTACCTGGCGGGGATGGTAAAGGACGCGCTGGGCTACAAGTACCACTGGGCAGTGGCGGATTACCTGCAGCGTTCCGCCCGGCACATCGCCTCTGCCACCGATGTCGAGCAGGCCTACGCCCTGGGCGAGGCGGCGGTGGAATTCGCCCTGCGCGGGGACAACGCCGTGATGCCCAGCATCGTTCGCGGCAAGGGCAAGCGCTACAGCTGGTCTATCGGCGAGGCGAAGCTGGAAGACGTGGCCAATCGGGAGAAGAAAATGCCGCGCCACTACATCAGCCGCGACGGTTTTGGCATCACCCCGGAGGCCCGCGATTACCTGGCGCCCCTGATCGCCGGGGAGGCCTACCCGCAGTATCGCAACGGCATGCCCGTCTACGTAACGCTGAAAAATACCCCGGTGCCAAGGAAACTGGCAAAACGCTTCAAGGTCAGCCGCTAGGGCCTGCCTGGAACCGCCACGGGCGACACCGCGGCGGTTCCCTCAACGGCAATATTTGCCAGATTCGGGCAAGATTTCAGCGATCACAGCCTGTACAATGCGCGCCTCCATAGTCACGCAGAGCGAAGGCACACCCATGTACAACAACAGCAATTTCAACCGCTGGCGCCGTCATCCCTGGCACGGCCTGCACGCCCGCGCGGACGGCGCCAAAGAGGATGTCGTCCAGGTCTACGTCGAAATGACGCCGGATGACGTGGTCAAGTACGAACTGGACAAGAGTTCGGGCTTCCTGATGGTCGACCGCCCCCAGCGGACCACTTCCAGCCCCCCCGCCCTGTACGGCTTCATCCCCCGCACCTACTGCGCCGAGGAAGTGGCCAAGCGCTGCCCCCACGCGGAAGAGGCCGACGGCGACCCGCTGGACATCTGCGTGTTCTCCGAGCGCCATATCACCCGCGCCGACATCATTCTCAAGGCCCGCGTCGTGGGTGGCATCCAGATGATTGACGGTGGCGAGGCCGACGACAAGATCGTGGCGGTACTGGCGGGAGACAATATCTGGGGAGACGTGCACGATATCGCCGACCTGCCGGCGATCAAGACCGAGCGCCTGCAGCACTATTTCTCGACCTACAAGATGATTCCGGGCAAGGAAAGCAACGTCAAGGTTGATTTCGTCTACGGTCGCGACGAGGCACTGAAAGTCATTGCCGCTGCCGAACTGGACTACCAGAACCACTACGGGCACCTGCACCAGAAAGCCAAAAGCTGAACCCGGGCAGCGTGTTTGCCGGGACACCCCGGCATGATCGCCGCCTTTCCGACCGGCCCTGCCGCAGTTATTGCGGGGCCGGACACCAGCCTGGCGGGACGACCACATAATCGGCCATGATCTGCGCCAGTTCCGCCCTGATTTCATCGGCCAGCAGCAGCGGCTCTTCCTCTTCCCGGCACTCCTCCCGCCAGCAGGCCAGCAACATCGCCACGTTCAAGCGCTGCCCGCAGGCGGCGGCCAGGGGTGCGTAACTCAGGTGCCAGCGCTCCGGTGCGACTCCGCCCCTGTCCCGGGCGTAGGGGCGATAAAAGCCGTGGGATTCCCCCCGCTCCATACGCTGGTCCAGCCACTGGTGCAGGGGATCGAACATGCCGCCGGGGGCCACCTCCTGCGGGGATAGCTGCAACCGGTAGCCGGCAGGCAGCGCCGCCGCGTCGTAGACATCCAGGTCGGTACCCCAGTGATGACGAGAGGTGCCGGGTATCGCGGAATAGCGCAGGATCGCCCGCAGCTGGTCGCGGGGGCACAGCCTGGCCATGGGGACTTCCCGCCCGGCATCGTCATGCACCCTGCGCTGGCCGCTGGCCTTGCCGTTCCAGATAGCGAGCTGGCGGGCGTAGGAACGAAAACTGCTGGCGATCGCCAGGTCGAATCCGGCGGCCAGGGCGTCCTCGCGCAGGGCCAGAAAGGCATCTGCCGCCTCCGCCTGCAGCTGGTGGCCCGAGGGCAGTGTCGACAGGTGGGTTTCCGCACGCCCGGTCAGCTGGGCTGGGTCAAGCGTCAGGGCCAACAGGAATCCTCTAAAGAACAACCGGGAGACGCCCCCTTGCCCGGCTCATCCAAACAGGCACAATGGCGTCTTTCAACGGGCATCCTAACGCGGACACGGGGACGGCAACAAGGCATGAGCCATATCGGCTGCATAGAAGACTTCAGCAACCACAGCGCCACCGGGATCGAATCCGGCGGACTCGCGCTGCTGGTGCTGCGGCGCGATACCGAAATCCTGATTTACCGGAATAGCTGTCCGCACACTCGCGAGTCCCTGGACCCCATGGGGGGCTCGGTGGCCAGCCCCGATGGCCAGTTGATTCACTGCCAGCGCCACGCCGCGGTGTTTCTCGCCAGCACCGGGGAGTGCGTGGGCGGGCCCTGCCAGGGGGAAAGCCTGGATCCGGTCGGGTTTACCCTGAGTAACGGCGACATCTACCTCGACTGAGGCGTCGCCGGCGGGTCCAGGGAAAAAGGCAACGGGCCGGCCAGCTCGAGCCCCGAGGTGGTGATTTCGCTGCCCCAGGCCAGCACTTCCACCCCCGCCGCCATAGCCTCGGCCAGCGCGTCCCGGTAGGCCGGGTCGATATCACCGGCTGCACTGACCGTCTTTATACCGCTGTGGAATACACAGAAAAACAACAGGGCCCGGGTATTCCCGGTCAGCGCCGCCTGCAATTCACGCAGGTGCTTGCGGCCGCGCTCGCTGACCGCATCGGGAAATGCGCCCTGGCCCCCGGGACGCCACAAGGTCACGGACTTGACCTCCACAAATACCTGCCCGGCGGCCCCGCGCAGCAGCAGATCCGCCCGGCTGCCCGCCCCGTACGGAACCTCGGCGGAGATATCGGGGTAAGCCTCGAAGCCGGGGACCCGTTGCGCCGCGAAGGCCTCGCGAACGACCCGGTTGGCGCTGGCCGAGTGGACACAGGCCATACCGCCGGCGGTCTCGACCAACTCCCAGGTCTGGGGGTACTTGCGGGTTTTGACCTGGCTGGTGGACAACCACACCCGGGCGCCGGGCTCCGCCAGGCCCGTCATGGCCCCGGTGTTGGGACAATGAACGGTAATCATCTCCCCACCCGGCAGTTCCACATCCGCCAGAAAGCGCTTGTAACGCCGCAGCAGTCGACCCTGAAGCAATCCGTCCAATCGCATGATTTCCACCCCGCCGGCGCGACGCCGGTTGTCAAATCGACCATTCTAGCAAAGCGCCAGGCGGCTGTTGAAAAGGCCAAAAACCCTGACGAAAAAGTGGAACCGTCGCCGGATATCTGGTAGTTTCAGCGCCCTTGGTTTTGGGCGGTTCTGCAAGCGCCGGCCAAATACCCGTAAGCTTTGTCCTGTTACTCTTGTCGTATGGAAAAATAACCATGCCTAAAGCCGTGAAAAAAGCTGCATCGACAGAATTCAAGAACTTCGAACCCTATAAACCGAAACGGGGCGAGGAGTACATGAATGAGAAGCAGCGGGAACACTTCAAGACGATCCTGCGCAACTGGAAAGCCGAGCTGATGCAGGAAGTCGACCGCACCGTCAGCCACATGAAAGATGAGGCTGCCAACTTCCCCGACCCGGCGGACCGGGCTACCCAGGAAGAAGAGTTCAGCCTGGAGTTGCGTACCCGCGATCGCGAGCGCAAGCTGATCAAGAAAATTGATTCCACCATGGAACGCATCGACCAGGACGACTACGGTTTCTGCGATGCCTGCGGTGTCGAGATTGGCATCCAGAGGCTCGAGGCCCGCCCGACCGCCAGCCTGTGTATCGACTGCAAGACCCTTGCCGAAATCAAGGAAAAGCAGGAACTCGGTTAACCACCACCGGGCGCGTGCCGCGGACGCCCCGGCGTATCGGGGGCGTTTTGCCCCCTCCCCCACCGGCCCCCTCCACCACGGTTCCCTGATAGCCGCGTTGGCGAGCTATCTCGATGCGCGTCATAACCACGGTACCTGGCTGGTGCGCATGGAAGACCTGGACCCACCGCGGGAAGAACCGGGCGCCGCTGGCCGTATTCTCAACAGCCTGGAACAGCACGGCCTGTACTGGGACGAGGAAGTACTGTACCAGAGCCAACGCGACACGGCTTACGCTGCCGCCCTGGCGAAACTGGGCAGCCGCAGCCTGCTGTTTGCCTGTGATTGCACCCGCCAGATACTGGGCCCGGACGGCGCCTGCCGCGGCGACTGCCGCGACCGCCAGGGTCACCTGGCTACCCCCAGCGCTATCCGTGTCGATCCCCCGGGGAATTGCCGAATCCACTTTCGCGACCGACTCCAGGGCAGCGCCAGCGGTAGTGACATCGAGGTCCCGGATTTTGTCGTGCGGCGCAAGGACGGGCTCTTTGCCTACCAGCTCGCGGTGGTGGTGGATGACGCCTGGCAGGGCATTACCCATATCGTGCGCGGTTCCGACCTGCTGGATTCCACCCCGCGCCAGATATTCCTGCAACAGGCACTGGACTACCACACCCCCCTGTACAGCCACATTCCCGTAATAACGGATCGGGGTGGGCAAAAATTCAGCAAGCAGAATCATGCCCCCGCACTGGATGATCGCGACGCTCCCGCCAACCTGCGCGGCGCACTGATGTTCCTGCGGCAGGATGAGCCGCCCGCGTCGCTGCGCGACAGTGAACAGATTCTCGCCTTTGCCAGCGAGCGCTGGGAGCCGGCGAAGATTCCCCCGGTCATGTCGATTGCCGCAAGTGGCGCTACCTGAGCTTTACCCCCCCGCGGCGCTTCAGTAGTATCGACTGCCAGAGCCCACCAGAGGAATCCCCCCCGATGTACATCAACCGAGCCTTGCTACTGGCGGTGGGCGTCTTCATTATTTTCTCGCCCGTGCTGGAAGACTGGTTGTTCCATACCGGGGATGTCTGGTACCGGCCTTACCAACTGTGGTTGCTGGTGATCGTTGCGGCGTTCTGGAATCAACGCACGAGATTCCCGGATGAGCTTTAGCCTCGCCCAGATACTGCTGTTCATCGTCGCTTACCTGACCGGCCTGTTTACCGTCGCCTACCTGGCCGACCGGGGCATCATCCCCGAGCGCATCACCAACCATCCCGCCACCTATGTCCTGTCACTGGGCGTCTTCGCCGGCGCTATGGCCAGTAACGGCATCATGGAGCTCGCCTACCGCTACGGCTACAGTTTCCTGCTGTATTACGGTGGCGTGGTCTTCATGTTCGTGTTTGCCGCGCTGCTCCTGTTGCCACTGTTGCGCCTGTGCAGGGTGTACCAGCTGGCCTCCCTGGCCGATGTCCTGACCTTTCGCTTTCGCAGCCCCTGGATCGGGGCGACCATCACGCTGGCCATGTGCGTCACCCTGCTGCCGCTGCTCGCCCTGCAGATCCAGGCCGTGGCGGACAGCATCCAGATCATGGCCGGAGACGCCGACAACCTGTTCTCCAGGGAGTACCGGCAGGACGGCCTCGCCCTGGTGTTCTGCGTGATCATTACCGTGTTCTCGATTCTGTTCGGCACGCGCCATCTCTCGGCCCAGCAGCGCAATACCGGGCTGGTCACGGCTATCGCCTTCGAATCCCTGGTCAAGCTCTGCGCCATGTTCGTACTGCTGCTGGCGGCGGTGTACGGCGTATTCGGCGGGTTTGACGCGCTGGAGCAGTGGCTCCGGCAACACCCGCAGGTGAGCGCCACGCTGCAACACTCACTGCACGACAACACGGCGCGCACCCTGCTGGTGGTGTTCTTTGCCGGCGCCGTTTGCATGCCACATATTTTCCACATGGTGTTTGCCGAAAATAACGACAGCCGCGACCTGCGAACCGCAACCTGGGGCCTGCCGCTGTACCTGATGCTGTTGAGCCTGCCGATCCTGCCCATTACCTGGGCCGGCATCGAACTGGGACACGCGCTGCCCATCGACTACAGCGGTCTCGCCATGGGCCTGGATGCGGGGTCCACGCTGGTCAGTGTGGCCGCATTCGTCGCCGGGCTCTCCGCCGCCAGCGCGACGATCATTATCACCACCCTGGCCCTGGCGAATATGTGTCTCAACCACCTTATCCTGCCCACCAGGCTGCTGCAGATCGACCGGGAGAGGAATATCTATATCCAGCTGAAATGGTTGCGACGCTCCCTGATCGGCATCCTGATCATGGCCGGCTACGGCTTTTTCGTCGCCCTCAGCGGCACCCAGACCCTCACCCAGCTCGCCCTGGTGGCATTCTCCGGTACCCTGCAGTTTCTCCCGGGCATTATCGCCACGCCCTACTGGGCCGCGGCGAACCGCAAGGGCCTGCTCGCCGGCCTCGCCGCCGGTATGAGCGTGTGGTTTTTCTCCATGTTACTGCCCCTGGCCGACGGGTTCCCGAGCCCGGCGGTGCAACTGGTGTCGGCCCAGGTGCTGGCCGCCAATGGCGAACACTGGGCAACCGCCAGCCTGGTCTCGCTGATCCTGAACGCCGGCCTGTTCGTCATCGTCTCCCTGCTGACCAACCCCAGTCCGGAGGAACAGGTGGCGGCCGAAATCTGCTCAATGGACGACGTGTCCCGGCCGACTCGCAGGGTGCTGTCACTCCACAACGCGGGCGAGTTCACCCAGCAACTGGGCACCGCACTGGGCGAGAAAACAGCCCGCTCCGAGGTCGACCGGGCACTGGCCGAGCTGCAGTTTTCGGCTGACGAATCAAGGCCCTACGCCCTGCGGCGGCTGCGGGCGCGGCTGGAGGCAAACCTGTCGGGGCTGCTGGGGCCAGGGGTGGCGTACAGCATTGTCGAGCGCTGCATTCCGTTCCAGCCGGGGCTGCAGGGCAATACCGAGGACATCCAGCTGATCGAACGCAAACTGGACCGGGCGCAGGCCCGCTTTACCGGCCTGACGGCGGATATCGACAACCTGCGGCGCCACTATCGGGAGACCCTGGACAACCTTCCGATCGGCGTCTGCTCGATCGGGGAGGACGGCGAGGTGCTGCTGTGGAATCGCAGCATGGCACAGATTACCGGCATCCCACCGCGGGAAGTGCTGGGCTCCCTGCTGGACTCCCTGCCCCAGCCGTGGCAGGGAATTATCGGCGACTTCCAGCGCGGCGACAGCCACACCCAGCTCAAGACAGAAGTGGCCCGGGATGAGGGCCAGAGCTGCTGGATCAGCCTGCACAAGGCCGATACCGGCACCCGGGGCGGCAGCAAGCCTGCAGACACCGTGATACTGGTTGAGGATATCACCGACTTCGAGCGCCTGGAGGAGGAGTTGCTGCACAGTGAGCGCCTCGCGTCGATAGGCCGGCTGGCCGCAGGCGTGGCGCACGAAATCGGCAACCCGGTGACCGGCATCGCCTGCCTGGCCCAGAATCTCGAGTATGAAACCGACCCGCAGGAGATCCGGTTCACGGCGCAGGACATTCTCAAGCAGACAGACCGCATCGGCCGGATCGTGGAGTCACTGGTCAACTTCTCCCATGCCGGCTCCGGTGCCGGGGAAGTCATCCTGCTGCCCTGCAACCTGGCGGATTGCGCCGATGAGGCCATCCATTTGCTGGCCCTGGACCGCGAGGCCAAACCCGTACAATTTGCCAACAACTGCGATCGCGAGGTCCTGGTGCTGGCGGACAGCCAACGCCTGCTGCAGGTACTCATCAATATACTGGGAAATGCCCGGGATGCCTGCGACGAGTACGGGCATATCAGCATCAGCTCACAGAGCAGGGGTGACTGGGTAGCGATCGACATCGAGGACAACGGCTGCGGTATCCCGCCGGAATTGCAGTCACAGGTGTTCGAGCCCTTCGTGACCACCAAGGACCCCGGCGCCGGTACCGGCCTGGGGCTGGCGCTGGTGTTCAGCATCATGGAGGACATGGGCGGTTCCGTCAGCCTGTGCAGCCCGCTGCAGGACGGACCGAATCCCGGCACCCGTGTCACCCTGCAACTGCCGGGCGCCAGCTATGGTGACACTTTCGAGGCCTAGTACTCCTTCCAGGTGATATTGCCGGGAAGGAGTACTAGTGTAGTGTCAGCCCCTCGCGGGGCTGCTTTTGCTGGAATATGGCCCGATGGAATAGTATGTTGGGTAGCTCGTACCCAAAAGGTAACACCCGATGCTCAAAATCCTGGTTGTCGAAGATGAAACGGTCATTCGGACGGCCTTGAGGCGGCTACTGGAACGCAATGCATACCAGGTCAGCGAAGCCGGGTCGGTGCAGGAAGCCGAGTCCAACCACGAACTGGAAGAGTTCGACCTCATCATCAGCGACCTGCGCCTGCCCGGCGCGCCGGGCACCGATCTCATACGCAAGGCCGGTGACGTGCCGGTGCTCATCATGACCAGCTATGCGAGCCTGCGCTCGGCAGTGGATTCGATGCGCATGGGCGCGGTGGACTATATCGCCAAACCCTTTGATCACGGCGACATGATAGCGGCGGTGCAGCGGATCATTGCCGACCACCCCGCGCCCCGCCAGGCGGCGAGTAAAGCCGGCTCCGCCACCCAGCCAAGGCCCGGGCAGGTCGCTGGCATGGTGGGCAATTGCCCGGCGATGCAGACCCTGTTCGAACACATCCGCAAGGTATCGCCGACAGATTCCACTGTGCTGGTGCTGGGTGAGACCGGTACCGGCAAGGAGATCGTCGCGCGCAGCGTGCACAGCCACAGTATGCGGGGCGACAAGATCCTGATCTCTGTGAACTGCGCGGCGATCCCCGACACACTGATCGAATCGGAGTTGTTCGGCTACGAAAAGGGTGCGTTCACCGGCGCCAACGCGAGCCGCATGGGTCTGATCGAGGCCGCGGACGGCGGCACCCTGTTCCTGGATGAGATCGGCGAGTTGCCCATGGAAGCGCAGGCCCGCTTGCTGCGCTTCATCCAGGAAGGCGAAATCCGCCGCATCGGCTCGGTACACTCGCGCAAGGTGAACGTGCGGCTGATCTGCGCCACCCACCGCAACCTGCAGAGCCTGGCCGCCGAGGGAGAGTTTCGCCAGGACCTGTTCTACCGGATCAACGTGCTGCAACTGTCGCTGCCGCCGCTGCGGGAACGCGGCAAGGATATCCTGCACCTTGCAGAGAACATGCTGCAGGCCCAGACCGAGCGGCTCGGCAAGAAAGGCATGCGGCTGTCCCCGCGGGCCATTCAGGCGATTACCACCTACCAGTGGCCCGGCAATGTACGTGAACTGGAGCACGCCATCGAGCGGGCGGTCATCCTGTCCGACAGCGAGGAGATCGACAACGAGGCCCTGGGTATCGACCTGGAACTGGTCAATATCAACCGGATTCGCGGCCAGCAGGGCATCTCGCCATCCGCCAGGGCGGGCAGCACCGGCAACCAGGACCCGCTCGAGGACCTGTCACTCGAGGATTATTTCCAGCGTTTCGTGCTGGAGCACCAGGACTCCATGAGCGAGACCGAACTGGCCCAGAAGCTGGGGGTCAGTCGCAAATGCCTGTGGGAACGGCGCCAGCGTCTGGGCATCCCGCGTAACCGCCCCGGTGTGGCCAGCACGGGGAGAAGATCCGCCACACGGGGAAAGTAAGCGTTACCCGGCCGAACGCATGTTACAAATAGCGGGGTAGTTCGGTAACAAGGGCGTAATATCAGACTGCCACCGGCTATCATCTATTTTTCTATCTATCTGTAAAATAAAGAATTTATATCGATTGGCACGGGAAGTGCATTTATACTCTCAGGTACTAAAAATAAAAATAACAGCTACCGTAATAAAAATAATACGCTCAACTATGGACCTGGATGGGGAAGATACCTTCCCCTCAATTTCCTTGTGAGCATGTAGGGCTGGGCCGGCGATTGCATGGCCACCCGTGTTGCCCCGGAAAGGTTACCGCTTTGGTACCGCAAACTACTTGGGCATCCGGTTAAAGTATGTTTTCATACGCCCCATAACAATAACAGCACACAAGAAATAACAATAACTCTCGCAGTGAGACCTGGATGGGGAAAACAATGTTTTCCCCTTCATTCAGCCACCCCCCGCTACAACCGGCATCCGCGCAAACGGCCCGTTTAACTGTGGTAGACTGCGCGCCAAACAAATCGCGTCACAGGCACAGTTTCGATTGAAGATCATTCCCAGGGATCAACACTGCATATCCCGCAAAAACATCAGTGATGGCGCACTCAAGGTCATGTCGCGGCTGCGTGGCAGCGGTCACCAGGCCTACCTCGTGGGCGGCGCCGTGCGGGACCTGTTGCTGGGCGGGCACCCCAAGGACTTTGACATTGCCACCGATGCCACGCCGGAGACGGTCCACGCGCTGTTTCGCAACTCCCGCATCATCGGTCGCCGCTTCCGTATCGTCCACGTGCGCTTCGGCCGGGAAATCATCGAGGTCACGACCTTCCGCGGGCACCACGACAACGACGCCGAACCCACCTCGGAATCCGGAGGCAATCATTCACGCCAGTCCGCCAGCGGTCTGCTGTTGCGGGATAATGTCTACGGCACCCTCGAGGAAGACGCCGTCCGACGCGACCTGACGGTCAACGCCCTGTACTACGATGCCGGCAACTTCGAGGTATTCGATCATGTACACGGCTTGAGGGACCTGGAGCGTCGCAGTATCTGCATCATCGGCGAGCCGGCAGTGCGCTTTACCGAGGACCCGGTGCGAATGCTGCGCGTCATGCGTTTCGCGGCCAAACTGCAGTTCGGCATCGACCCCCATACTGCCCGCGCGATCCCCGGCTGCGCACACCTGCTGGCGGAAATTCCCGCCGCCCGCCTGTTCGACGAGTTTCTCAAGCTGTTCCTCGCCGGCTACGCCGCCGCCACCCTGGAGCAGCTCCTGAGTCACGACCTGTTGCGCTACCTGTTTCCCAACAGCGACGAACAGATGCATCGCCATCCGACCGCGCTCGCGCTGGTGCGCGCCGCCATGGTCAGCACCGACCAGCGCATCGCACAGGACAAGCCCGTCACCCCGGCCTTCATCCTGGCCGCCCTGCTGTGGCCCGAGGTCCAGCACCAGGCGCAATTGTTACAGGAGCGCGGCGATCCGCCGATTCCCGCATTGCACAGCGCCGGCCAGCAGGCCATTGCCGAAGCATCGCACAATATCGCCATCCCGCGACGTTTCAGCCAGCCGATGCGGGAGATCTGGGAGTTTCAACTGCGCCTGGAAAACCGCCGCGGCAGAAAAGCCGCCGAGCTGGTTGATCACCGCCGCTTTCGGGCCGCCTACGACTTCCTCCTGTTGCGGGAGCAAGCGGGGGAGGACACCGGCGACCTGGGCAGCTGGTGGACCGAGTTCCAGCAACTCCCCATGGAGCAACGGCTGGAGCAGGCCGCCCAGGAAAAGGGGCCCCAGGGCGGTCGCAGGTCCCGCGGTCGACGCGCCAGAAAGCAGGCATGATTCAGGCCTGCATCGGCCTGGGCAGCAATCTGCAGGAGCCGCTGCAGCAACTGCGTCGCGCCCTGCTGGCCATGGCCCGGTTGCCCGCCTCCCGCCTGGTGCAGGTATCCTCCGCCTACCGCAGTGCGGCCGTCGGCCCGGGGGAGCAGCCCGAGTATCTCAACGCGGCGGCACTGCTCGAGACCTCGCTCGAACCCGGTGCGCTGCTGCAGGCGCTGCAGCGCATCGAACGGTCACAGGGCAGGGTCAGGACCATCCGCTGGGGGCCACGCACCATTGACCTGGATATCCTGCTTTACGGCGACTTGCGCCTGGTGGATCCCACCCTGACCATTCCCCACCCCGCCCTCGCCCTGCGCAATTTCGTGCTCTACCCGCTGCTGGAGCTCTGCGGACCAAATCGGGTGCTGCCGGACGGCGAGGATCTTGCTACATTAACCGCCCGCTGTCCGCAGGGTGACCTGGTCAAAACCGGGCTGCAGCTCACCGGGGATGCGATCAACCCGGGCGACACGAACTGAAAGGGAATTAATACACCGGATGCCCGACGCCACGGTTCCAGAGATCGACCTGAAGGGGCGCACGCCCCCCGCCTATATCGCCGTGGAAGGCCCTATCGGCGTGGGCAAGACCACCCTGGCCAAGCGCCTGGCCGCGAGTTTCAACTACCAGACCCTGCTGGAAAATGCCGAGGAGAACCCCTTTCTCGAACGCTTCTATCGCAACCGCAAGCAGGCTGCCCTGGCCACGCAATTGTTTTTTCTGTTCCAGCGTTCACAGAAAATCCAGGACCTGCGCCAGGCGGATATCTTCGAGCCGGTCCGGGTGGCGGATTTCCTGATCGAGAAAGACCCCCTGTTTGCCCGGATCAACCTGGATCGGGACGAGTTCCAGCTCTACCAGAAAGTCTACCGACAGCTCACCATCGATGCCCCCCGGCCGGACCTGGTGATCTACCTGCAGGCCTCCCCCGACATTCTGCTGGGACGGATCGAAAACCGCGGCATCAGCGCCGAACGAACCATAGACAGGGACTATCTCGAGCGCCTGAACGAAGTGTACAGTGAGTTCTTTCTATATTACGATGACGCGCCTCTGCTGATCGTCAACGCCAGCGAACTCGATCTGGCCAACAGTGACGCGGACTACATTCACCTGGTGGACTACCTGTTGGAGATCCGCAGTGGCCGCCACTATTTCAACCCTACTTTTTTCGGGTAGCGAGCTCGTCACTCATATTGCGACACCCAGAGAGCCGCCAAGGAGCTTCGTAACGTCATGGCCAAGGTAACCATAAGCACCCTGGGCAAGATGAAAGCCGCGGGAGAGAAGTTCGTCTGCATTACCGCCTATGACGCGACTTTCGCGCGCATTATCAGCGAAGCGGGGGCGGAGACCATCCTGGTGGGGGACTCCCTGGGCATGGTGCTGCAGGGCCATGACAGCACCATCCCGGTCACCATGGACCACATGAGCTACCACACCGAATGCGTCTGCCGGGCGTCTGACGGCGCCCTGGTCATTGCCGATATGCCGTTCATGACCTACACCACCCCGGACCAGGCGATGGAGAACGCCACTCGCCTGATGCAGGCCGGCGCCCAGATGGTAAAGATGGAGGGCGGCACCTGGCTCAGCGGCACGATCAGCAAGCTGGTGGAACGGGGTATACCCGTCTGTGCGCACCTCGGCCTCACCCCCCAGTCGGTCAACACTTTCGGCGGTTTCAAGGTCCAGGGTCGCACCCCCAAGGAAGCCAAGTCCATTCTCGCCGACGCGGTCGAAATCAAGGATGCGGGGGCCAGCCTGCTGGTACTGGAGTGTGTGCCGGCTGACCTCGCCAGCGATATCAGCCGCAAGCTGGACATCCCGGTTATCGGCATCGGCGCCGGTCCGGGCACCGACGCCCAGGTGCTGGTCATGCACGACCTGTTGGGCCTGACGGTGCACCAGGCACGCTTCGTACAGAACTTCATGGCGGGCCAGAGCACGATACAGGGCGCCCTGAAGGCATTCGTGGACGCCGTCAAATCCGGCGAATACCCCACCGAGGAACACTCCTACCAGTAGCGGTCCTGCCGGGCCGCACAGCACCGACTCCCGGCGCCAGTATGGCCGCCCAGGGGACCATGTTAGTGGCCACTCACATATTTCGATCAAAACCGTGCGCTATAACAAATAACTGCTTCTTTTGGTAACAAACGGTGTGAATTTTTCATGAAAATCCGTTGCCGGGTGCCAGACCTTGGTTCATACTTCCGGTCCCCTGACGGTCAGCTCACCGCTCGGGGGGTGCAGGCCCGTGATTTCTATTTGTTTAGCATCACCGTTCCGAACGTGAGGGATGAGGTCGATATGCGAACTTACAGCAGCAACGCGCAGTTACGCTCCAACCTGGAACGCTTTCGCCGCAATGGCCAGAGCATCGCTTTCGTTCCCACTATGGGAAACCTGCACGAGGGTCACCTCGACCTGGTGCGCAAGGCCCGGTCACTGTGTGATGTGGTCGTGGTCAGCATTTTCGTAAATCCCCTGCAGTTCGGTCCCAATGAAGATCTCGACGCCTACCCCCGCACTCTTGCGGCGGACAAGGAAAAGCTTTTCAGTGAGGGTGTGCAGGTGCTGTACGCTCCCCAGGTGAGCGAAATATACCCCCAGGGCATGGCGAACCAGACCCTGGTGCGGGTCCCGGACCTGTCAGAGACCCTGTGCGGCAGCAGCCGTCCCGGCCACTTTGACGGTGTGACCACGGTGGTGGCAAAACTGTTCAACATCGTCCAGCCCGACATCGCGGTGTTTGGCGAGAAAGATTTCCAGCAGCTGTCGATCGTGCGCAAGATGGTCAAGGACCTCTGCATACAGGTTGAGATCGTCGGGGTCGCCACCAGCCGGGACAAGGACGGCCTGGCCAAGAGCTCGCGCAACGGCTTCCTCTCCCCGGAGCAGCGCCACATAGCACCCGTGATCCACCAGACACTGAACAGCTGCCGCGAGGCCATCGCCTGCGGTTTCGACAATTTCCTGCAACTGGAATCCCACGCCCGCATGAAACTGCTGCGGGCCGGTCTCGAGCCAGACTATTTCGCCATACGCGACGCCAGTACCTTGCGGCCTGTCACGGAGGACACCGAGGAGATCGCCATCCTCGCGGCAGCACGCCTCGGGTCGACGCGCCTGATCGACAATGTGCGCCTCACCCTGAACCCCGTGTCCGACTGGGGCATGCTCGCGGGCGGACGCTAGCGGGCACCGCCGGTCCCGGGGCCGGCAGCTGCATCCCACAGTTAGACTTTGGTCGGCTTGCTTAAGCCCACAGGCGCAGTATCATCCCAGACTCACCAGCAAATACTCAGGGGACGATTGCCATGTCTGAATTTCCCACCCATCCGGTACCAGCCAATTTCAGGGACGCCCATATCAACGCCGAACAGTATCGGCAGATGTATGACCGCTCGATCAATGACCGGGACGCCTTCTGGAGTGAGATGGCCACTGAGTTCCTGTCCTGGGACAAGCCCTGGGAGGAGGTGGCCAGCTTCGACTTTGTCAAAGGCGAGGCGAGCTGGTTTGCCGGCGGCAAACTCAATGTCAGCTACAACTGCATAGACCGGCACCTGCCGGAGCGCGCCGACCAGACCGCCTTCATCTGGGAGGGCGATGACCCGGCCGACAGCAAGCACATCACCTACGCCGAACTGAAAGAGCAGGTCTGCAAGCTCGCCAACGTGCTCAAGGCGCGCGGCGTGCGCAAGGGAGACCGGGTCTGTATCTACATGCCGATGATCCCGGAGGCGGCCTACGCCATGCTGGCCTGCACCCGTATCGGTGCGGTGCACTCGGTCGTATTTGGCGGTTTCTCACCCGAGGCGCTGAAAGACCGCATCCTCGATTCTGACTGCCAGACCCTTATCACCGCCGACGAGGGCGTCCGTGGCGGCAGGGCCATTCCCCTCAAGGCAAATGCCGACAAGGCGCTCGAGGCCTGTCCCAATGTCCACAGCTGTGTGGTGGTGCGGCGCACCGGCGCCGACATCGGCTGGCAGGACGGCCGCGATACCTGGTACCACGAGGCGATTGCCGACGCGGCCGCTGAATGCACGCCGGAGTCCATGGAGGCTGAAGACCCGCTGTTCATCCTTTACACTTCCGGCTCTACCGGCAAACCCAAGGGCGTGCTCCACACCACCGGTGGCTACCTGCTACAGGCGGCAATGACCTTCAAATACGTGTTCGATTATCGCGAGGGCGAGATCTACTGGTGTACGGCCGACGTGGGCTGGGTGACGGGTCATACCTATATCGTCTACGGCCCCCTGGCCAATGGCGCGGTGTCCCTTATCTTCGAGGGGGTGCCCACCTACCCCGATGCCGGCCGCTGCTGGCAGGTGGTGGACAAGCACCAGGTAAACACCTTCTACACAGCCCCCACGGCCATTCGCGCCCTGCACTCGGTCGGTGACGAACCGGTCAAGCGCAGTTCCCGTGCCAGCCTGAGGCTGCTGGGGACCGTCGGCGAGCCCATCAACCCGGAAGCGTGGAACTGGTACTACGAGACAGTGGGTGACTCCCGCTGCCCCATCGTGGATACCTGGTGGCAGACCGAGACCGGCGGCCACATGATCACTCCCCTGCCGGGGGCGACTCCCCTCAAGCCAGGTTCGGCCACCAAGCCCTTCTTCGGGGTGGAACTGGCACTGCTGAACGAGGACGGATCCGAGATCGAGGGCGCCGGCGCCGGTTACCTGGTGATCAAGTCCTCCTGGCCAGGGCAGCTGCGCAGCGTCTACGGCGATCACCAGCGCATGGTGGAGACCTACTTCAGCCACTACCCGGGCTACTATTTCACCGGCGATGGCGCGAGCAGGGACAAGGACGACTATTACTGGATCACTGGCCGGGTGGACGACGTACTCAATGTCTCCGGCCACCGTATGGGTACCGCCGAGGTCGAAAGCGCGCTGGTCCTGCATGACAAGATTGCCGAGGCGGCGGTGGTCGGCTTTCCCCACGACATCAAGGGACAGGGTATCTATGCCTATGTCACGCCGATGCAGGGGGTGGAGCCCACCGAGGAACTGCGGGCGGAATTGATCGCCCTGTGCGTGAGCGAGATCGGTCCGATCGCCAAGCCCGATATCATCCAGTGGGCGCCGGGCCTGCCCAAGACCCGCTCCGGCAAGATCATGCGCCGGATCCTGCGCAAAATCGCCGAGAACGAGCTGTCCAGCCTGGGCGACACCAGCACCCTGGCAGACCCCTCGGTGGTGGAGCACCTGGTCGCCAACCGTCCGAAGTAAACCCGGCTAGGGCCGGCGCAGCAGCACCCGGCCCCAGCGGCCGACTTTGCGGGCCAGGTCGATCACCGCAAATTGCGGCTGGGGCTTTGCCAGCGCCGACTGGAACCGGGGCAACGCTGCCTCGAGTTCCGGCCCCTGCTCCTGCCAACGTTTGAAAAACGCTTCCCGGGCCAGTTCGTAAAAGGCCAGGTCCAGCTGATTGAGTTCCTCGATACGCGCGATATGCCGCGCTTCGAAGCGCAGCGGCACCTGCGGATTGCTGGTATTGCGGGATCGGTAGAGCGGCCATGTCCGCCAGCCGAGCACCCGCTGGAACAGTAACAGGGAGCGGTCCAGCTCGCCGGTGAGACCAAAGCAGCTGCAGCGTGACGTCAGCAGCGCCATCGCCCTGGCAGCCAGGGCAAGGTCGGATCCCGGCGGAAGCGCGTAGCCGCGCTCGCCCAGCACCATGCGGCTCTGGAAGTTATTGAGCTGGATACGGCCGCTGCCCAGCAAGGTGTCGAGGTCGAAAGCGCCGTGTTCCGCCGGGGAGTAAATCTGCGGGCTCTTGCCCTCACTGATGTGTCGACACAGGGACATCACCCGCTCCACCGGGTGCCGCAACAGGGTCACCGTAGGCAGGCTGTCAATTTGCGCACAGCCGGTCTGCAGCGGCGCATGACCGGTGCAGATCGCGATGCGCTCCAGCGCTGCCCCTGACATCGCCCCCAGGCGCTGCTGGTCCGCGGCGAAATTCCCGGAAAAGACAAATTGCCTGCGCAACAGGTAGGGGCCGAGATACTGACGGAAAAGACATTCATCGAAGGTTGTCCCGGCAGTCTTGGGGATGTGCAGAAAACGAATTTTCCCGATCAAGAAACTCTCCGAAATAAAAAAGGGGACGCGCCTCGCGGTGCATCCCCTTCACAAGCGCAGCAAGGCTGCGTCCGATCAGTCGGCGTCAGCTTCCGCGGGTGCCTCTTCCGCCCGGCCCTCATCTTCCAGCAATTCCTTGATGGAGAGCTTGATGCGGCCGCGCTGGTCCACGTCCAGCACCTTGACCTGGACTTCCTGGCCTTCCTTCAGGTGGTCGGACACATTCTCCACCCGCTCATTGGCGATCTGGGAAATATGCACCAGCCCATCCTTGCCGGGCAGGATGTTGACGAAAGCGCCGAAATCAACGATGCGCGCCACGGTGCCGGTGTAGACTGCGCCCACTTCGGCCTCGGCGGTGATTTCCTGGATCAGGGCCACGGCGGCATCACGCGCTGCCATATCCTGGCCGAATACCCGCACGGTGCCGTCGTCGTCGATATCGACGGTAGCACCGGACGCCTCGGTGATGGAGCGGATGGTTGCACCGCCCTTGCCGATGATGTCGCGGATCTTGTCGGAGTCGACCTTCAGCGTGACCATGCTCGGCGCGTTTTCAGAGGTCACCGTGCGGGCGCTTGCCAGCACCTGGTTCATCTGTCCGAGAATGTGCAGGCGGGCGGTCTGGGCCTGTTGCAGTGCCACTTCCATGATCTGCTCGTTGATGCCCTCAATCTTGATGTCCATCTGCAGGGCGGTGACGCCTTCGGCAGTGCCGGCCACCTTGAAGTCCATGTCACCCAGGTGATCCTCATCGCCCAGGATATCGGTCAGCACGGCAAACTGGTTGCCGTCCTTGACCAGGCCCATGGCAATACCTGCCACCGGTGCCTTCAGGGGCACGCCGGCGGCCATCATGGCAAGCGAGCCCACGCAGACAGATGCCATTGAGCTGGAGCCATTGGACTCGGTGATCTCCGATACCACACGAATGGTATAGGGAAAATCGTCGGCAGAGGGCAGCACTGCGGCGAGGCTGCGCCGGGCCAGGCGGCCGTGACCGACTTCGCGACGACCGGTGAAACCGACACGGCCCGCCTCGCCCACTGAGTAGGGAGGGAAATTGTAATGCAGCATGAACGGATCGCGACGCTCGCCTTCCAGGGCGTCGATGATCTGGGCATCACGGGTCGAGCCGAGAGTGACGGCACCAATCGCCTGGGTCTCACCGCGGGTGAACAGCGCGGACCCGTGCACTTTCGGCAGCAGGTCTACTTCACAGGCGATGGGACGAACCGTGCGGTTGTCGCGCCCGTCGATGCGAGCTTCACCGGCCAGGATGCGCTTGCGCACCAGGCTCTTCTCGATGCTCTTGAATACATCCTTCACTTCATCCGCCGACGGGCCACCCTCGACGGCCAGCGCCGCAACGCAGGCATTGCGGATGGCGCCGACGCGCTCGTAACGCTCGGCCTTGTCGGTGATACGGTAGGCTTCGCCCAGTTCGGCCTTGACCTGGCCTTCGACGGCCGCCATGAGGTCGGCACTGACCTCTGCCGCTTGCCACTCCCAACGGGGCTTGCCGGCTTCGGCCACCAGTTCGTTGATCGCCTGGATCACAACCTGCATTTCCTGGTGCGCGAACAGTACAGCGCCCAGCATCTGGTCTTCGCTGAGTTCTTTCGCCTCTGACTCCACCATCAGCACCGCGTCCTGGGTGCCGGCAACGACCATGTCGAGCTTGCTCTCGGCCAGTTGCGGATAGGTGGGGTTCAGCAGGTAGCCGTGCTCTTCGCTAAAGCCAACGCGGGCGCCTGCGATGGGGCCCTTGAAGGGACAGCCGGAAATGGCCAGCGCCGCCGAGGTGCCAATCATGGCGGGGATATCCGGGTCGATATGCTTGTCGGCGGACATCACGGTGCAGATAACCTGCACTTCGTTCATAAATCCCTTGGGAAACAGCGGGCGG
>JAZBNW010000329.1:0-9819 GCA_036350855.1 Halieaceae bacterium
AGCGGCAACAAGTCCCTGGGCCGGTTCGACCTGGCGGACATTCCGCCGGCGCCGCGCGGCATGCCGCAGATCGAGGTGACCTTCGACCTGGACGCCAACGGTATCCTGCACGTCTCGGCCAAGGACAAGGCGACCGGCAAGGAGCAGTCCATCCGGATCACGGCTTCCGGCGGCCTGACCGATGAAGAGATCGAAAAAATGGTGGCGGACGCGGAGCTCAACGCCGAGGCATATGCCCGCTTTGCCGACCTGATCACCTCGCGCAACACCCTGGACGGGCTGGTGCACGCCGCGCGCAAGACCCTGGAAGAGGGCGGCGAGCACGCCACCGACGAGGAAAAGGCGGCTATCGAGGCGGCCCTGACCGAAGCGGAAGCGGCGCTCAAGGCGGACAACAAGGACGCTGTCGATGCGGCGGCAACGAAGCTCACGGAAGCGACCAACCCTGTGGCCCAGAAGATGTACACGGCCCAGGCCGCGGCAGCTGAAAGCGCGGCCGGTGGCGGCGAGCAGAAAGCCGAAGCCACTGCCGATGACGTGGTCGACGCCGAGTTCGAGGAAGTGAAGGACGACAAGAAGTAAGGCGCCTTAACTTACAGGTCTGATTAACGGCCGGAGTCATCCGGCCACGGACAAAGCCATGACGACGCGGGACTTACGGGCCCGCGTAGTCATTTCAGAAAAGCGGGTAGAAAGCCGCAGGGGTCTATGTCAAAACGCGATTATTACGAAGTGCTCGGCGTCAGCAAGAGCACTGACGAAAAGGAAATCAAGAAGGCTTATCGCCGGGTGGCGATGAAGTTTCACCCGGACCGTAACCCGGATGACCCGGACGCCGACCACAAGTTCAAGGAGGCCACCGAGGCCTACGACGTGCTGATGGACCCCCAGAAGCGGGCGGCCTACGACAAGTTCGGCCATGCGGGGGTAGAGCCCGGCATGGGCGGCGGCGCCGGCGGCTTCGGCGGCGGCAATTTCAGCGATATCTTCGGCGACGTCTTCGGCGATATTTTCGGGGGCGGCGGCGGTCGCGGCCGGGGCGGACCCCAGCGCGGCTCCGACCTGCGCTACACCCTGGATATTTCCCTGGAGGACGCGGTGCGCGGCACCACCGTGGAGATCCGGGTGCCCAGCCTCAGCACCTGCGACAAGTGTGACGGCTCCGGCGCCAAGCGGGGCAGCTCGCCCATTACCTGTGGCACCTGCGGCGGCGCCGGCCAGGTGCGTATGCAACAGGGCTTCTTCCAGGTGCAACAGACCTGTCCCAGCTGTCGCGGTCGCGGCAAGACCATCTCCGATCCCTGCAACGCCTGTCACGGCCAGGGCCGGGTCGAAAAGACCCGCACGCTGTCCGTCAAGGTACCCCCGGGCGTCGACACGGGGGATCGTATCCGCCTGTCCGGTGAGGGCGAGGCGGGGCCGGACGGCGGGCCCCCGGGGGACCTGTTCGTGCAGATGTCGGTGCGCCAGCACAACATCTTCGAGCGCGACGGCAAGAACCTCTACTGCGAGGTACCCATAACCTTCGTGGACGCCGCGCTGGGGGGTGAGCTGGAGGTGCCGACCCTGGATGGCCGGGTAAAACTGAAGATTCCCCCCGAGACCCAGACCGGCAAACTGTTCCGGCTGCGGGGCAAGGGCGTCAAGCCCGTGCGCGGCGGCAGCGTGGGCGACCTGCTGTGCCGGGCGGTAGTGGAGACGCCGGTGAACCTGAACAAGGAGCAGAAGGCGCTGCTGGAGCAGTTCCAGAAGACCCTCGGCAAGGGCGGCCACGCCCAGTCCCCGCGCCAGACCAGCTGGTTCGAGGGTGTGAAAAGCTTCTTTGACGATCTGAAGATATGAGCACGAGAATCGGGATCACCGGCGCGGCCGGCCGCATGGGCCGCACCCTGGTGGAGGCGATCGCACTGGCGGGGAGCGAACTGGAACTGGTCGCCGCGATCGAGCAACCCGGCAGCAGTTTCCTGGGTGCGGATGCCGGTGAACTGTCAGGCCAGGGCCGCAACGGCGTGCCCGTGGTAGGCAAGCTCGCGGATGTGGTCGGGCAGATCGATGTGCTGATCGATTTCACGGTGCCCGCGGCCACCCTGGCCAACGTGGCGGAGTGCGCGCAACACAATGTGGCGGTAGTGATCGGCACCACCGGCTTCACCCCGGACCAGCTGGGGGACATCGAGCGGGCCGCGGGCGCCATCGCGATCTGCAAGGCATCCAATTTCAGCACCGGCGTCAATCTCTGCTTCCAGCTGCTGGATATGGCCGCGCGGGTACTCGGGGACGAGGTGGATATCGAAATCTACGAGGCCCACCATCGCCACAAGATAGACGCACCCTCCGGCACCGCCCTGAGCATGGGCCAGGTGGTCGCCAGCGCGCTGGGTCGCGACCTCGACAAGGTGGCCGTTTACGGCCGGGAGGGCCAGATCGGCGCGCGCGCCCGCGAGACCATCGGCTTTGCGACCGTGCGGGCCGGTGACATCGTGGGCGACCACACGGTCACCTTCGCCGCCGATGGCGAGCGGGTGGAGATTACCCACAAGGCGTCCAGCCGAATGTCCTTTGCCCGTGGCGCCGTGCGCGCGGCCGGCTGGCTGGCGGGGCGGGAAGCCGGCCTGTACGACATGCAGGATGTGCTGGGGCTGAACAAGATTGATCTGTAGGGACATCACGGAGGAGTGCCATGAGTAATTTCATCGTTAATATCGACGAGTCCAATGCGGCTCAACTTCTCATCGACGAGTCCCACAAGCGCCCCGTGGTGGTGGATTTCTGGGCCGACTGGTGTGAGCCCTGCAAGGTCCTGATGCCGCTGCTGGAAAAGATCGCCAACGAGTACAAGGGCGCGTTCCTGCTGGCCAAGGTCAACGCCGACGAACAGCAGATGATTACCCAGCAGTTCGGGGTGCGCAGCCTGCCCACCGTGATGGTGATGCAGAATGGCCAGCCGGTGGACGGCTTCGCCGGCGCCCAGCCCGAGGCCCAGGTGCGCCAGATGCTGGAGAAGTACCTGCCCAAGCCCTGGGACGGGCTGCTGCAGATAGCCACGGAGGCAATGGATGCCGGCGATTTTGCCGCGGCGCTGTCACCCCTGCGCCAGGCCTGGGAGGATTCCGGCCGGCGCCTCGATATCACCCTTGCCTATGCCCGCGCCCTGGTTGAAAGCCTGCGCCTGGACGAGGCCGAGACCGTGCTGGCCACCGTGCGCCTGGCGGACCAGGACGCGGCCTGGGAGCAGCTGCGGGCCCAGCTGGAGATCAAGCGACAGGCGGCCAGGAGCCCGGAGATCGAGGCGCTGGAGCAGCGCCTGGCGGCCGCGCCGGACGACCTCGACCTGCGCCATCAACTGGCGGTGCAGTACACCAACAGCGGCCAGTACAAGGACGCCATGGAGTGCCTGATCGGTATTCTCCGGGTGGACCTGGGACACGGGGACGGCGCCACCAGAAAGCTGCTGCTGGATACGATTGCCAGTCTCGGCAAAGGGGACCCGCTGGCGGCGGAATACCAGCGCAAGCTGTACAGCCTGCTCTACTGATTGCGTCCCGATTTGGCCTCGCCGCAGACCTTGTTTTGTGGCCCCGGAATCGCTATGGTACATGCCCCCAAATTGAAAAACATACTCAAAAGTCAAACCAGCAAACCGACACGAGAGGCATGACAGTGGATACATCATTTACTCCGGAAGACCTGGCGTTTCGCGATGAAGTAAGGGCGTTCCTGTCCCAGGCATACGACGAGGAGCTGCAGGCGCGGCTGGCCTCCGGTGAACCGCAGGTGTTCAAGCAGGCCGTCATCGACTGGCAGAAGCGACTCCACGCCAAGGGCTGGATAGCCCCGAACTGGCCGGTGGAATACGGCGGTACCGGCTGGGACGCAACCCGCCAGTTCATCTACGACAGCGAACGGGCCGCCGCGGGCGTGCGGGATGTGGTGCCCTTTGGCCTGAAGATGGTCGGCCCCGTGCTGTACACGTTTGGCACCCAGGAGCAGAAAGACCGGTTTTTGCCGTCTATCCTGGCCAGCGACGAGTGGTGGTGCCAGGGCTATTCCGAACCCGGCTCCGGCTCGGACCTCGCCTCCCTGAAAACCCGTGCAGTGCTGGACGGTGACGAATACGTGGTCACCGGCGCCAAGATCTGGACCACCTACGCCCAGCATGCGGACTGGATTTTCTGCCTGGTGCGCACCAGCAGCGAGGGCAAGAAGCAGGAGGGCATCAGTTTCCTGCTGATCGACATGAAATCGCCTGGAATCAAGGTCAACCCCATCGTCTCGATCGATAACCACCACAGCCTGAACGAGGTGGAGTTCAACGAGGTGAGGGTGCCCGTGGCCAATCGCATCGGCGAGCAGGACAAGGGCTGGACCTACGCCAAGGCCCTGCTGGCCCATGAGCGCACATCCATCGCCGGCGTCGCCGATACCAAGCGCGGCCTCGCGCAGCTCAGGGACTTTGCGGCGCGGGAGATCAACGGTGGCAAGTCACTGCTTGCCGATCCCGTGTTCCAGGCGCGGATGTCGGATATCGAGATCGAGCTGATGGCGCTGGAGTTCACCGAGTTGCGGGTGCTGGCAGCGGTTGCATCCGGCGGTGCCCCGGGCGCCGAGTCCTCGCTGTTGAAGATCAAGGGTACCGAGCTGCAGCAGGCGGTGCAGTCCCTGACGATGGAGCTTGCGGCCTACTACCAGGGGGTGTTGCCGAACGAGCTGACGGCCCGGCAGCTGGGTCACGAGTTTGGCAGCAAGGCCCGCCAGTCCTATATGTATGGGCGCGCAGCCACCATTTACGGCGGCTCCAATGAAGTCCAGAAAAACATTATCGCCAAGGCCGTCCTGGGCCTGTAATACCGGTTATCGAGGTCAGACAGATGAATTTTGAATTTACCGAAGAACAGATAATGCTGCGCGACAGCGTGGCGCGTTTCATCCAGGACGACTACAGCTTCGACGTGCGCAGGGGTATCGCGCAATCCGAAGCGGGTATGAGCCGGGACAACTGGGGCACTTTCGCGGAGCTGGGCTGGCTGTCCATTCCCTTCGCCGAGGAGCACGGCGGCTTCGGCGGCGGCCCCGTCGATGTCATGCTGGTGATGGAGCAGCTGGGCAAAGGCCTGGTGCTGGAGCCCTACCTGGCAACGGTGCTGCTGTTCGGTGGCCTGTTGCAGAAGGGTGGCAGCGCGCAGCTGCAGGCCGACTATATCCCGAAAATCATAGACGGCTCCTGCCTTGGCGCCTTCGCCTATCTCGAGCGCCAGAGCCGCTTCGAACTGGCCGACGTCGCCACCAGGGCCAGTGCCAGCGAGGGCGGCTACCGACTCGACGGTGAGAAGGTCGTGGTTTTCAACGGCGCCAACGCCGACCAGTTGATCGTGTCTGCCCGCACCAGCGGTGAGCAGGCGGATGAGGGCGGCATCAGCCTGTTCCTGGTCCCGGCCGATGCCCCGGGTATCGAGAAACTCGAGTACCGGATGATGGACGGCCAGTTGGTCGCCAACCTGGTGTTCACCGGTGTGGAAGTACCCGCGGCCAATCTCGTCGGGGAACTGGACCAGGGCTTTGCCCTGATGAAGGCGGTGGTGATGGAGGCCAACATGGCGCTGGGCGCCGAGGCCCTGGGCATCATGGAACAGCTGAACGCGAAAACCCTCGAGTACACCAAAACCCGCAAGCAGTTCGGCGTGGCGATCGGCAGCTTCCAGGCCCTGCAACACCGGATGGTCGAAACCTTCATGGCCTACGAACAGACGAAATCGCTGCTGTACCGCGCGGTCTGTGCCTTCACCGATGAGAAAGAAGACGTGGCCACCGCGGTCCACGCACTCAAAGTGATGGTGGACCGTGCCGGCAAGCTGGTGTTCGGTGAGGCCATCCAGTTGCACGGTGGCATGGGCCTGACCGATGAGCTGGACATCGGGCACTTCGCCAAGCGCCTGATGATGATCAACACCACCTTCGGCAACGGCGACTACCACCAGGCACAATTCAATACCTTGCGCTATATGTCCGACAATAACACTACTGGAGCGGCATCATGAAACTGGGCTTCCTGCTGGGCTATTCCGGCAAAAAGATTCATATCCCCATCGACCTTATCAAGCACGCCGAGGCCATGGGTTACGACTCGGTCTGGACGGCAGAGGCCTATGGCAATGACGCGGTGACGGCTGCAACCTGGATTCTGGCGCAGACCAGTAAAATCAAGGTCGGCACGGCCATCATGCAGATGCCGGCGCGCACCCCCGCCATGTGTGCGATGACCTCGATGTCGCTGGACCAGCTGTCCGGCGGGCGCTTCATCGTCGGCCTGGGCGCCTCCGGCCCCCAGGTGGTCGAGGGCTGGCACGGCGTGCCCTACGGCAAGCCCGTGACCCGCACCAAGGAATATATCCAGGTCATGCGCAAGATCATGGCGCGCGAGGGGCCGGTGGAATTTGACGGCGAGATCTACAAGCTGCCCCTGAAGGGCGAGGGCACGACGGGCCTGGGCAAGCCGCTGAAATCCATCCTCGAAGGCAACCCCGACATACCGATCTACACGGCGTCCATTACGCCGGCGGGGCTGCGTTGCGCCGCCGAGGTGGCCGATGGCGTGTTCCCGGTCTGGATGGATCCCAACAAGTACGCCGTGCTCGGTGAGCACCTCGACAAGGGCTTTGCCAAGGCCGGTGGCGGCAAGTCGCTGGCCAATTTCGATGTGGCGCCCTTCGTCATGGTGATGATGAACGACGACCTGGAAGCGGCCTACGACGCCCTGCGCCCCTGGCTGGCACTGTATATCGGCGGGATGGGGGCCAAGGGCAAGAATTTCTATCACGACTACACCACGCGGCTGGGTTACGGCGACGTCGCCGGGCGTATCCAGGACCTCTATCTCTCGGGCAAGAAAGCCGAGGCCGAGGCGCTGGTGCCGAACCAGCTGCTGGACGAGGTGGCGCTGATCGGCTCCGGGGACCGGATTCGCGAGCGGCTGGCCCCCTGGAAGGAAGCCGGCAAGCGCGGCGAGGTGGGCACCATGCTCCTGAGTGTGCAGGACCCGGTCATCCTCGAACTGCTGGCCAAGGAACTGCTGTAGTGGATGTTGCCGGCAAGGTCGTTATCGTCACCGGCGGCGGCAACGGCATTGGCAAGGCGCTGTGTGAGCGTTTTGCCCGGGCTGGCGCGCGCAAGGTCGTTGTAGCAGACCTGGAGCAGGACAGTGCCGATGCGGTGGCCGCGGCTATCGACGGCGACGCCTTCTGCGTGGATGTGCGCGACGAGAGCCAGATCCAGGCCATGGTCGCGGCGGTGGAGGAGCGCTACGGCGCGGTCGACCTGTTCTGCAGCAATGCCGGCATCATCGCCACGGACGGCGAACCCTGGTGGGCGACCTCCGCCCCCAATGCCACCTGGCAGGCCATGTGGGAAATTCATGTGATGTCCCATGTCTACGCCGCGCGGGCCTGCCTGCCGGGGATGCTGGCGCGCGGCGCCGGTTATTTTCTCAACACCGCCTCGGCGGCCGGCCTGCTAAACCAGATCGGCGACGCCGCCTATTCGACCACCAAGCACGCCGCCATCGGCTTTGCCGAATCGCTGGCCATCACCCACGGGGATGACGGTATCGGGGTTTCCGTACTGTGCCCGCAGGCGGTGGCTACCCGCATGGTGGGCGATATCGGTGACGGGGATGGCGGCACCGCGGGAGTCGATGGTGTGATGACCCCGGCACAGGTTGCCGACGAGGTGATCGCAGGCCTGGCGGCGGAACAGTTCCTGATCCTGCCGCACAAGGAGGTCATCGAGTACCGCAGGCGCAAGACCGAGGATTACGATCGTTGGCTGGTCGGCATGCGCAAGTTGCGCAAGCGTTTCGGTAATCCACTGAGACAGGGTTGATTCCTGAAGGAAGCGGCGAATCACGTGGAAAGAAGAGAGCGCTTCGCGCGAACGATACTCAACGGTTTCGAGTCCTACTTCGCCGAGTTCCAGAACATTACCCTGGCCGCCAAGTCCTGGTTTGAAAATGCCGACTGGCACGGTATCCAGCATGCATCGGCGCAGCGTATAGACCTGTACAAGGCCCATACCACCCGGGTCAATGAATACGTGGAGTTGATTGCAGGTGAGTACCTGCACGACCTGGATTTCTGGCGGGAGACCCGGCACGTCTACTCCAGGCTGATCGAGGGTCACGACAACTTCGAGATAGCCGAGACCTTCTTCAATTCAGTGTACGGTGCGGTGTTCAAGCACCGCAAAATCCGCAACGAATTCGTGTTCGTGTTTTCACCCCACGGCGATATGCCGCCGGCGGACGTGAGAAAGGTGTACAACAGCTACCACCTGGAATCGTCACTGGCGGTGCTGCTGGAACAGTTGCTCGACGACTATGCGTTCAGCATCCCCTACGAGGACAAGTCCCGGGACATACGCAACATCGTCGAGGTGGTGAACCGCTACCTGGCGCCGCGTTTTGACCTCACCCGTGGCGGGGTCGAGTTCCAGGTGCTGCAGCATCACTTCTACCGCAACAAGGGTGCTTACATCGTCGGCAGGATCGTCGCAGGGGATGACTCCATGCCCTTCGTGCTGCCGATACTCCACAGCGGCGCCGGCAGCGTGTATGTCGACACGGTGCTGTTCGGTTCCGACAAGGTCAGTGTGCTGTTCAGCTTTACCCGCTCGTATTTCCTGGTGGACGCCAGCATTCCGTCGCAGTATGTGCTGTTCCTGCAGCAGTTGATGCCGGCCAAGCCCATCTCCGAAATCTACAGCTCGATGGGCTATAACAAGCATGGCAAAACCTACTACCATCGCTGTGCCTATCGGCACATGGAAAGTACCACCGACAAGTTCATGATCGCCCCGGGGATCAAGGGCATGGTGATGTGCGTGTTCACCATGCCTTCCTATGATTTTGTGTTCAAGATCATCAAGGACAGGTTTACGCCGCCCAAGGAGATGACGCGGGAGCAGGTGAGGGCCAAGTACCGCCTGGTAAAACGTGCCGACCGCGCAGGGCGCATGGCCGATACCCAGGAGTTCACCAACCTGGCATTTGCCCGCGAGCGATTTTCCGACGAGCTGATGGAAGAGCTGCACAAGGTAGCCCCCTCGGTGATCGAGGAGCACGGCAAAGCGCTGGTCATCAAGCATGTCTACGTGGAGCGGCGCATGACGCCCCTCAATCTCTACCTGCACGACGCCACGGATGAGCAGGTGCTGGCGGTGATGGACGAGTACGGCAACGCGATCAAGCAGCTGGCGGCGGCCAATATTTTCCCCGGCGACATGCTGTTGAAGAACTTTGGCGTGACCCGGCACGGGCGCGTGGTGTTCTACGACTACGACGAGATCGTCCCGCTGGTGGACTGCAATTTTCGCACCATACCGGAGCCGCGCAACGAGGCCGAAGAGATGTCCAGCACACCCTGGTACAGCGTTGGCCCCAACGACATTTTCCCGGAGGAGTTCCGCCTGTTCTTTTCGGGGAACCAGCGCGCGCGCAAGGTCTTCGACCGCCTGCACAGTGATATTTACGAGGCCGATTTCTGGCGCAACCTGCAGGAGCGAATACGCAGCGGCTATATCGAGGACTTCTTTCCCTACCGTCGCAAGCTCCGGTTCAACCGCGGCCCCATCGCGATTCGGGAGACCGCCTGATGGCCACGATCTACCTTTTTCGTCATGGCCAGGCATCATTCGGTTCGGACGATTACGACAAACTGTCGCCCCTGGGGGAGCGCCAGGCCACGCTGCTCGGGCAGTACCTGCGCGCCAGTGGCATCGTCCTCGATGCGGCTTACAGTGGCGACCTGCTGCGCCAGCGCGACACGGCTC
>JAZBNW010000330.1:0-3233 GCA_036350855.1 Halieaceae bacterium
AACGCACTGGTTACCCCATACAGCTGTGCCCACAACCAACCACCAAACGCGATGCGGCACCCGCCAACATCGCACTCACAAACAGATAGGGGATCTGAGATGAAAATACGGAAAACCGGTCAACCATTTGTCCTCGAAGATCGCGAAGATCTGGAACGTTTTTGCTACGACGCCTCTCCTGGCGACCTCACACTACCGGAATGCAGAGACGCTGCCGCGCACCAGTTCCGGAATAAGGTGATATCAGCTAGATCCCACGCGCTAGCCCACAATGCGAATGGCGATGAGCAAACCTATGCCGACAGGGACTTTCTTGCGTCGTTTAATAAGGGCTTACCCCGCCTGGGAGTTAACGACGTGCTACCGGAACATGACGAGTTTCTAAGATTCAGACGTGCCACGCACACGGCTAACTTCTTCGTTGGTCCCGACGTGCCAAAACTCGGCACCAATCTCACTGCCTGGCGTGCGGCAGATTTCGGTACTGATAGGTTGCGCGGCTGGGAGGCGCCGGAATGCGGGCTAAGTATGGAAGCGCATGGTCCTGATCCGCACACCGTGACGATGGCCGCCGCACCACAACTGGAATCTGATCAGTTGGCCTTCGAGATTGCCGAAGTTTATTGGCTGGCCTTGTTACGCGATGTGCCGTTCAGCGAATTCAGCGCAAATCCGCAGGGACGCACTGGCGGTGTCGTAAATGATTGCCCCAAGGCGGTCAGCACGGTGCAGGATGCCGTCGACGACCTTAACCTGATGATGTACGCCAGTACCGGTTTCAAGGACGAGGCTGGAGAAGCTGCTGGTATCGTCAGCCGCACGCGCCTGAGCGATGGCGGAGCGATCACGACAGCCAATGTGTTTCGCGGCGTCACGCCGGGTGATGCACAGGGACCCTATCTGTCTCAGTTCTTGCTGATCGGTTGCCCTACCCCAGCAAGCGGGGGCGACAGGAGCACCGACACGATCCGGCGCGGCGAGATCGGATACGGTTCGCAAATCATCAGTCAGCGCTACCGACCGCACCAGGAATGTCTGGATCACATGACAGACCCCGGCAGCTTCCTCGACGTGCAAGAAGGCGCAAACATCCGCGGTGACCGATTCGAGGAGAAGTCACGCTTCATCACTACGCCCCGCGATCTCGCGACATTCGTACACTACGATGCGCTATACCAGGCCTATCTGAATGCTTGCCTGATGTTGATCGGATTCGGAGCCCCAGTCGATCCCGGTATCGCCATGCACAACAGCACCCGTGCGCCGTTGGCCGCGGATCTGCATAACGTGACCGATGGCTTTGCGCTATTCGGCGGACCGCACATTCTGAACCTCGTCACCGAGGTGGCAACGCGCGGACTCAAAGCGGTCCGCTATCAGAAATTTAATGTTCACTGTCGCCTGCGACCCGAGGCTGTCGGCGGCGTTGTGCATTTCGATCCACACAATGTCGGCGATACCGTTGGTGGCAAACTCAGCGGCAATTTGAAACAGCGTATCGCTGACTGGAACAAGTTCCAGAACAGCGCTCCCAATTTCGCGATGCGCACCCAGCTGGACCAGGCAAAGATCGCAGGATCTGTCGACCAGGAAACGCTGTTGTTGCCGATGGCGTTCCCGGAAGGCTCGCCGATGCACCCCGCGTATGGCGCAGGCCACGCAACGGTGGCCGGTGCCTGTGTCACGATGCTGAAGGCCTTCTTCGATGCCGACGCGGTATTTGCAAAAGATACCGACACCAGCCCGGACAATGTCGTCATCATCCCACGCTCGCAATACGAAGCCGGCGGTAGCCGCTACCGTCCGGTCGCCTACGTGTCCAATGCGGGACAAGACGGTAAAAAGCTCAGCGATGTGTCCACCGAGCTGGGTTCAGCGCCGCTGACAGTCGGCGGAGAACTAAACAAACTCGCTGCCAATATCGCCATTGGGCGCAATATGGCGGGCGTCCACTTCTATACCGACTATATCGATAGCCTGACGATGGGTGAGGAAGTGGCGATTCAGGTCTTGCGTGAAAACTTTGCTGCTTTCGAACAGTACCCCGAGACGGTAAGACCTTCGATGACCCTAAGCAAGTTCCTCGGCGGGTACGAGCAGATTACCGCAAACTGACACTACGCCGGGTCGGGGAATAGCGGACAAGGATGTCCGACGCGAATCCACTGCAAGTCGGAATTCAGAACACCGCTCGCATGCGCAAGCAAACGATTCGATTTCATACTAAATTTCAATTACTTCACGATCCCCTAAGACGGCGGCACACCATCCGAATCCACGGGCGAACGCACCGGCCGCCGCGACAATTTCAAGCAGCGAGAGTGGAATTCCGGGGACAGTATCCGTAATTCATGGACGTGGTGAGTGACGGCTGTCCACCCGACTGCGGATCCCAGCCTGCGAAGCCCCAGTGTCTGCCGTTGGCCGGGTCCGGTCCCTCCCGGCGCAGACAGCTCCGCCCCGCGCGGGGCGCGGCGGGCCTAGCCTCCATCCTCGGATGAATGTCCGCTTTCTGCTGAGCGGCCTAGCCGCCTATGCCGTCGGTCGCTGGCTGCAACGCGCGTCTTGCTGTCTATCGCGTTGCCGGGATCCGCGACGGTTGGGCTCCAGTTCCAAACACTGGAGTTTCGTCGGTCGGAGTGGGAAGTCGGGTGGACAGCCGACGCTCGCCCTACCAATGCGTTACATCAAGGGTCCCCGGAATACCCCGGGTGTCCTATCTCCCCGCGTCCGGCAGGTGCAAGCGGCGCCGCCCGATCGGACGGATCGGGTCTGACTTGTCAGAACTTCCAGCCGATGCCAACGACGCCAGTCAAGTTGGTCGGCTCGACCTTGACCGTTTGGGTGCCGGTTGCGTACTCGCCGTACTCGGCCTTGTAGAGCGACCCGTAGTCCCCGCAAAGCGCGACGCTGTTGAACGACTTCGACCCTAGGTCTTGCCACATTGCCTCGGCGAAGAAGTACAGGTGATCGTCGAAGAGATGGCGCACGCCGCCGCCGATGCCTAGACCCGAATAGGTCTCGTCGTAGGATAGCGCCGTGGGCCCGTACCCGCGTGAGGTGCCACACTCGGACGTGCGCATCTTCAGCTCGATGTCCGACCACGCGTAGACCACCTTCAGATAAGGCTGAGTGCGCCAGCTCGGCGCAATGTCCAGGCTAATTCCATAGCGACTGGTCTGTTTCAGCTCCGTGCTGTCGGAGTAGACGGTGCTGCCGTCAACGCCACTGTG
>JAZBNW010000331.1:0-14138 GCA_036350855.1 Halieaceae bacterium
CGGCGCTGGCCCGACCGCGTTATCGACAAGGCGCCTCACTGGTGCAGTGTGGATTTGCGGGACGGCAACCAGGCCCTGATCGAACCCATGACCACGCGCCAGAAGTCGCGCCTGTGGGACCAGTTGGTAAAGATTGGTTTCAAGGAAATCGAGGTGGGTTTTCCCTCGGCCTCGGGCCACGACTACGAGTTCGTGCGCGATCTTATCGACAATGACCGAATTCCGGCTGACGTCACTATCCAGGTGCTCACCCAGGCACGGGCCGACCTGATCAGGAAGACCTTCCAGGCACTGAAGGGCGCCCGGCGCGCCATCGTGCACGTTTACAATTCCACCTCCACGGTGCAGCGGGAGCAGGTGTTCGGACTGGACCGCCAGGGCATTGTCGATATCGCGGTCAAGGGTGCCGAGCTGGTGCGCGACTGCGCCGCGCAGCAGCCGGAGACGGAATGGGTTTTCGAGTACTCGCCGGAGAGCTTCACAGGAACCGAACTGGACTTCGCGGTGGAGGTCTGCGACGCCGTTACCGCGGTCTGGCAGCCGACGCCGGAGCGGCCGGTAATCATCAACCTGCCCGCCACGGTGGAGATGAGCACGCCCAACGTCTACGCCGACCAGATCGAGTGGTTTTGCGACCGGGTGGCGCGCAGGGACAGCCTGCTGATATCACTGCACACCCATAATGACCGGGGCTGCGCGGTAGCCGCGGCAGAGCTCGGGGTGCTGGCGGGCGCCGACCGGGTGGAGGGTACGCTGATGGGCAACGGGGAGCGTACCGGCAATATGGACATCATCACCATGGCGATGAACCTCTACAGCCAGGGTATTGACCCGCGCCTCGACCTGGGCCAGATGGATGAAATCATAGAGACCGTCAAGGCGTGCACACAGCTGCCGGTGCACCCGCGTCACCCCTACGCGGGCGAACTGGTGTTTACCGCGTTTTCCGGCAGTCACCAGGACGCGATCAAGAAGTGCCTGGCCCGGCGTGAGGACAGCAAACCCTGGGAGGTGGCATACCTGCCCATCGACCCCGCGGACATCGGCAGGTCTTACCAGGAGGTCATACGCATCAACAGCCAGTCCGGCAAGGGCGGTATCGCCTACGTGCTGGAGCGGGACTTCGGCCTGCAGTTGCCGCGCTGGCTGCAGATCGATTTCAGCCAGGCCGTCCAGGCCTATGCCGAGGCGCATGAAGCGGAGGTGGGCTCCGAGGAACTTTACCGCTTGTTCCAGGAGACCTATAGCGCTGCCCGGGGTCGCTGGTCGCTGGGCAAGTACCAGGTCAACCGCGAGGCGGGCATCGACAAGCTGCAGGCGGAACTGCAGCAGGGTTCCGCCGTGCACAGCCTGAGCGGCTCGGGTAATGGCGTGGTCGCGTCATTTGTCGATGCCATGGAGCGCTTTACCGGCAAGCAGATCGTCCTGGTGGAATACAGCGAGCACGCCCTGAGCCACAGCGCCGATGCCGAGGCGGTCTGTTACATCCAGCTCAATGTCAACGGCAGCCGTTACTGCGGCGTCGGGCGCAGCCACGACATCATCCAGGCCTCCCTTGACGGCATTCTCGGCGCGATCAATCGGGAGGCCGCCAACGACCGGGAAGCGGCGGCCTGAGACGGGGCCCCGCGCGACACGTCGGCTGAGCTCCCGGCCGGTTCAGGCCGGGCCGCTGCCGTCCCCGTCACCGCGGTGAACCCCGGGGTGGAAGTGCAATGTACCCCCTTTGTGTGTTACAAACCCTGATGGGCAAGATGGGGTCGCCGGACGACGGTCGGGGATATGAAGGGTCGCGGAGCCACAATAAAAATACCAGCCTGGCGGGAGCTCAAGCGTCACTTCAGGGACGCGTTTTCGGAGCAGTTCGAGTACCAGCGCAATGACGATGACCTGAGCGGTGACGGGCGGGTAGCGAGAAAGCGGGGCCGGGACGCCTACCGCTATATCCTGGCCTTGCTGGTGTTTGTGCTGGCCCCCATGTTTATTCACGACCTTTACACTGGCCAGACAGTACTCTCGGTCGTCACTTGCGTGTTGCTGGCTATCCTGTTGACCAATATCTGGTTGCTCGGCGGTGACAGGCAGGCCTTTCTCTCACCGGCACCGCTGCTTGCGATGGGCATAGGCCTGATATTGCTCGCGGTCAGCCTGGGCCAGAACTACAGCATCTTCTGGTTGTACCCATTGCTGGCCGGGCTGCCCGTGTTGCTGCGCCTGCGCCAGTCCCTTGTGATCGGCCTCGTTTCCGGCGCCCTTGCGCTTCCCCTCATTTTTATGCGATTCGACCCGAGCATGGCGATCGTACTGTGCTTCAGCATGGCGATCACCTGGCTGGTGAGCGCCTGGCTCGTTTTTGCCGTTTCCGAGCAGTCCCGTCGTCTCAGGGATATGGCTGTGACCGACCCCCTCACGGGTGCCTACAACCGGCGCTACCTGGAGGAACAGGCGCGTCACGCCATGGATGCCCTGAAGCGAAACGGCATACCTGCCTCCCTGCTACTGATCGATGTCGACTTTTTCAAGCGCGTCAACGACAAGTACGGCCATGGCTGTGGCGACATGGCCATCAAGAAGTTGGTTGAGGTGATCTCCGGACGCCTGCGGGCCGTAGATATCCTGTGCCGTTTCGGCGGGGAGGAGTTTGTGGTTCTGCTGCAGGGAACTGCCATCGAGGGGGCTCTCGGTATTGCCGAGGAGTTGCGCGCCCTGGTTGAGCGCGCCACAATCCTCCCCGAGGGCAGCATGACGGTCAGCATAGGGGTTTGCGAGGTGCGCCCCGGCCATAGCCTCGACCAGTGGTTCAAGCTCGCCGATAACGGCCTCTACCTGGCCAAGCGCAATGGTCGGAACCGGGTCGAAACAGCCCCGCAAGGGGTAACCGACACAATGCCTGTTCCCAGGACTGTGCCGGACTGGCGTTAGCCGGGAGGTGGATTATGACAGCTCGGGCAGGGACAAGGTGGTTGCGGGCGGCAGTGGTGGCGCTTGTGCTGTGCCTCACCGCCTGCAGCGGCACAACCTTCGTATACAACCGCCTCGATACGATCCTGCCCTGGTATGTTGACGACTACGTTGAATTGAACGCCGGCCAGGAGCGGCAACTGGAAGAAATACTGCGGCCGTTCCTGCACTGGCATCGCCAGCAGGAACTGCCGCGCTATGTCGAGTTGCTCGAGCAGGTGGACTCCAGCCTGGACCACCAGGTGACGCCCGCGGCGCTGATGCAAATCTACGATGAAATGCAGGTAGCCTGGCTGCGGCTGGAACAGGAATCCCTGGACGGCCTGCTGGCGCTGGGGGCGTCCCTGTCCGACACCCAGGTGCAGGAGTTCCTGGACCATATGTGGGAGCGCCAGGCGGAGTATGAGGAGGAATACCTCACCCGCTCGGGCCCCGAGTACCGCGACGAGATTTACGAGAATCTCGCCGACAACATGGAAGATTACCTGGGGCGCCTGAGCAGCGAACAGAAGGCGCGCCTGCGTGAGGCCACGGCCGGGTTTGAGCGCTCTGACGAGGTATGGCTGCAGGAGCGCGCCGCCAGCATCGAGCGCCTGGCCGTAATGTTACAGCGCGAGCCGGGTTGGCAGGAGCGGGTCAGGGAGGCGGTGAAGCGACGGGGTGAGACAGTCTCGCCCCGCTACCAGCAGGTATACGATCACAATCTGGAGGTGGTATTCGCGGCCGTCGCAGGGGTACTGAACAGCCGTACCGAGCGGCAGGATCGCTACCTGCGAGCGGAGCTGGCGGGGCTGCGAGAGGACCTGGAAACCCTGATCGCCCAGGGAAGTGCCGCGCCGCCGGATTCCGCCTGAGCCGACCGGACCCGGCACATCGCGCATCAATCCAGCAGCGACAGATCCCTCACCGCGCCCTTGTCCGCACTGGTGACCATCTTGGCGTAGACTTTCAGCGCCGGGGTGACCTTGCGCGGGCGCTCCGCCTCGGGCCGCCAGGCCTTGTCGCCCAGGGCGTCCATGGCCTGGCGCCGGCTGTCCAGCTCAGCCTCGGACAACGCCACGTTGATGCTGCGCCGGGGTATGTCGATCTCGATGATGTCTCCCTGCCTGACCAGTGCGATGGCGCCACCCGCCGCCGCCTCGGGGGAGGCATGGCCGATGGACAGGCCCGATGTGCCGCCGGAGAACCTGCCGTCGGTCAGCAGGGCGCAGACCTTGCCCAGTCCCCTGGACTTCAGGTAGCTGGTGGGATAGAGCATCTCCTGCATGCCGGGGCCGCCGCGGGGTCCCTCGTAGCGGATAATGACGACGTCGCCGGGCCTGACCCGATCCGCCAGGATATCCTCCACGGCGGCTTCCTGGCTCTCGCAGATGTGGGCCGGGCCGGAAAAGACCAGGATGCTTTCATCCACACCGGAGGTCTTCACTACGCAGCCGTCCTTTGCGATGTTGCCAAACAGCACGGCCAGGCCACCCTCGGTGGAGTAAGCGTTCGCTAACGAACGGATGCAGCCAGACTGGCGGTCGGTGTCCAGGCTGGGCCAGCGAGTGTCCTGGCTGAAGGCGGTCTGGGTCGGGATGCCGGCGGGTCCCGCGCTGTAGAACCGGTGCACCGCACTGTCATCCGTCTGCACGATATCCCAGTTTTCCAGGGCCTCTTTCATGCTACTGCTGTGCACCGTCGGGCAATCGGTATGCAGCAGGCCGGCCCGGTCCAGCTCCCCCAGGATGCCCATGATGCCGCCGGCCCGGTGCACATCCTCCATGTGGTAAAGCGGGGTATTGGGCGCCACCTTGCACAACTGGGGTACCTTGCGCGACAACCGGTCGATGTCGGCCAGGGTGAAGTCCAGCTCGGCCTCCCGGGCCGCTGCCAGCAGGTGCAGGATGGTGTTGGTCGACCCACCCATGGCGATATCCAGGCACATCGCGTTCTCGAAGGCCTTGAAACTGCCGATATTACGCGGCAGGACCGACTCGTCATTCTGCCGGTAGTAGCGGTCGCACAGCTCGACCACCAGGCGGCCGGCGCGCAGGAACAGCTGCTCCCGGTCGGCGTGGGTGGCCAGGGTGGAGCCATTGCCGGGCAGACTCAAGCCGAGGGCTTCGGTCAGGCAGTTCATCGAGTTGGCGGTGAACATGCCGGAGCAGGAGCCGCAGGTGGGGCAGGCGGAGCGCTCGTACTCCGCAACCTTCTCGTCGCTGGCGGAGTCGTCCACGGCGATGACCATCGCGTCGACCAGGTCCAGCTTGTGTTCAGACAGCTTCGTCTTGCCGGCCTCCATCGGGCCGCCCGACACAAACACCACGGGTATGTTCAGGCGCATCGCGGCGTTCAGCATGCCGGGAGTGATCTTGTCGCAGTTGGAAATGCAGACCATGGCGTCGGCGCAATGGGCATTCACCATGTACTCCACCGAATCGGAGATGATGTCACGGGAGGGCAGGCTGTAAAGCATGCCGTCGTGGCCCATGGCGATGCCGTCGTCCACCGCGATGGTATTGAATTCCTTGGCCACGCCGCCGGCGGCCTCGATCTCCCGCGCCACCAGCTGGCCCAGGTCCTTGAGGTGGACATGGCCTGGTACGAACTGGGTAAAGGAGTTCACCACGGCGACGATCGGTTTGCCGAAGTCCCCGTCCTTCATGCCGGTGGCGCGCCACAGGGCGCGGGCGCCGGCCATGTTGCGGCCGTGGGTGGAGGTCTTGGAGCGGTAGTCTGGCATTATTTCTCACCGTGTCCGGGAACGGGCGTGGCCGCTCATCCGGGGTCTGAAAGGGGAGGGAAGGATAGCAAAAAAGCGGCGGCTTTAAACCCGGGAAATTCCTGTGTATTGCGCGCCGATACGAAGACCGTTGTCACCGTCGCTGCCGCTGCAGCGCACCAGCGGTTCGCCTGCCTGCCAGCGGGGCATCGGGCAGGCCAGCCAGGTCACAGGGCCTTGAAGAACACCTTGGAATTGCGCTGCAGGTTGTACAGTGACTGCTTGCGGGCGGGCAGTGCGTCCCTGGAGCTCTCGACAAATCCCTGCTCGATAAACCAGTGGGCGGTCTGTGTGGTCAGCACGAATACCCGGTCCAGGCCCTGGCGCCGCGCCTCCTGCTCCAGTTCAGCCAGCAGGCGCTGTCCGCGGCGGCCGCCGCGGTAGTGCGGGTGGGAGACAATGCAGGCGATCTCGCCACAACGCTCATCGGCAAAGGGGTAGAGGGCGGCGCAGGCGATGATCCGGCGATCCCGTTCCAGCAGGCGAAACTGTTTTATCTCGGTTTCCAGCAATTCCCGCGAGCGCTTCAGCAGCACACCCTGCTGCTCCAGCGGTTCGATCAGCTCGAGAATGCCACCGACATCGTCGATATTGGCCTCCCGGGACTGCTCGTAATTGTCATTGGCTATGAGGGTGCCACTGCCGTCGTGGGTAAACAGTTCTTCCAGCAGGGCGCAGTCATCGTTATAGCTGATGACATGGCAGCGGGCGACACCCGCCAGGCAGGCGCTCCTGGCGGCGTGGAGCATGGCGGCCTGATCGGCATCGGGAATATCGAGTTGGCCGACCTCACCCACCCGGCACTGCCGGATCAATGTGCCGTCGGCGTCGCTGATACCCTCGGCCGCGCCGAACATGATCAGCTTGTCGGCGCCAATCTCGGCTGCGCAGTGCACCGCGATATCTTCCAGCGTAAGGCTGAAGATCTCCCCGGTAGGGGAGTAGCCCAGGGGGGAGATCAACACGATCGAGCCCTCCTCCAGCTGTTGGCGAATGCCCGTCACATCGATGCGGCGGACTTTTCCGGTGTGCTGGAAGTCGACGCCGTCCACCACCCCGATAGGCCTGGCGGTGACAAAGTTGCCCGAGCACACCCTGATGCGTGAACCCTGCATGGGGGAGTTGGGCAGGCCCATCGACAGCAGGGCCTCGATCTGCGCCCGCAGGGACCCCGCCGCGTCCTTGACGTGCTCGAGAGCGGCACTGTCGGTAATGCGCCTGCCCTCGTGAAACGCGGTCTCCTGCCCTGCCCGTTCCAGTCGCTGGGCGATCTGCGGTCGCGACCCGTGGACAAGCACCAGCCGCACGCCCAGGCTGTTGAGCAGCGCGATGTCGTGGAAAATAACCGCGAAGTTGTCGTGCAGGGCAACCTCGCCACCCAGCATCAACACAAAGGTCTTGCCCCGGTGTGAATTGATATAGGGTGCGGTGTTTCTCAACCAGCGTATATTGGCCCGGCCCGGCGTTGTCACGATATCATCCAAGCTATTGATAAATAGAAAGTTATTAAGGGTACCCAAAGCTGGCCGGATTACCTAATGGCAATAATGCACAGGCCCCCGGCCACGGCTTACAGACAGTAGTGGCGGATGCACTGCTGCAACAGCGCAATGCAGGGCTGGATCTGGTCCAGCTCCAGGTACTCGTCGGGCTGGTGCGCCCGGTCGATGGAGCCGGGGCCCATGACGATGGTCTCCATGCCCAGCGACTGCAGGAAAGGCGCCTCGGTCGCGAAGGCCGCGGCCTCCGCCCGATGCCCGGTAAGGCCTTCGGCGAGTCGCACCAGTTCACTGTCCGCCCGCTGCTCGAAGGGTGCTATATCGTGCACCAGTGAGCGCAGGGTAATGTCAAGAGAGCGCTCCCGGGCGATACGGGACAGGCGCTGGGCGATTTCCGCGCGCACCGCGTCGTTGTCGCCGGCGGGGGTCATCCTCAGGTCGAAGTGCAACTCGGCCTGGCCGCAGATTCGGTTGGGGCTGTCGCCCCCGTGGATGCAGCCCAGGTTGAGCGTGGGCCAGGCGACATCGAAAAAATCGTTGCTATAGCGCTCGCGCAGCGTTTCCCGATAGCTCATCAGATCGCCCATCACGGTGTGCATGCCCTCCAGCGCACTGTTGCCCAGTGCCGGGTTGGAGGAGTGACCGGCCCTGCCGGTGATCCGCACCGCCTCCATCATGATGCCCTTGTGCATGCGTACCGGCACCAGGGAGGTCGGCTCCCCGATAATGGCCGCCCTGGCCCTTGGGCGACCCGCCTCCACCAGCGCGCGGGCGCCGTTCATGGAGCTCTCTTCGTCGGCGGTGGCCAGCACTATCAGCGGGTGCTTGAGCGGGGTGTCCCGGAACGCGCTGGCAGCGGCGAGGGCCAGCGGGAAGAAGCCCTTCATGTCGGTGCTGCCCAGGCCGTAGAGTCGCTGGTCCCTCTCAGTGAGGTCCAGCGGGTCGCTCTGCCAGCGGCCTTCATCGAATGGCACGGTGTCGGTGTGCCCGGCCAGTACCAGCCCACCCGGGCCGCTGCCCAGGGTGGCGATCAGGTTGGCTTTGCCGCCGTCGGCTGACACCGGCTGGATTTCCGTGCGAAATCCCAGGTCCTCGAGCCAGCTGGCAAGCAGGTCAATGACCGCGCGATTGCCCTGGTCCCAGTGGGGATCGGTGGAGCTGACCGAGGGCGTGGCCACCAGTTGCCGCAGTTGTTGAATGATCAGTTTGTCGGAGTTGGGCATCGAAGCCCCCGGAGTCAGCCAAAGTGCCCCTAGTGTACTCCGCCGCTACCATTGTTACAGGGGCTGTCATGCGAAATGCGTGCCGCAAGTGGTACAGCTCTCCGACGGCAGGGGCAGCTGCCCCCACCCGCGATGCCTGTCACTCGAAGCCGAAAATCGCCTTCAGGATGTAGAAGAAGATAATGGCCAGGCTGGCCCCCGCGGGCAGTGTGATCAGCCAGGACATGAAAATTGTACCGATGATGCGGGTATTGAGGGCGGCGATACCCCGGGCGAATCCTACACCCAGCACCGCGCCCACCAAAGTGTGAGTGGTCGAGATGGGCAGGCCGGTGGCGGAGGCGATGACCACGGTTCCGGCGGCCCCGAGCTCGGCGGCGAAGCCGCGGCTTGGCGTGAGTTCTGTGATCTTGCGCCCCACCGTGGCGATAACGCGCCAGCCGTAGGTCGCCAGGCCCGCGACAATGCCCACCGCGCCGACCATCAGGATCCACCACGGCATGGCGGCCTTGGCGGAGATGACCCCGCCTGACTGGACTGTGCTTGCCACCGCCGCCAGCGGCCCCACCGCGTTGGCGACGTCGTTGGAGCCGTGGGCAAATGCCATGGAGCAGGCGGTGAACACCATCAGGATGGCGAATACGCGCTCCACGCTGTAGAAGCGGTTTTGCTCGTTCGGTACTTCCTCTACCCGCCGCAGCAACAGGGCGCCGAAGCCGGCCACGAGCAGGCCGATCAGCGACGATGCCAGCGCGGCGTTGGCGAAGTCGCCGCCCATTCCCAGATCGAGGTGGATCCCGACATGCGTCAGGCCCTTGACCAGTGTCACCATGGAAATCATGAAGCCCACCAGCCACATGTACACCGGGATAATGCGCTTGGCCCGGTGGAAGGGGTCGTCGGTGTCGAGGATCAGGTATTTGACGCTGATGAACAGCCAGTAGGAAATCGTGCCCGCCATCAGGGGAGACACCACCCAGCTGGCCACGATACTGCCCACCTTGTCCCAGTGTATGGCCTCGACAGATATCCCCACCGCGGCGAAACCCACAATGGCCCCGACGATGGAGTGGGTGGTCGAGACCGGCCAGCCCTGGACGCTGGCGATCAGCAGCCAGGTGGCTGCCGCCAGCAGCGACGCCAGCATGCCATACACCATCAACTCCGGGTGGCCCGCCATGACCTCGGCATCGATAATGCCCTTGCGTATGGTGGCGGTCACCTCGCCGCCCGCCAGGTAGGCGCCGGCGAACTCGAAAATCATGGCGATGATAATTGCCTGGGTGATGGTCAGGGCGCGGGAGCCGACCGAGGTGCCCATGGCATTGGCGACATCATTGGCGCCGATGCCCCAGGCCATGAAAAAGCCGAACAGGCAGGCCAGGACCATGAAGGTGGTCCCATGCTGGGCGATAATTTCCACGGGGTGCTCCTGTTATTATTTGGCCATCAGGACCTGCAGGCGATCGCCCACGGCTTCGGCGTCGTCAGCCACGGTACCCAGCAGCGACAGCACCCGGTAGTAGAACATGACGTCCACCGGGGGCAGGTCGCTCTCCAGTTTGAATAATTTCGCGCACAGGTCGATGGCCATCTTGTCGGTGCGCCGCTCCATTTTGTCCAGCTGTTTCAGCATGGCCTCCACAAGCTTCACCTCCCGCCCGCTGAAGCCAACCTCCAGCAACTCATCCAGCTCCTGGATGGCCAGCAGGGCCTGGTTGGAAGGGGCGCAGCAGGCTTCGGTGTATTCCAGCACAGCCTCCTGCAGGGACTCGGGAAAACGCATGTTGCGGCCGATGATGATCACCGCCACATCGCGGGCGGTATTGGCCACGCTGTCCTGCATGCTCACCAGGGACAGCAGGTCCGAGCGCGGCACTGGCAGGAACAGGCTCTTGGGCAGGTGGCGGCGCACGGACCGCTTGAGTTTGTCCGCGGCCCGTTCGGCCTGTTCGATTTCCTTGTGCAGCGCCCTGGCGGTATCCCAGTCTTCGGCGGCGGTGGCGCGCATCAGCGCCGGCAGCAGTTGGACGGCCTGGTTCGCGACCTGCATATGTTCCTGGATCGGCCCTATCGGTGAGCGGCCGAACAGGTTGCCGAGAATGTTTGAGCCTGCCATGTTGCAACTCCCTGGGTGGTCGATGGCTGCCGCCGACGGGTCAGGGGCAGTAGTGTAGGAGCAATGTCGGTAATTGTCATAAATTTGTCACAAGGGTCTCACGTCGTCGCGACGCTGTTACTGACGCAAATCAAAATGGAGTCGGACAGCGTGTGTGTTAGCATGATTTGATCTGCAATTTCTGTACACGGGCTGACATATGGCGACCAACTTTGGCGAGCAGTTGATGGAGCAACGCCTTGAATTGAGTACTCTCGCCCGGGATCTCCATGCCGATGGCAGGCTCTGTGCAGCCGATGCGGCCAGGGTGATGAAAACACCGGTGGTGAGGGTACACCCCCTGGTGTTCCTGGCTGAGCAGAAGCTGGGTGACACCGCGGTTCCGGGTAAACTGCTCGACATGGATCAGCTGCTGGCCTGGTTGGGGGGCCGGGTGGGCCAGGCGGTTTACGAGATCGATCCGCTCAAGATCAACGTCACCGCCATTGCCGAGGTCATGTCCCGCGCCTTCGCGGAGCGGCACCGGATACTGGCGGTGGAGGTGACCGACAAGGAAGTGGTGATCGCCAGCGCCGAGCCGTTCATGAAGGCCTGGGAGGGCAATCTCGAGCATGTACTGCGCAAACGGGTGCGCAGGGTGCTGACGGACCCGCGGGCCATAGCCCGCCACACCGCCGAGTTCTACACCATGGCCGGCTCGGTGAGCCGGGCCCGCGGGGCGGAACGGGGCGACGGCGGTGTCGGGGTGACCAACCTGGAGCAGATGCTGGAACTGGGCTCCATGAAAGAGCCGGACGCCAACGACCAGCACATCGTCAACATCGTCGACTGGTTACTGCAGTACGCCTTTGAGCAGCGGGCCAGCGACATCCATATCGAGCCCCGGCGCGATGTCGGCAAGGTCAGGTTTCGTATAGATGGCGTACTCCACAGTGTTTACGAACTGCCCCAGCAGGTGTGTGCGGCGGTCACCAGCCGCCTCAAGATTCTCGGGCGCATGGATGTGGCCGAGAAGCGCCGGCCCCAGGACGGGCGCCTGAAAACCCGCACACCCGAGGGCAATGAGGTGGAATTGCGCCTGGCCACCCTGCCCACCGCCTTTGGCGAAAAACTGGTGATGCGCATATTCGATCCCGACGTGCTGCAGAAATCCTTTGAGCAACTGGGCCTGGCGGACGACGACCTTGAGCGCTGGCATCGCATGACCGGCCAGGGCAACGGCATCGTGCTGGTGACCGGCCCCACCGGCTCGGGCAAGACCACCACCCTGTATTCCACCCTGCGCCAGCTGGCCACATCCCAGGTGAATGTCTGTACCATCGAGGACCCGATAGAGATGGTCGAGGGCGCCTTCAACCAGATGCAGGTGAACCACTCCATCAGCCTGGATTTCTCCTCCGGGGTGAGAGCCCTGATGCGGCAGGACCCGGACATCATTATGGTGGGGGAGATCCGCGACCTGGAAACCGCCAATATGGCGGTGCAGGCGGCCCTCACCGGTCACCTGGTGTTGTCTACCCTGCACACCAATGATTCACCCTCATCGATTTCCCGCCTGCTGGAGCTGGGCGTGCCCGCGTACCTGATCAAGGCCACCGTGCGGGGCGTCATGTCCCAGCGCCTGGTGCGGATTCTGTGCGCCTCGTGCAAGACCTTTACCCCCCTCGACCTGGATGCCTGGCGGGAGCTGACACAACCCTGGGACATGGCGCCGCCGCAGCAGGTGGCGCGGCCGGTCGGCTGTAAACTCTGCCGCGATACCGGTTATATGGGGCGCCAGGGTATCTACGAAGTGCTGGTCAACAGCCCGGCGGTGCAGTCCCATATCACGCCCCAACTGGAGACAGCCGATATCCGCAAGGTGGCCATGTCCGAGGGCATGCACACCCTGCGGCTCAGCGGCGCCAGCCGGGTGGCCAGGGGTGAAACCACCATCGAAGAAGTCATGCGGGTCGCCCCCGTTCTGGACGGCTGAGCTTTCACGGGTACCTCTGACCATGCAACACGACACGACGAAATTGCCTGCCGCGCTGGCCGAGACGGCCCGGGTCTGCTGGAACAATATTCTGGAGCGGGCGCCGGCGGCAGTGGCCGGGCCGCTCGAGGCCGCTGCGCGCACTGCCCCGGCGAGCAGGCAGTTGCCCCTCGTACTGGCCTGCAGCCCCTTCGTCGCAGAGCTCTGCCGGCGCCAGCCGGCCCTGTTGCTGGACCTGCTGGCCAGTGGCGAGTTGCAGGCACCCCTGACCGAAACGGCTTTCCGAAGTGAGTTGCGCCGCCACCTGGACGGCGCAGAACATGAGCCGGGCGTGGTGCTGCGGCGCTTCCGCCAGCGGCATATGCTGCGGATCATCTGGCGCGACTTCTGCCGGCTGGCGGACACGCGTGAAACCGTGCGCGATACCTCACTGCTGGCCGAGGCCTGCATCGCCCAGGCCCTGGAAGTCAGCCAGGCGACACTGGAAGCGCGCTTCGGCGTGCCCCGGGGGCGCACCAGCGGCCAGCGGCAGGAGCTTATTGTGCTCGCCATGGGCAAGCTGGGTGCGCGTGAGCTGAACGTCTCTTCCGACATCGACCTTATCTTCGCCTTCCCCGAGGCGGGTGAGACTGACCACGAGACAAAATCCATCAGCAACGAGGAATTCTTCACCAGGGTGGGGCGCGCACTCATCGGTTTGCTCGACCAGGTGACCGTCGAGGGCTTTGTCTTCCGGGTGGATATGCGCCTGCGTCCCTACGGTGACAGCGGGGCGCTGGTGCACAATTTTGCCGCCCTGGAGGAGTACTACCAGGACCAGGGGCGGGACTGGGAGCGCTACGCGCTGATCAAGGCGCGGCCCGTTACCGGCGACCCGGCCCGGGCCGGGGAGTTGATGGCAGCGCTGCGACCGTTCGTATTCCGGCGCTATGTGGATTTCGGCGTGATCGAAAGCCTGCGCGGGATGAAGCAGATGATCAGCTCCGAGGTGCGGCGGCGCGGTTTGCAGGACAATGTCAAACTCGGCCACGGCGGGATTCGGGAGGTGGAATTCATCGCCCAGTGTTTTCAGCTGATCCGCGGCGGGCGGGATCTCGGCCTGCAGCAGCGGGAACTGCTGGCCGTGCTGCGCGAGTGCCAGGAGCTGGGGTGTCTGCCGGCAACCGCCGTGGCCGAGCTGACCGCCGCCTACCTGTTCCTGCGCGACAGTGAGCACGCTATCCAGGGCTACCAGGACAAGCAGACCCAGGCGCTGCCCCAGGATGAACTGGCCCGGCTCGCCATGGCGACGGTCATGGGCTGCAGCAGCTGGGAGAATTACCTGGCGGCCCTGGACGGGCACCGCCGGGTGGTGGCGGCACATTTCAATGACCTGATTGCCGAGCCCGGGGAGAGCGAGGCAGGGCCCGGGCAGGACGACCTGCAGCTCTGGGGTGAGGAGCTGACCGCCGGGGTTCTTGCGGGCCTGGGTTACCGCCAGCCGCAGCAGTCACTTCAGGTCCTGCAGGAGCTGCAGCAAAGTGGCCGGGTACTCACCCTGCAGGCTGAGGGCCGCGAGCGCCTGGACCAGTTCATGCCGCAGTTGCTGCGGGCCTGC
>JAZBNW010000332.1:0-3708 GCA_036350855.1 Halieaceae bacterium
GACCCGCGATACACCGATCTCCTCGAAGGCCTTGATGGCATCCATGCCGCCCCTGGTGTCCCACATGGAGGTGATTTCCACGCTGCTGTAATCGCGCCCGTGCTCGCTGCAGGCGGCCTTCAGCTCTTCCAGCATCGGCGCCAGGCTGGCGGCGTCGTTGGTGGGGGCGAACCAGCCATCGCCGAGGCGGGCGATCCGCTCCATGGCCTTGCCTTTCGAGCCGCCGATGATGATGGGCACCCCGCCTTTCTGTACCGGCAGCGGATAGCTCTGGAAGCCGGACCAGTCGAGAAAGTCGCTCTGGTGCTCCACCACCTCGCCGGACCAGACCTTGCGCATGGCGACGACGTAGTCGTCAAAACGCGCGCCGCGCCGCTCGAAGGGAACGCCCATGGCGTCGAACTCCTCCTTCAGCCAGCCGATGCCGGCGCCCAGCATGAAGCGCCCGTTGGACAACAGGTCCAGGGTGGCGGCCTGCTTGGCCAGCAACAGCGGATTGGCCTGTGACAGGATGTTCACGCCGGTGCCAAGGCGCAGGGTTTTGGTGTGGGCCGCCACGGCGGTCAGGGCGATCAGCGGATCGAGGAACGCGGCATCGGAAGCGCCCCCCATTTTACCGTCCTTGCTGTAGGGATAGCGGGACTCGTATTCAAGCGGCACCATGACGTGCTCGAAGGTCCATACCGACTCGAAGCCCAGGGATTCTGCCAGCTGGGCGAGACCGACGATTTGTTCCAGTGATTGCATACCGATATTGATGGGGATGAGTGCGACTTTCATGGGAGCTCTCCTGGGTAGTGGCAGACGGGCTGGTCATAATGCACCCGCTCGCGGTCAGAATAAAGCTCCCGGGGCCGGTTCTGTATCCTGTACCAGCCGTACCTGAGCTCGGGCAGACCAACACTCACTGCTGTTTTATGGCCTTGCGGCATTGCCCGTGACTGACGCTGGTAATAGGCTTGCGGGTCAGTGGCAAAACCGGGGGTTACGGGTGCTGGATACAGAGCAGTTGTTGCAGGCGGCGCGGGAACAGACCGGGCTGTCCGATTTTGGCGAAGACGACTTTCGCGAGCCACTGGAGCGCCTGGTCGACGCCCTCAACACCGAGGCGCGCCTGAACGATTTCGGCCTCATCCGTGCACAGATGACGATCGGTGCCGGCCTCGCCACCCGCCTGGCGATAATCGACTACCTCAAGGGCCACCCCGAGGTGCGTGACGAACAGGTAGTGAAGCCCGTTTTTATTGTCGGCCTGCCGCGCACCGGCACCACCGCCCTGCACCATATGCTCAACCAGGATGACGGCAACCGCACCCTGCGCCTGTGGGCCGCCCAGAATCCGGTGCCACCGCCGGAGGCTGCCAGCTACACCAGCGATCCGCGCATCGCCAGGCAGCGCGAGGGCGTGGCGCTGACCGAGACCTTCCTGCCGGGTTTCATGGCCACCCACCTGCTCGACGCGGAGGAGCCAGACGAGTGTTATATGTTGCTCAACCGCAATTTCATGTCGGTGGAGTACTCGGCCATGTTCCACATCCCCAGCTACGCCAACTGGCTGTACGCGAACCTGTGCGCGCGGGACAGCTACGCCTGGCACAAACTGCAGCTGCAGCTGCTGCAGTCCAGGCACCCGGGGCAGTGGGTATTGAAAGCGCCGTTCCACCAGCTGGGCCTGACACAGATACTGAAGTATTACCCGGACGCCATAATCGTGCAGACCCACCGGGCGCCCATGAGCCTGGTGGCCTCGGGCTGCAGTTTCAGCGAGGTATTGCGTCGCAGTGGCTCAGATCATCTCGACCGGGCGGAAATCGGCCGGGACTGGATGGATATGCTGCGTATCTACACCCACACCTTCGAAGCGGACCGGGCCCGGCTGGAGCCAGAGCACCCGGGCCAGTTCCTGGACCTGCACCACGACGATTTCGTGGCGGACCCCTGGCCGGGGGTCGAGGCCATCTACCGCCTGCGGGGCACCCCCCTCGGTGCGACTGCCCGGGCGGCAATGGCGGACTGGCTGGCGGCGCATCCACGGGGCAAGCACGGCAAGCACGAATACCGGCTGGAGGACTACGGTATCCCCAGGGAGCAGGTAGAGGAACTGTTTGGCGATTATGTGAAACGCTACAATCTGGACATGGACTAACGGGCGGGACAGAAAACGATGAGCGAGACGAACACGGAACAACGGATACTGGACGGCACCGCCTGGGCTGACTTCTGCGACGCGCTGAAAGAGGCGGGTCGACTGGTGGACTCGCCGAAGGCCCCGCAGGACGCCTTCAACAGGGCCGAGGGCTACCGCTACCTGACCCGGATGCTGCGGGCCGGGCTGGAGAGTTTCCTGGAAAGCGACGGCCCGGATTTCCCGGTATTGCGCTGCCCCGTGCACGAGACCATCAAGATGGGCGCCGACAATCCCGATAATTACTACCAGAGCGCGTCCATCAATCCGAACCATGATTACCGTATCACCGGTAGCCGTGGCACGGTGGACTACCTGGGCTTCGGCACGGTGATCAACCGCTACAGCACCGGCGGCGGTATGAAAACCGATGGCTTCCTCGATTCCCGGGACATGGAAATCGGCGAGGATGGCAGCCTGGAGATCATCGTAAGCCAGCGTGAGCATCCGGGCAACTGGCTGCGTATGGGTTCGGAAACCAATGCGATAAATGTGCGCCAGACCTTCCAGGACCGGCGCAGCGAGGTCCGCGCTGAAATCAGTATCGAACGCATCGGCGCGGAGCAGGCCCGCCCCGCGCCGCTCTCACCCGCGCAGCTGGACAGGGCACTGCAGGGGGTCACCCAGTTTGTCCGCAATACCACGGGCCTGTTTGAAGGCTGGGCCGAAGGCTTTCTGGCCACCGTCAATGAGGTGGCGCCGGCGGACCAGGCCTTTTGCCAGGCCATCGGCGGCGATCCGAACATCTACTATTTTCACAGCGCCTGGGCGCTGGCCGATGACGAGGCCCTGCTGATCGAGGCGGCGGATATCCCGGACTGCCAGACCTGGAATTTTGTCCTGCAGAACTGGTGGATGGAGTCCCTCGACTATCGCTACCACAACATCCATTTCAACAAGCACACCGCGCACTACGAGCCGGACGGCAGCGTCAGGATCGTCGTGGCCCACCAGCGGCCGCCCCAGGCCAACTGGGTGGAGACTGCCGGCCACCGCAACGGCACGATGTGCTGGCGCTGGATAGGCGCCGACCGCCACCCGCCGGTATCGGCCCGGGTGGTGAAGTTTTCCGACCTGTAATTATTTCTTTCGCGCTCGCTTTCCCGAATCTCCCTGCGACAGTATGCTTGCGCTTGTCTGCACCGACGAGCTGAGCGCCGGTTAGACGATACTGCCACCGTTCAGCCGAGAGTCATATTCATGCGTATAAGCGTTGCCTGTCTGGTCCTCACCGGCCTGCTGCTTGGTTTGCCCGCGCTCGCCGATAGCGCCACGACGGCGGTGCCAGACGAAGCGCTGTTGGTGGCTCCGGTTGTCGTGGATGGCAAAACCCTGCTTCGTGTTCGCGGCATCTCCTCTTACCCGGCCGAGGTTCGCGCGGGCAGGATTCGCGACCGGATAATCAGCGTGGCAAAAGACGCCTCTATCGCGCCGGACAGCGGGAGGCTGGAAAGTCGCGATGAAACGATAGCGCTCATGTATGGCGACCAGGAGATATTCGTTCTGGTGCCGGCTGATGCCAC
>JAZBNW010000333.1:0-2136 GCA_036350855.1 Halieaceae bacterium
AACGGCCGGCCAATGGACTCAAAAGTCAGCCGCCCCATCAGAATGGGCTTGCCCATGGTGATGCGCTTGAAGTGGCGAAGGTCCGCCGGCAAATTCCAGGGCAGCGCATTGTTGCGGCCGATGACATCGTTGTCCGCTGCGGCAACGATGAGGGCAACCTCAATCGCGCTCATACAGCGACCGGGGCGGGGATGTGCGGGTGCGGGTCGTAACCGCGCAGCTCAAAGTCCTCGAAGCGGTAGTCGTACATGCTCGCAGGCTTTCTCGTCAGTGCAAGCTGCGGCAGTGGCCTCGGTTCCCGGGAGAGCTGCTCACGGACCTGCTCCAGATGATTCAGATACAGGTGCGAATCGCCGGTACTCACAACAATTTCGCCGGGCTGCAGGTCTGCCTGCTGCGCAAACATCAGGACCAGCGTTGCCAGACTCGCGATATTGAATGGCAGACCCAGAAAGCTGTCGCTCGAGCGAATGTACAGCTGCGCCGAGAGCCGGCCGCCCGCCACGTAGAACTGATACAGCAAATGACAGGGTGGCAGTGCCATGCGACCGGCGCGGGCATTTTCCTGCGGACTCAGGGACTCATCCGGCAGGTATTCGACATTCCAGGCGTGAAACAGGATGCGGCGGCTATCCGGGCGGTTTTTCAGGCAATCCAGTACGTATTCGATCTGGTCGACTTCGCCGCCGTCACGCGTCGGCCAGGCACGCCACTGTTTGCCGTAGACGGGTCCGAGGTCGCCGGCTTCCGTGGCCCATTCGTTCCATATGCTGACCCCGTGCTCCTGCAGCCAGGCCACGTTCGTATCGCCGTTCAGGAACCAGATCAGCTCATTGATAATGCTGCGCAGATGCAGCTTCTTGGTCGTCAGCAGAGGAAACCCCTGGGCCAGGTCGTGGCGGAACTGGCGCCCGAAAACCGACAGCGTGCCGGTGCCGGTGCGGTCTTCTTTGCGCACTCCGTTGTCGAGGATGTCTTGAAGCAGATCGTGATATTGCCGCATAGCTTGATCCTTCAGCTTTTGGATGAACGCGCCGCGGTTCGCCGATAGGCGTACCACAGCATATACAGGCCCAGCGCAATCATCGGGACACAGAGAATCTGACCGCGGGTCATCCAGCCAAAGGCCTGAATTCCCAGATGCGCATCGGGCTCGCGGAAAAATTCCGCGGTAAACCGCAGCAGCCCGTATCCGAGCGCAAAAACGCCGGACACCGCCCAGGTGGGTCGCGGGCGGGCGCTGAACCACAGCAGTACCGCGAACAGCAGCATGCCTTCCAGGGCGAACTGGTACAGCTGTGAAGGGTGTCGCGCAAGCTGCAAGGGGTCTCGCGGAAACACCATGGCCCAGGGCACATCCGCAGCGCGCCCCCAGAGTTCCTGACCGATGAAATTGCCGATCCGCCCCAGGGCAAGCCCGAGCGGTGCCAGCGGCGCGACAAAGTCGAGCAGCGGACCAAAGGCGATCTTCTGGCTGCGGGCGTAGAGAAACGTCGCGAGGATTACGCCCAGCATCCCGCCATGAAAGGACATGCCGCCCTCCCACACCCGCAGCAGCCAGCTGGGGTCAGCAGCCAGACGTTCTGCACCGTAAAACAAAGAGTACCCGAGCCTCCCGCCGAGCACGACGCCCAGCGCGGCGTAAAACACCAGATCGTCGACCTGCTGACGCCCCAGCGGCGAGTCCGGTCGGGCGCTGCGCCGGGCCGCGAGAAACCAGGCGAAGGCGAGTCCCGCGAGATAGGTCAGGCCGTACCAGTGAATCTTCACCGGGCCCAGCGCAATCGCTACGGGGTCAATCTCGGGATAGGTCAGCATAGATTCGGCGTGTGCTCAGGATGTGATGAAAAGTCCGGGACCTTGGATGGGCTCCGCAAAGGGAATCTGCGCCAGATTCGCTTACCCGGCGTCCCCGGGGGTTACCATACAGGGCAAGCCACGGCACTGCATGAGCGCGGCATTATCGTGCAGGGCTGGCTGTTGTACAAACCAGAAAGCTGAGTGTGAGCATGTGTCTGATTGTATTTGCCTGGCAGCAGCACAAGGCATCGCCACTGTTGCTGGCCGCCAACCGCGACGAGTTCCACGCCCGACCCGCCGCGCCGGCCCGGTACTGGGGGGAACACCCGGAACTGC
>JAZBNW010000334.1:0-5606 GCA_036350855.1 Halieaceae bacterium
GACCAATCTCAACCTGCTGCACCACGTCCATTCCGGCCTGCGAGCCCACGTGATGTTCCACCGGGATGTCGAGTATATCGTGCAGGACGGGCAGGTGATACTGATCGACGAGCACACCGGGCGCACCATGCCGGGCCGTCGCCTGTCCGAGGGCCTGCACCAGGCGATAGAGGCGAAGGAGGGGGTCTCCATCCAGAGCGAGAGCCAGACCCTGGCCTCCACCACCTTCCAGAACTACTTCCGGCTCTACAACAAGCTCTCAGGTATGACCGGTACCGCCGACACCGAGGCCTTCGAGTTCCGCCAGATCTACGGCCTGGAAGTGCTGGTGATCCCCACCAACGTGCCCCAGCAGCGCAAGGACCTCAACGACCTGGTCTACCTGAGCAAGGAAGAGAAATTCGACGCCATTGTCACGGACGTCAGGGAGTGCATGGCAAAGGGGGCCCCGGTGCTGGTGGGCACCGCCTCGGTGGAGACCTCCGAGGAGCTGTCGAAGCGCTTCCGCAAGGCCGACATCGAGCACAAGGTACTGAACGCCAAGTACCACGAGCAGGAGGCGGAGATCATCGCCCAGGCCGGCCGGCCCGGGGTGGTCACCATCGCCACCAATATGGCCGGTCGCGGTACCGACATCGTGCTGGGGGGCAACCTGGAGGCGGAACTGGCCGCCGCCGGTGATATCGACGACGCGACCCGGGCGAAGCTGCGCTCGGCCTGGCAGGAGCGGCACCAGCAGGTGCTGGACGCCGGTGGCCTGCATATACTGGGTACCGAGCGACACGAATCCCGGCGTATCGACAACCAGCTGCGCGGCCGGGCAGGTCGCCAGGGCGACCCCGGACTGTCGCGTTTCTACCTGTCGCTGGAAGACAACCTGATGCGTATCTTCGCCTCGGATCGGGTGAAGAGTTTCATGCAGGCCCTGGGCATGGAAAAGGGCGAGGCGATCGAGCACCGCATGGTGACCAACGCCATCGAGAAGGCCCAGCGCAAGGTCGAGGGCCGCAACTTCGATATCCGCAAGCAGTTGCTGGAATACGACGACGTGGCCAATGACCAGCGCCAGATCATCTACCAGCAGCGCAACGACCTGCTGGGCGAGCAGGATGTCTCCGATACCATCACCGCGATTCGCCGCGATGTGGTGAACGACGCGATCGACAGTTTCATCCCGCCGATGAGCGTGGAGGAGCAGTGGGATATTCCCGGCCTGGAGAAGCAACTGGAGGCGGAGTTCGCCATCACACTGCCCCTGACCCAGTGGCTGGAGGCGGATAACCAGCTGCACGAGGAGGCCCTGCGGGAAAAAATCTGCGGCGAGGTCCAGGCCGCCTATGACGCCAAGAGCGAGCGGGTCGGCCCCGGCATGCGCAAGATCGAGAAGCAGATCATGCTGCAGGTGCTGGACACCCTGTGGAAGGAACATCTGTCGACCATGGACCACCTGCGCCAGGGGATCCACCTGCGGGCCTATGCCCAGAAAAACCCGAAGCAGGAATACAAGCGTGAGTCCTTCGAGCTGTTTGAACAGCTGTTGAAAAACCTGAAGGACGAGGTGGTGAAGTTCCTCAGCCACGTGCAGATCCAGCGCCAGGACGAGGCCGAGCAGATCGAGCGCCGGCGCCGGGAGGCCGCGGAGCGCGAGAAGCTGGCATTCCAGCACGCCCAGGCCTCCGCCATGGCCTCGCCGGACGCGCAGGAACAGGCGGGCCAGGAGCCGGCGGCCGCGCCCCAGACCTTTACCCGGGACCAGCCCAAGGTCGGTCGCAATGAGCCCTGCCCCTGCGGCAGCGGCAAGAAGTACAAGCAGTGTCACGGCAAGCTCTGAACCGGGGGCGCTGACATGGCGGTAGGAAACGATACCCTGGGCGCCCTGCACCCGGTGCCGGGGCTGCGCCTGGCGACAGTGTCCGCCGGGATCAAGAAACCGGGCCGCCGCGACCTCGTGCTGATGGAACTGGCGCCGGGGGCGGTCGCCGCCGCGGTGTTTACCCGCAATGCCTTTTGCGCGGCGCCGGTCACGGTAGCCAGGGAGCACCTGCGCGCCTGTGACGGGCAGCCCCGCTACCTGCTGGTCAACACCGGCAATGCCAACGCCGGCACCGGCGCGGCCGGCATCGAGGCGGCCCGGGCCTGCTCCCGTTGCGTTGCCGCCGCGGCGGATGTCGCCGTCGAACAGGTATTGCCATTCTCTACCGGCGTGATCGGCGAACCCCTGCCCGTATCCCTGATCGAAGCCGCCGTTCCCGCGGCTTTCGCGGCATTGTCGGCGGAGGGCTGGGAGGACGCGGCCCACGGCATCATGACCACCGATACCCGCCCCAAGGGCTGCTCCCTGCGCTTCAGCGCCGGCGGCGGTGACTACGTGATCACCGGCATCGCCAAGGGCGCCGGCATGATCCGCCCCAACATGGCGACCATGCTGGCCTACATCGCCACCGATATGGCGGTGGAGCAGGCCCTGTTGCAGGACATGCTGGCGGCGGCAGTGGAGACCACCTTCAACCGCATCACGATCGACGGCGACACCTCCACCAACGACGCCTGTATCCTGCTGGCCACGGGCGCCGCGGGCAATGCCCCGGTAGCGGATGCCGCATCGCCCCTCTGCGCAGGCCTGCGCGACGCCCTGGAGCAACTCTGCCTCGCCCTGGCCCAGGGTCTGGTGCGGGACGGGGAGGGTGCCACCAAGTTTGTCACCGTGCAGGTCAATGGCGGTCGTACCGGCCAGGAGTGCCTGGACGTGGCGTTTACCATCGCCCATTCGCCGCTGGTCAAGACCGCCCTGTTTGCCAGCGACCCGAACTGGGGGCGATTGCTGGCGGCCATCGGCCGGGCCGGCCTGGAGGAACTGCGGGTCGAGCTGGTGGAGGTGTACCTGAACGAGGTACTGATCGCCAGCCAGGGATGCCGGGCGGCAAGCTATACCGAAGAGCAGGGTGTCGCCGCCATGGCGCCCGACGATATCGTGATCCGCATCGAACTGAACCGCGGGGACAGCGACGCGGCGGTCTGGACCACGGACTTCTCCTACGATTACGTGCGCATCAACGCCGAGTACCGGACCTGAGGTGGCGCCCGTTCACGTGGCGGTGGGTGTGGTGCTGGACCCCTCGGGCAGGGTCCTGATCTCCCGCCGCGCCGGCGACAGTCACCAGGGCGGCCTGTGGGAATTCCCCGGCGGCAAGGTGGAGCCCGGGGAGTCCTTGGGCACGGCACTGGCGCGGGAACTGCGGGAAGAGCTGGGCATCGAGATCGGCCGCACCAGCCCGCTGCTGGAAATCCGCCACGACTACGGCGACAAATACGTGCTGCTGGACGTGCATGTGGTGTGGGACTTCAGTGGCGAGGCCCGGGGCCTGGAGGATCAGCCGCTGCTGTGGGTTGCGCCCCTGGAGCTGGAAGGCTATCGCTTTCCGGCGGCGAATGAACCGATCATCGGCGCCCTGGACGAGCTGCTGTCCCGGTTGGACACGAACCCCTAGGCGGAATTTTCCGCGCGCTGCAGAAATTCCTTGTGCAACTCTTCCACGATGGCGTCCAGCTCTGCCAGCGGCCGGGAGTTGTCGATGACGATGTCCGCCAGTTCCAGCCGTTTCTCGCGGGGCATCTGGGCGGCCATGATGCGGCGGATCTGCTCCTCGCTGTTGGCGTCGCGCCGGCTTGCGCGCTCCAGTTGGACAGCCTCGGGGACATCGACCACCACCACGCAGTCCACCAGGTCTTTCTGCCGGGATTCCAGCAGCAGGGGTGAGCTCAGTATGCTGTAGGGCGATCCGGCGGCCGCCAGCTGGCGCTGGATTTCCCGGCCTATCAGCGGGTGGGTGAGCCGCTCCAGCCAGTGGCGCTCGGTCTCATCGGCGAACACCTTCTGGCGCAGTGCAGCCCGGTCCAGGGTGCCGTCGGCCAGGAGAATGCCGGCGCCGAAGTGTGCCGCGATGGCGGCCAGTGCCGAGCCGCCGGGTTCGACGATGACCCTGGCGGCAAGGTCCGCATCCACCACGGTGATTCCCCGCGACTCGAAGCGCCGGGTGACCTCGGACTTGCCGCTGCCGATACCCCCGGTAATGCCCACCACCAGCGCCATCAGTTCAGCCCTGTCGCATTGAGGTAGCGACGGGTGATCTCGTCGCCCCAGATCAGGCAGATCCAGCCGGCGGCGGCCAGGTAGGGGCCAAAGGGAATGGGGTTGTCCCGGCCCCTGCCCTTGAGGACCATCAACGCGATGCGGCAGACCGCCCCCACCAGTGAGGACAGCAGGATGATCAGCGGCAGGGCCTGCCAGCCCAGCCAGGCCCCCAGTGCGGCGAGCAGCTTGAAGTCGCCGTAACCCATGCCCTCCTTGCCGGTAAGCAGCTTGAACAGCCAGTAGACGCTCCACAGTACCAGGTAGCCGGCCATGGCCCCCACCACCGCATCCCCCAGGCTCACAAAGGTGCCGTTGAGGTTGAATAACAGGCCCAGCCACAGCAGTGGCAGGGTGATATCGTCCGGCAGCAGCTTGTGATCCACGTCGATCATGGTCAGCGCCACCAGGGCCCAGGTGAAAAGCACCGCGCCCAGCAGCGCCCAGGACAGCGGGAAATACCAGGCGAGGGCGAGGCTGAGCAGGCCGGTGACCAGTTCCACCGCCGGGTAGCGCGGGGAGATCCCGACGTTGCAGTTGGCGCACCTGCCGCGCAGCAGCAGGTAGCTCAGCACCGGGATGTTGTGCCAGGGCTTGATCGCCGCGCCGCAGTGGGGGCAGTGGGAGTTGGGCGTGGACAGGGTGAGGCGCGGCGCCTGCGGTTCCCGCGGCAGTTCCAGCAACTCGCAGCAGTCACTGCGCCAGCGGCTTTCCATCATCAGCGGCAGGCGGTAGATCACCACGTTGAGAAAGCTGCCCACCACCAGGCCGAGGGCGAGCAGGCACAGGGGCAGGAACCAGGCGACCTGGTTGAACACGTCCTGCATGGAGGCTTCCCCGCCCGCCTCAGCGCGGGATCAGATGACGGAGCCGAGCATGAAGATGGGCAGGTACATGGCCACCATCAGGCCACCCACCAGCACGCCGAGTATCGCCATGATCATCGGTTCCATCAGCGAGCTCAGGCTGTCCACGGCATTGTCCACGGCTTCCTCATAGTGGGTCGCCACCTTGTCCAGCATGTCGTCCAGGGCGCCGGATTCCTCGCCGATGGACATCATCTGCAGCAGCATGTTGGGAAACAGCCCGGTTGATTTCGTCGATGAATACAGGGTGTTACCCGTGGTCACGTCGTCCTTGATCCGCCGGATCGCCTTGGCGTAGACCGAGTTGCCCGCCGCGCCGGCGGTGGACTCCAAAGCGTCCACCAGCGGCACGCCGGCGGCGAAGGTGGTGGCCAGGGTGCGGGAGAAGCGGGCGATGACCGAGTCGTGCACGATGCCGCCGAAGACGGGCAGGCGCAGTATCAGCCGGTCGAGAAATTCCGAGAATTTCACCGAGCGCAATTTCGCCTCCCTGAACACGAAGATGGCGGCGATTATCATCAGCAGGATGACGAACCACCACTGCTGGGTAAATTCGGAGAAATTCAGCACCATCTGCGTGAAAGCGGGGAGTTCGGAGCCAAAGTTCTGGA
>JAZBNW010000335.1:0-3810 GCA_036350855.1 Halieaceae bacterium
GGTGTGCAGATCTATGCCGATCGCTGGCGGGAGGACTTGTGCCTGGATGCCGCCGGGTTGATCGAGGCGCGAGTCGGCCATATCACCCCGATAGATCCGACGTTCTAGCGCGGCTGGCTGTTGCTTCCATTTGGATGGTCGATGACATGTAGCGGGTCAGGCAGACCTCGGCTTGTCGCGCATCCCTGCGCCTCCCGATGAGCCACAACGAACGGGGATAGTGCCCCTCTCCGCTTCCCAGCGAAACGCGATAAAGGGCGGATAAGGAAAAACAGAGCGATTCCGTCTAAACTGCTGAAAAACGTCTCACAGGTTCTGCTTCATGATGCATAGATTACCCACTTCACTGCTGGCGCTGGCCGCCGGCGCGCTGATAGCTCTGCCCTCGCTGGCGATCGAGACAGCCGATGTCATTTTCCGCAACGGCACTGTGATCACCATGAACGACAAACAGCCCACCGCGCAGGCGGTGGCGGTCAGGGACGGACGGATTCTGGCAGTCGGCCCGGAAGCCGAGGTCAGCCAGGCCGCGGGTGAAGACACCACAAGCGTCGACCTGGGCGGTAAAACCCTGCTGCCGGGCTTCGTCGATTCCCATGGCCATGCCCACATGATCGGCTTGCAGGCGCTCTCAGCCAACCTGCTGCCACCTCCGGATGGCAACGGCAAGGATATCCCCACCCTGCAGTCCCTGCTGGCAGAGTGGGCGAAGGTGGAGAACAACCAACTGCGCCAACTGGGATGGATTATCGGCTTTGGCTACGACGATTCGCAGCTGGCGGAGCAACGCCATCCCACCCGCCATGACCTGGACAAGGTCTCCAGCGAATTGCCGGTCCTGATCATCCACCAGTCCGGCCACCTGGGCGTCGCCAACAGCAAGGCGCTGGCGCTGGCGGGGGTGACCGCGGCAACCGAAGACCCGGAAGGCGGTGTGTTCCGGCGCGAGGCGGGCTCACGGGAGCCCAACGGCGTCATGGAGGAGTACGCGTTCTTCCGGGTGATGGGAGCATTTGCAGCCAATTTTGACGACGCCATTAACGACACTCTGGTCAACGAGGGCGCGCAGCTACTGGCGTCCTTTGGTTACACCACCGGCCAGGAGGGCCGCGCTTCCGGTGTCGGGATCGCGGCCATGGAGCGGGCGGCGGCCCGGGGCGAGCTGCCGATCGACCTGGTGGCCTATCCGGACATCCTCGCAGTGGAAGAGATCAAGCCGGCCCCGGACTACAAAAACGGGTTCAGGGTCGGGGGCGTCAAGCTGACCATCGATGGCTCGCCCCAGGGCAAGACCGCCTGGTTAACGGAGCCCTATTTCGTACCGCCAGAGGGCCAGACCGCGGAGTATCGCGGTTATGCCGCGATCGACGAGGCAACCACCGTGAATGCGGTAGACCGGGCCTTTGCCAATAACTGGCAGATTCTTGTTCACGCCAACGGGGACGCCGCCAGCGACCTTTTTATCCAGGCCGTAAGCCTGGCAAGGAAGAAATACCCTGAGGCTGACAACCGCCCGGTGCTCATCCACGGCCAGGTGCTGCGCGAAGAACAGGTGCAGCAGCTCAAGGAACTGGATATTTTCCCCTCGCTGTTCCCGATGCATACCTTTTACTGGGGCGACTGGCACCGGGAGTCGGTGCTCGGCCCCGACCGGGCGGAAAATATTTCGCCCACCGGGTGGGTGTTGGCGCGGGACATGATGTTCGGTACCCACCACGATGCCCCGGTGGCGTTGCCGAATTCGATGCGAGTATTGTCCGCCACCGTCACACGCCGCTCACGCAGCGGCCGTGTACTGGGTCCGGAGCACCGGGTACCCGTAGCTACCGCTCTCAAGGCCATGACCCTCTGGCCCGCCTGGCAACATTTCGAGGAGGATACCAAGGGCAGCATCGAGGTCGGCAAACTGGCGGACTTCGTGCTTCTGTCGGACAACCCGCTTGAGGTGCCACCGGAACAACTCGCCGAGCTCGAGGTCCTGGAGACCATCAAGGAAGGCAAATCGATCTACCGGCGCGAGTAGGCCGGTTCCGGTTTCCCTGACTTCCCCTGCCAGAAAAACCTGTTACAATCCTGCGCCTTACCGCGCAGGCCGGCCCTCTCCGAGCGCTCATAAGCGGCAGGTCGAAGCCGGCGCGCTGAGCCCCTCCGGGACCACATTTTTAAAGAATTTCATGGCGTTATAAGTAAATATACCCTCCGACTCTTCTCACCGGGCAACTCAATGGACAGCGACACCCCCCCAAAACTGACACTCCTTTCCACGATCATTTTCAGCTCCCGCTGGATGCAACTCCCCCTGTACCTGGGGCTGATCGTGGCGCAGGGCGTTTACGTCGTTCTGTTTCTCAAGGAACTGGTTCACCTGATCGGCGGCGCCACCAGCCTGAGTGAGCAGCTGATCATGCTGGCCGTGCTGGGGCTGATCGATGTGGTGATGATCTCCAATCTGCTGGTGATGGTCATTGTCGGTGGCTACGAGACCTTCGTCTCCCGGCTGCGACTGGAGGGTCATCCCGATCAACCTGAGTGGCTGAGCCACGTGAACGCCACCGTGCTCAAGGTAAAATTGGCGATGGCCATCATCGGCATCAGCTCTATCCACCTGCTGAAGACCTTTATCGCCATAGGCGCACTCGGCACGGACAATACCGACTACACCGTGGACGGCGTCATGTGGCAAACCATCATTCACATCGTTTTCATTCTCTCGGCTATAGGTATAGCCTGGACGGATTATCTGATGTCAAAGACCCTGAAAGGCATCAAAGCGGCGCGCTAGGTGTGCGAGCCGGGTTCCGGCAAAATAGCTTCTCCCGGCCAACAAAACCCGGAACCCGGTTTCAAGCCATCACCCGTGCTTGACGAACGAGTGACTAGTAAACCGGGAACAGACATATAACTGCGGGCAGCGAATTGGCAATTCACTTATCGACTGGATTTGCCAAACGACAAGAGCGATTCGGAAGGTGGCCAGGGTGAAAGCTGTTTGTCGGCGCCGGCATCGCGCCTTCAACTAAATAAGATTTTCCCCTATAGCATCTCCTCTTCTTCATCATCAGACTGTGCGTTCGATTTTCCGGGTGCCAGGGTCTATTTTGATCCTTCTGCTCACCCTTTCCGCAGGGGGAATTGACATCATGTACAAGATTGAATCATGGGTATCCAACTACCCGAAGCCCTCAAGAATCTACTGGTTTTGCGCACTATTGGCCAGTGCCGGCACTGGCCTTCTGTTGCTTTGCGCGCATGGTCTGGCACTGATCTGAAGGCCGCTACTGCTGGGCATCAGATGGCGGTCAGCTGTCCGTGACCGTCGACATTCCACTACTGGTTGCGCTCATAATGGCGCCGCTGGCTGTTGTGTTGCCGGGGGTTTTTTACATCCTGAAGCGCAAAAACGCAAGCCACTCAGGCCAGCTGAAGGAAGCCAAGGATGCTCTGGCAGCGTCGCAGGAACTGCTGCGATTGCAGTATGATAACGCCCCCGACATGCTGCTGTCCCTGGACGTCAGGACGCAGAAAATAATTCGTTGTAACACCACCCTCGCTAAAAAGCTGGGCTACTCGAAAACAGAACTGCTCGGAATGTGCAGAAACGAGTTGTATGCGCCCGCCTGTCGTGAACGTGCGGCGGAGACTTTCCGTCATTTTCTTGCTGATGGCCAGGTGCACGACGTCGAGCTACAGGTCCTGTGCCGGGACGGCAGCGTGCTCGATGTCAGTCTCAGCGCTGTTCAGTACCAAGATCTTGACGGCAGAAAGCAGTATAGCGATGCGACCTGGAGAGACATCACCCAACGCAAAAAA
>JAZBNW010000336.1:0-3915 GCA_036350855.1 Halieaceae bacterium
CAAATGGGTGACATGGACATTCATGTCCACTGAGTTGGGTGTTTGCAACCCGCTGTTGTGGGTCAGGGCCGTTCAGGGCTATTTTTCACAAGCGTGAGTTGGTATTCAGGAAAACAGGGCCAGGAATCTGTCGTCCGATTTCAGGGAGGCCAGCCGCGGATCCAGGCGTGCAGGGGCGAACCAGACACAACCTTCATCACGCGCCTCGCTCAAAAGGGCCAAAGCGCGGTCCACATCGCCCAGTTCGGCATATGCCGCCGCCAACATTGGCCTGGGCGCGCGAGGAAGAATGGCCGCCGTGGCGTCCTCTGCCAATTGCAGGGCGCGCTCGGTTTCTCCCGCCCTCGCGAAAACATAGGCAGCACCAGCGCGAACCGCGGGCCTTCCTGCAGAGACGTGTATCGCCGCATCAATCGCCGCGAGCGCTTTCCGATATCTACCAAGATACGCGGCGAAGATGCCCGTATAGGCCTGCGCGACGTCGTCCAGCGGGTACATTCGCTGCAAAGTCTCCTCGTGCGCAAGCGCGTCTGCAACTCGGTCGTTGCAAAAGAGTGCCCAACTGTAACTGTGCCGGTTCAGTAAGGCGTGAGGGTTTATGTCCGCCCCACGCTGAGCGGCGACAGTACTCTCCCGGGCGAGACCCTGGTTCCGGAATATCCAGGATCGATAGATGTAGGCGCGGGAATACCCGGGATCGATTGCCAGCGCCTCATCGAGGAGAGTGTGCGCCTCATCCAGCTCGCCCAACATGGCGCCTTTGAACCAGGCCAATATGGATATACCCTGAACAAGCGTGGGGTTCGCTTTAAGGGCCCGCCGGCAAGCCTCCAGACCCAGCTTCAGACCTTTGGCAGGGACCAGGTCGCCACGTACAATCTGGTACATTCTGGTATCAGCCACAGCCGCATGTGCCGCCGCAAACTTGGGATCCACTCTGGCGGCTTCCTCAAATAACACAACGGCCCGTGCCTGCCCCGCAGGGCCGGGATCATTGGCTTCCCTGTCGCCCGCAGCGTAATGTGAATAGGCCAGGGGCAAGGTGGAGATGCATTCGGAGAGCGCAGATTTGGTTTGGGATGGCTCGAATTTTTTCACCGCTACGGCCAGGCGGTAGCCGCGCTTGGGAACCGTTTCCAGGTAGCGTTTACCGTCGGAACCGAGCAGTTTCCGGAGCGAATAAACACAACGCGCAAGCGAGGCATAGGCTACGACCTGGTTGGGCCATACCTTCTCTTCTATCTCTCCATGGCTTACAACCTGACCCTGCGCCTGCAGCAGTAACAGCAGCAGAGCCAATTCCTTGGGCGGCAGTGGAACTGGTCTTTCATCGCGGAATAGACCCACTGACTGATCAAGCATGTAGGATCCGAATATAAAAGAAGAGCTGCTTTCCATCATTTTGGCCCAGTTTGCGCAGAACAGGCTGGCGTTAAGTCCTTTGCTTTTCGAGGCTTGCAAGACTTTCAATGGTAAACATTGGTCCGACGGGCTGCTGGTGCGATAAAGGCACAATACCATAGAGTTTTGACTATTCCACCCATTAACTTTTCATCAAGTTTTTTCACTATCCCGGTACAAAACCCTGCGTATCATTACTGGCGGCATCAAGTAAGCTTGTGGATTGTCTGGATAAGTGCCTGGTCAGGTTTTGTACGCCTGCGATGCCCATATACACCGCATTGGTACTGCCCCTCTTGTCAGGGGCATCCCTGATCCAGCCGTCACAGGTCAATGCTATTACCAATGTGATCATGAAAAATAGGCAGTTGAGGAAAACAGGATGACAAAGAGTGTGGAGATTATCGTCAGGGCGTTGCTGGTAGTCAGTTTGTGGTTTTCAGGCTTTTCGCTGGCAGAAGAGCCGCTGGATTCAAAACTCACACTGATCAGCAATGTGAACATCTTCGACGGGGAGAATGAAAAACTTCTCAGGAACATGCATGTCCTGGTGAAGGACAACCTGATTGAGACGGTCTCGGATGAGCCGCTGGCCGTTATCCAGACTACCAATGTGACCATGATTGATGGCGGTGGACGGACCCTGATGCCCGGCCTGATCGATGCGCACTGGCACTCGTTGATGTCGTCGATGCCCTTGCAAACGCTGCTGGCCTCGGATATTTCCTATATAAGTTTAGTGGGTGCCAAAGCCAATGAGGCCGCCCTGATGAGAGGCTTTACCTCGGTTCGTGATATTGGAGGCAATGTATTTTCACTCAAGAAGGCAACCGATGAGGGCTTGATAAATGGGCCGCGCATCTACCCCTCAGGTGCGACGATCTCACAAACGTCCGGCCATGCGGATTTTCGCGCACCGCTGGAGGTGCCGGCCAACAATGGCGCTCCCCTTGACTATCTGCAGCGTGAGGGTATGACCATAATTGCTGACGGCGTGCCCGCCGTGATGCAGCGCTCGCGAGAGATACTGCGTAAAGGCGCTTCCCAGTTAAAGGTGATGGCCGGCGGTGGCGTGTCATCCGACTATGATCCGCTGGATTCAACGCAATACACGGCTGATGAAATGCGTGCACTGGTTGAGGTTGCCAACAGCTGGAATACCTATGTAGCCGTCCACGCATTCACCGACGATGCCGTCCGGCAAGCTGTTGAGGCCGGGGTAAAGTCTGTCGAGCATGGTCACTTGTTGACCGAAAAAACGCTTAAACTGATGGCGGAAAAAGGTGTATGGCTTAGCATGCAACCGATTCTTAACGACGAGGATGCCATTCCATTTCCTCCGGGATCTGCCAATCAGCGCAAATTCGAAGAGGTGACCGCGGGGACAGGCAATGTCTACAAAACTGCGAAGAAATACAATGTGAAGATTGCCTGGGGTACAGACACCTTATTCGATCCTGCGCTGGCGGCAAAGCAAGGCAAGCAACTGGCCAAGATGAAGAACTGGTTCACGCCATATGAGGCACTGAAGATGGCGACCTCCGACAATGCCGAACTGCTGGCACTCAGCGGCCCGCGCAACCCTTACCAGCAAGGGCCGCTCGGCGTGATAAAGGAAGGGGCCTATGCGGATCTGATACTGGTTAACGGTAATCCATTGGAAAACCTCGACCTGGTTGCTGATGCGGATAAAAACTTTGACCTCATCATGAAGGACGGAAACATTTACAAAAACAACATTGAATAAGGAATCAGATCGAAGAGTTTTTTGAAACGGGAGACGCCGTTTTGAGAGTGCGATGAGAAAAGAATGCCGCGCCGGAAGCGGCCTGATTAAACGAAGGATGGAGTTTTATGTTTAAAAAATATTTGATGGTTAGTGCATTTATTGTGAACGCTCTGGCAGCATCCACACTATTAGCCCAGGACTATGATCTTGTCATCACGGGTGGCAGGGTCATCGACCCCGAAACACAGTTTGATGGTATTGCCAATGTCGGTATCAAAGATGGCCGCATTGCCGAAGTCAGCAAAACCCCGCTGAAGGGTGCCAAAACGGTAGATGCCAACGGCCATATCGTAGCGCCCGGCTTCATCGACACGCACTTCCACTTTCAAATGCCGATCGGCTATTCCCTCGGGTTGCGCGACGGGTTGACCAGCAGCATGGATTTCGAATTGGGCTGTGCGGGATCCTATATGGCCGACTGGTACGAAGCGCGTGCCGGTGTGACCCAGGCCAACTACGGCTGTGCGGTTAGCCACGAGTTAGCCCGCGCGATGGTCATCGACGGGTCAGACGGCGCCGATTACCTGATAGATGGCCCCTTAGCCGCTCTTACAACCCGGGCGAAAACGGGCTGGAGCGCGACGCGCCCAACCCTGGAGCAGGGCAACGCGATTCTCGAAGAGATTGATAAAGGCCTGCAGGCTGGCGCCCCCGGCGTCGGCAGCACCGTGGGCTACATGAGAGAGGGTGTCTCTTCACGCGAGATGTACGAGGTGCAGAAAGTC
>JAZBNW010000337.1:0-33471 GCA_036350855.1 Halieaceae bacterium
AAAAGGCACTTCCTTGCGGGGAAGTGCCTTTTTCGGATTGGTGGAGCTAAGCGGGATCGGACGGGGCGGCCATCCGCCGCTGACCTCAACACTGCCAGGAACGATTCCTTGGGGTCAAGCCTGCACCTTCCGCCGGAAATCCTCGAATCCTTTGCTCTGTCCTTCTCCACGATGCCACTTTTCTAATGACGCCCAGTCGACAGGATGTCGCCGCGCCACTTCAGGTACTTGCAGCAAATTCTGCTCATCGCCCCAGTGGTAATAACCCGCCAAACGATCTTTGACGCAGTCAGTTGGTCTTAACAGCCGCAAGGTCCCGGTCTTCGTCTCCAGAGAGTCGATATTCTTGTCGGGCACATGTTCATCGCCCACTTGCAGAGGGCCGGCAGGAAATTCCAACACAAGTTCACAGTCTACATGCTCGAAATATCGCGAGTTTCTGCCGCGAGACATAAACCCTATAGACGCCAGTGCGGCGCCTATTTCCCGGTTGGTATGCAGACCCAGAGCAATGAAATCAAGATCCAGAGATGCAAATACATCACGCGTCCATACCGACACACAGGAGCCACCGGTGAGCACGACCTTAATGCCTGCGAGCTCCAGCGTGGTACAAACGAACGCCCCCAGTTCGGCTCGAGAAAGCTCGCCAATTGGCTTCACAGAGGCTTACCTTTACGGCGGGGCCGGCGACGGTCCAGGAGAATCTTTTCCTGCAGTTCGTCTGGATAGCTTTTCAGGGCTTTAAGCATCAATTCACGAACTTCCTCACCAAACGGAAACCGGGGATTGAAGCTGTATACGCGAGTTCTACCGACTTGCTGGGCTACCAGAAGACCATCTCGCTCCATTCGCTCCAACTGCTTTTGGATCAAGCTTGGGCCCACACCATATGTCCTGGCGATTTCATTCGCGTACCCCTCCCCCCTTGCTGAAAGGAAAAGCAACACTCGCTCGGCGTTTGTTGACCCCACCAAAGCTTCCAGCATTTTCAGCTACTCTATCTAATGACCGACGAAACGAATTATTGCATACTTTGTATGTATTACAACATACATTATATGCAACCGCGGTAATGAGACTGGAGACTTAGGGTGCAATTCTGGAAGATTGGCTGGTGCGACCTGGTACGTGCTGGGCTTTCCACCCAGGAGGTTGCACACGGGTTGCACAGACAAAAAAGGCCCAGGCAAGAATATCGCCTAAGCCTTTGATTTTGTTGGTGGAGCTAAGCGGGATCGAACCGCTGACCTCAACACTGCCAGTGTTGCGCTCTCCCAGCTGAGCTATAGCCCCATATTCGGGTGTAAGCCATTGATCACGCTGGATTTTTCTATAAACCAGATCAATGGTGAGCTGCGCATTTTAGTGACAGGGGCTGTCCCTGTCAACAGCGCCGCTGCCATGTATGGCTGTTTGCTGTGCTAACCTCGTGACATCTGACTGAAACACCGACCCCGGTGAAGGAGTAGTTCCATGACAGGGAAATTCGTTCTGTGGTTATCGGCTATCGTTTTCATCGCCTACGGCCTGGCCTGCCTGGTGTCCCCCGCCCTGCCCGCCGGGTTTGCCGGCCTGGCGTTTGTCACCGGCGACGCGCTGCCCGAGATGGGTGCCATGTACGGCGGATTGCAGACCGGTGTTGGCCTGTTCTGCCTGCTGGGTGCGGTAAAAGCCGACTACTACCGGCCTGCTCTGGTGTTGCTGCTACTGGGGATCGGCGGTCTCGCCCTGGCCCGCTGTTTCTGGGCCTTCACTGCCGCCGGCGAAATCGGTGCCTATACCTACGGCGCCATGGCCTATGAATACTTCACCGCGATCCTGGCGGCGATCGCCCTGCGCCGCTGATGCGCTGGCGTTACTGCCCGTACTTGGGCAGTCGGAGGTCAAACAGGATCGCCGAGGCCCGGAGCGAGAACGCCAGCAATATAGCGAGGGGCATCGCCAGCGGTGCGGTGGCGGGCAGTGCCTGCAGCGCGAGATAGCTGGCGGACCCCAGCAGCGCGGCGGTGACGTAGATCTCGGGCCCCAGCAACACCGGCTCCTGGTTCAGCAGGGTGTCGCGAATGATCGAGCCGAAGGTCGCCGTCATCATCCCCATCACCACGGACACCACTGGCGGCGCGCCCCACTGCTGCGCCTTGATTGTGCCGAGCACACAGAACAGCGCCACGCCCAGCGCGTCGGCCCACACCAGCACACGGTGCAGGGAATTCAGCAGTGGCGCAAGAAACCAGGTGAGTGTCGAGGCGCCAACACAGACCCAGAGATAGCGGGTATCGCTGATCCAGAAGACCGTATCCGTGCCCAGCAGGAGATCCCGGGCGGTGCCCCCACCGATGCCCGTAATGGTGCCGAACAGTATGAAGCCGAGAATATCGAGCTTTCGCTCCGCCGCCGCCAGTGCGCCGGTGATGGCAAACACCCCGACTGCGAGCACATCGACTACATGGATAAGCCCGTTCACCGCGTGTCGCCGCCGGCCACCGTGTCAGCCGCCGTAGGTGTCGCGCAGGTACTGCATGATGTCGTCCGACTCAAACAGGCCACTTTTTATATTGGGGTCGTACAGATAGGGTATCGACACCCTGCCCTCCAAGTCCTGCAGTATCACGCGATTTTCCAGCTTGCTGCGAGGCGTTATATTGAGGGCCGCGCGCACCGGCGGCAGCAGCCATTCCTGCAACTCGGTGCGGCCGCAGTTACGCACGATGTAGGGGATCTCCATCTCGCACAGCAGTTCGCGCACGGGTCTGGCGAAGGGGCTGGATTCGAAGCTGTACAGTTCCAGCAGGTACTCGGGCTCAAGCCCCGGCCGTGCCTTGCTGCCCCGCTTCATCAGCGGCGCGCTGGCCAACATGGAGCCCAGGGTCTGCAATTTTCCGGCACGCCATTTCAGGGGCAGCTTTCGCTGTCCGTAGGTTTCGAACAGGTAGCTCACAATGTCCAGTGACTCGTACATTTCCGTCCCCGTATTGGGGTCCACCAGGTAGGGTACCTGTACCTTGCCACCGCGCGCCTCCAGCTCGGGGCGAAAACGCTCACCGCCCTTGGGACAGGGACGAATTTCCACATCCAGGTCCAGCTCGGTCAGGGCCTCCCTGACCAGGCGACAGTAGGGGCAGTTCTCGAGATCGTAGAGCTGCAACATTTCCCTGGGTTTGACTGCCGCCGGTGTGCTCTGGATACCGTTGGCGCCCCGCACCAGGGTGGCCAGAAGTGAGCTTGCTGTATTCGCTGCCATCGTTTATTCCTCCGTCGCATCCTGCTCCTGGCCCGTGTTCAGGGCCTGGAACTCCTTTTCAAACCGTTTGGCCGCTTTTTTTGACACCCCGCCCAGCACATCGATGGCGTGGCGGATGCGAGCCCGGCTCATATCCGGTCCCAGTAACGCCATCGAATCGACCACGGAGAAGGATGCGCTGGAGCCGGCAATGGCCACGAACAGGGGCGCCAGGAAGTCCTTGATCTTCACGCCCAGGGCATCGGCCAGGCCCTTGAGGTCATTCCAGATCGTGTCGCGGCTCCAGTGGCGCTGCGCCTCCAGCCGCCACAGGGCAAACTGCATGCCCCTGACGATTTCTTCCCGCTCGCCTGTTATCGCGGCAAAACTCTGCTCGCTGATCGGCAGCGTTCCGGACACCAGGAAACTGGCCAGCGGCGCGAAATCGCTCAGTGTCTCCAGGCGTTTCCGGGCGTGGGGCAACACTTTCATCAGGTTGCCTTCATTGTAGGCCCAGTCCACCAGCCGCCTGGCCAGTTCGGCCTCGTCGAGGTCCTCACGTATCCAGGTACCGTTCAGCCATTTCAGCTTGTCGACGTCAAATATTGGACCGCCCAGGGAGACCCGCTGGATGTCGAAGTGGGCCATCATTTCCGGCAGGGAGAACTTCTCGCGCTCATCGGGCATGGACCAGCCCATCCGCCCGAGGTAGTTCAGCAGCGCCTCCGGCAGAAAGCCCATGCGCTGGTAGTAAAGAATGCTGGTGGGGTTCTTGCGCTTGCTGAGCTTGGACTTGTCCGGGTTGCGCAGCAGCGGCAGGTGACACAGCTGCGGCATGTCCCAGCCGAAATAGCTGTACAGTAACTTGTGCTTGGGGGCGGAATTGATCCACTCCTCCCCGCGCAGTACGTGGGTGATACCCATCAGGTGATCATCCACCACGTTCGCCAGGTGGTAGGTCGGCATGCCGTCGGACTTTAGCAGCACCTGTGCATCCACCATACCCCAGTCCAGTTCGATCGTGCCGCGCAGCATGTCCTCGATGGCGCAGGCGCCCTCCTCCTCCGGCACCATCATCCGGATGACATAGGGGTCCCCTGCCGACCGCCGCTTATCCACTTCCGCGGGAGGCAGCATCAGGTCCGAGGGTTTCAAGGCGGTGCCGTTGCCAGCGGCGCGGCGCGATTCGCGCAGTTCATCCAGTTCCCCGGGGGTGCGGTAACACAGGAATGCCTTGCCCGCCTCCACCAGCTGCATGGCGTACTGGCCGTAAATCTCCATGCGCTCGCTCTGGCGATAGGGGCCGTTGGGGCCGCCCACATCAGGGCCCTCATCCCACTCCAGGCCCAGCCAGCGCAGGGAATCGAGAATCGCCTGCTCCGACTCCGCAGTGCTTCGCACCTGGTCGGTGTCCTCGATGCGCAGCAAAAACTGTCCGCCGTGGGCGCGGGCAAAGCACAGGTTGAACAGGGCGATATAGGCTGTGCCCACGTGGGGGTCACCTGTGGGGGATGGGGCGACGCGTGTGCGAACTGTCATGGGTCTCCGGCGTGTGTTGTTAAAGACCCGCGATTATACGGGCTGGGCAGACCAAAGCCCATGCCGGGGCAATGACATCAGCCCCTCCAGTCGGCCGGCACCACCTCCCACTCCGGCGCCTCGAACTCACCCACGACCCTGATATCGACGAAATCCGCCTGGCTCTGGATGATCGCCCGGACGTCTTCTGGCTGGCTGGCTTCCATGGCGTCGCGCACTGCCTTGGACTCCCAGGTAGCGATAGCCAGCAGCACGTTCGGCTCCCCAATTTTCCGGTGCAGGCGCGTGCCCCTCGCTCCCGGGGAGCGCTGGATAATCTCGCTGGCGCGCAACCAGGCGTCGGCATACTGCTCCGCGCTGTAACCGGGTCTGATATGTACCTCAAAAATAAAATGCATCGTTCACTCTCCCCAACCCTGGGCTATCGTGGTGGCCTGCGAGCGGTTCGGCGGGAAATCCAGCCAGCCAAAGGCCCTCAGCACACGCTGGAATGGCGCATCGAGGGCCGCCTGCAGTATCACCGGGCCAGCGCTGACCGGGTGGACGAAGGCCATGGCAGTGCAGGCCAGCAACAGGCGGTGGCAGTCATACTGCGCCTGAAAAAAACGGTTGTGCACACCCTTGCCGTGCTTGGCGTCACCAATTACAGGGTAGCCTATATGTTTCAGGTGGCGCCGCAACTGGTGCCTGCGCCCCGTCTCCGGCCGCAGGGAAACGAGACTGTAGCGGGTTTGCGGGTAGCGCTCCACCGCGAGCGGCAACTCAACCGTGGCCAGCCGCCTGTAGTGGGTGATCGCATTTTGCACCGGCAGTTCCGGGCTGCGGTCACGGTCCGCGATGCGATCGCGCTCCGGCCGCAGCGGATAGTCGATACAGCCTGCCTGCGGGCAATGCCCACGCACCACGGCGAGATAGTGCTTGTGCACACTGCCTGCAACAAACTGGCTGGAGAGCGCCCGGGCGCTGTCGCCACAGAGCCCGAACAGGAGCACCCCCGAGGTGGGTTTGTCGAGGCGGTGTACCGGGTAGACGCGCTGTCCGATCTGGTCCCGCACCAGTTGCAGGGCGTAGCGGGTCTCGTGGCGATCGATGGGGCTGCGGTGGACCAGCAGGCCGCTGGGCTTGTTGATCGCCACCAGGTGCTCGTCCCGGTATATCACCTCGCAGGTCTCTCGCGCCGCCATCGCCACTTCCACAGAATTATCAGTACAGGCAGCGCGGACTATATACAGCGGGCAGGCGCTCTACAAACCAACCGCCGCACCCCGCGCGCCAGTGCGGCGGCATCGATTGATCCAGGTCAAGGGCGCGCGGCGTTGCCATGTCCACTGCGGGCACACAAACTTGGTAATTGGGGCGGTTGCCGTGATAATGCCCGGACAGCCCGCTTCCCGCCCGAGGATACACCTCATGCCACACCAGCATTTGCTACCGGATGTCATCGGCAACACGCCCCTCCTTTACCTGCGCAAGGCCTCTGAGCTGACCGGCTGCCATATCTACGGCAAAGCGGAATTCATGAACCCCGGCGGCTCCGTCAAGGACCGCACCGCACTGGGTATCATCCGGGCGGCGGAACAGGCGGGAGAACTGCAGCCCGGTGGCGTCATTGTCGAGGGCACGGCGGGCAATACGGGCATCGGCCTCACCCTGGTGGCCAACGCCCTGGGCTATGAGTGCGTTATCGTCATGCCGCAAAACGCCAGCGAGGAGAAAATCAGCCAGCTGGAAATGCTGGGGGCTGAACTGTTACTGGTGCCCTCGGTTCCCTACGCCGACACCCACCACTACATCCATACTGCCGAACGGGTAGCCGCGGGACGTCGCAAGGACGAGGCCCACGGTGCAATCTGGGCGCGCCAGTTCGATAACCCGGCCAACCGCCAGATCCACTATGCCACCACCGGGCAGGAAATCTGGCGGCAGACCGAGGGCAAGGTGGACGGCTTTATCTGCGCGGTGGGCACCGGCGGCACGCTGGCCGGGGTGGCAGACGCCCTGCGCGAGCACAATCGTAACGTCAGGATAGGCCTGGCCGATCCGATGGGGTCCGCCCTTTACAGCCACTTCACCGGCGGCGGCCTGCACTCCGAGGGCGAATCCATCGCCGAGGGCATCGGGGTATCGTTCGTGCCCGGAAACCTCGCGGGACTCGAACTGGATTTTACCTGCCGCGTGGATGACGACGAGGCCCTGCCGCTGATCTACGACCTGCTCAAGGAAGAGGGTATTTCCGTGGGTGGCTCGGCCGGCATCAATATCGCCGGCGCCATGGCGATGGCCCGGGAGCTCGGGCCCGGCCACACCATCGTCACCATCCTGTGCGATTCCGGCAGCCGCTACCAGAGCAAGCTGTTCAACCCGGAATACCTGTGGAAGCGCAAACTACCCTACCCCCACTGGATCGCCAATTAAAAGGCGGTATCTACAAGGGTCGGAAAGCGGGCCGGCCTGTGGCCGCTGGCAGTCGCAAGTTACCTGATCAATGGGAGGGCGGCGCCAGTGCGAGAGTCCCCCTCAGCAGCCGGTATCCGGGCGCACCACTCGCCGCCACTGAGCGAGCTGTGGTAACGTAGCCCTCCCGGCACACCCGAATACAGACCGGCCGGCCACATCCCCGGCAGGTCGACTTTTCAGTTTCCAGGATCATTCGACAGGGAGATACCCATGACCGGCTTTACCGCAGATGACGTTCCCGACCAGACCGGCAAGACCATTTTTGTCACCGGGGCCAATACCGGCCTGGGTTACGAGGCGGCGAAAGTCCTGGCCGGCAAGGGCGCCAGGGTCATTATCGGCTGCCGCTCCAGAACCAAGGCGCAGCAGGCCAGCAAGTCAATCCTGGCAGAGTACCCCGGCGCGGATGTGGCGGTGGTCGAACTGGATCTGGGTGATCTCGCCTCGGTGAAAAGAGCCGCAGCTGTGGTTGCCGAAGAGCCCCGGCTGGATGTATTGATCAACAACGCTGGCATCATGATCCCGCCTTACGAGCTTACCGCCGACGGCTTTGAATCCCAGTTCGGGGTCAACCACCTGGGCCCCTTTGCGCTGACCGGCCTGCTGCTGGACAAAGTGCGCAGCACGCCCGATGCACGCATTGTCAGTACCGCCAGCATCGCCCACAAAAGGGGCAAGATACATTTCGACGACATCAATGCCGAACAGGGCTACAACGCGATTGCGCGCTATGGCCAGAGCAAGATCGCCAACCTCTATTTTGCCTATGAGCTCCAGCGCCGGCTGGAGGCCGCAGGGGACAGCGCGATTTCTGTGGCCGCCCACCCCGGCATCGCGGATACCGAGCTGACGCGCTATATTCCGCGCGCCCTGATGCTGATCGCCCCACTGTTCCGCCCGCTGTTCAATACCCCCGCACAAGGTGCATGGCCCACACTTTGCGCCGCAACCATGGCGGGAGTGCAGGGCGGCGAATACTACGGGCCGGCCAAGCGCAGGGAGACCGCCGGGCCGGCTGTCAAGGTGAGGTCAAACCGGCGCAGCCAGGACAGGGACGTGGCGAGGAAACTTTGGGACTTGTCGATCGAGATGACCGGGGTAGACCCTGGCATCTGACCCGGGCACCGGCAGGCTGCGGCAGCCGACAAGCTTCACGCCCATACCGCATTTTCTGCAGCCAATTTTGTCACTGAATGAAAACACTCAATCGCTTGTTCTCCATCGCCCCGATGATGGACTGGTCCGACCACCATTGCAGGTTCTTCTGGCGCCTGCTCTCCAGGCAGGCGCTGCTGTATACCGAGATGGTCACAACCGGGGCACTGATCCACGGGGACCGGGAACGCTTTCTGCATTTCAACGCCGAGGAACACCCCGTCGCCCTGCAACTGGGTGGCAGTGATCCCGCAGACCTCGCCCGCTGCGCGGGCTGGGCCGAGCAATGGGGCTATGACGAGGTCAACCTGAACTGCGGCTGCCCGTCTGATCGGGTGCAATCGGGAATGTTTGGCGCCTGCCTGATGGCCCATCCGGGCCTGGTGGCTGAGGGCGTGAAGGCCATGCGGGACACCTGCACTATCCCGGTGACGGTAAAACACCGGATTGGCATCGACCACATGGAGTCCTACCAGGAGTTGCTCGATTTTGTCGGGCAGGTCGCCGAGGCGGGATGCGGGGTATTTATCGTACACGCCCGCAAAGCCTGGCTGCAGGGCCTGTCACCAAAGGAGAACCGCGAGGTACCGCCACTCAATTACCCCTGGGTATACCGACTCAAGGCGGATTTTCCGGCGCTCAGTATCGTTATCAACGGCGGCATCCAGACGCTGGGCGAATGCCGCGAACATCTCGAGCGGGTGGACGGCGTGATGCTCGGGCGCGAGGCCTACCAGAACCCCTGGATGCTGGCCGGTGTGGACCGGGAGCTGTTCGGCATGGATAATCCGGCGCAATCCCGGGATGATGTCGTCGATGCCCTGCTTCCCTATATAGAGCGGCAACTCGCTCGCGGAGCGCACCTGAATCACATCACCCGGCATATCCTCGGGCTCTACCAGGGCGTTCCCGGCGCGAGGAAATTCAGGCGCCATCTCAGCGAAAACGCCTACAGGAAAGATGCGGGAATCGAGGTGCTAGTCGACGCCCTCGCCCTGGTGAGAAGCGCCGGGGACCCTGTGATGGAGGATTCCCGCAGGGACCGCGGTGTAGAATTGACGGGAGAGACCATGAAGGAGCGAAAGCAACAATGAGCAGCAAACTCGACCAACTCAAGGCGATGACCGAGGTGGTCGCCGACACCGGCGACATCGAGGCCATCAGGCGCTTCCAGCCCCAGGATGCCACCACCAACCCCTCACTACTGCTGAAGGCCGCGGCCCTGCCCCATTACGCCAGCCTGCTGGACCAGGCGAAGGCCTGGGCGCACGCACAGGGAGGCGATAGCGCGCAGCAGCTGGCCAACTGCTGTGACCGTTTCGCGGTGGACGTCGGCAAGGAAATTCTGGCCATTGTCCCCGGTCGCATCTCTACCGAAGTGGATGCCCGCCTGTCCTTCGACAGCGCCGGCACCATGGAGCGGGCGCGCAAGCTCATCGGCATGTACGAGCAGGCCGGCATCGGTCGCGAACGGATCCTGATCAAGACCGCCTCAACCTGGGAGGGAATCGCCGCGGCGACCCAGCTGGAAAAAGAAGGGATCAACTGCAACCTGACCCTGCTTTTTGGCTTCAGCCAGGCCGTCGCCTGTGCCGATGCGGGTGTTTTCCTGATCTCCCCGTTCGTCGGTCGCATACTCGACTGGTATAAGGCGAATACCGAGCTGGCCATAGCCACACCCGCTGACGATCCCGGCGTGCAGTCGGTCAGCCGCATCTATCACTATTACAAGCAGCATGACTACAACACCGTGGTGATGGGCGCGAGCTTTCGCAACGCGGGCGAGATCGAGGCACTGGCGGGTTGCGACCGGCTCACTATCAGCCCGGCACTGCTGGAAGAACTGGCAGCGGATGAGGGCGACTTGCCCCGGCAACTTGATCCCGCCACCGCCAGCTCGACAGAAGCCAGGCTCAAGCTCGTCGAATCCGGCTTTCGCTACGAGTTGAACTCGGATGCCATGGCCACCGAGAAACTGGCGGAAGGCATTCGCAATTTTGTGGCAGACCAGGTCAAACTGGAAAAACTGATCAGCGCCCGATGATCAGCACATTACGGAAACTGTTTGAAGCTCCCGCGACGGAGAGCGAGGCAGACAGGGAACACCGCCTGCAACTGGCCGCTGCCGCATTGCTGATCGAGACCGCCCGGGCCGACTTCACAGAGGACGAGGCGGAAGAGACCTCGCTCAGGCGCCTGCTGTGTGACACGCTGGATGTGTCTCCGCAAGAAGTCGACGCGCTGCTGCGACAGGCCGGGGAACGACTGGACGAGGCCACATCGCTGTATGATTTCACCCGGGTCATCAACGACCATTACTCGGCGGCGCAGAAACTGGAGCTGATCAGCAGTATGTGGCGTGTGGCCTATGCCGACGGTCGGCTGGACAAATATGAGGAATACCTGATCCGGCAGGTGGCGGAACTCACCTACGTGCCCCACTCCGATTACATCAGGGTCAAGCTGGCGGCGAAGCCCTGACTCAGCTGCGTTCGAGCACGCTGAGCAGGTCCTTGAACCGCGTGCGGTTCTCGGGGCTGAGTTCCATCAGAATCTTGTGGGCCTCTATCACCTTCTGCTTCACCTCGTCCTCACTTCCCTCGACCACCGGAATTTCGGCCGCCTCTTCCGGGGCGCCGCAAAGCTCTTCGCGCAACTCGAACAGCTGCTGGAAGCCCATGCTTTTGATCAGGCGGTTGATTCCAGGGTCACAGGAGTAAATGGCGGGCTGGAAGCCAAAGCGTTTCTTCACGGTCAGCGCCAGTTTGGCGAGCATGCCAAGCGTTGTGCTGTCCAGGCCCTCGGCGCTGCACAAATCCACCCACACGCTGACAAACGCCGGGTCGTCGAACATGTGCTGGAAATAGTCGTCTATCGTGGTACACAGGGTGAGTCGCACGTCGCCCTCGAAGCGAATCACGTAGGCGCCGTTATGGCTGGCAGCGAGTATTCTTCCGTCCGGCATCTCAGTCACGCTTGCTTATGAACAGTGCCGCAATATCATCGGGCGCCGTGTCCACGCGGTCCAGGCCCAGGCGGGTTACCAATTGCTCCGGGGATTCGAAGGTCTGCTCGAACACATGGAGAAAATACTTTTCCTTTTCGATCAGGTTCTTCGGGGGAAGAATTTCCAGTATCCCGTCGGAAAACAGCGCCAGCATGAAGCTGTCGGGAAGGTCGATAAGGTGTTCCTCATAGTGTGCGTCTTCCATGATGCCAACCGCGGGGCCCTCGCCGCGCAGGTAACGCGCGCCGCTGTGTGAAACGAGTACCGGCTGCGGCAGGTGCCCCGCCACGCTGAAACGCAGGGTATTGGCTTCCATGTCGAGCAAACCCACCACCATGGTGGCGAACTTGCCGACCGCCAGGCTCAGCAGCTCCTTGTTGGCGTGCTTGAGCATGGCAACGGGACTGAGCACCGTATTGTCGCGGAGGCGCAGGTAATCCGAGCGCTTGCGGGCGAACAGGTTCTTCAGTAATACCGTTGCAAACGCCGACGAACTGCCGTGGCCCGACACATCCGCCATGAAAAACGTAATGTAGTTCTCGTCCACGGTGAAGTAATCGGTGAAGTCTCCACTGAGGTAGAGGGACGGAATCACCGTATGGCTGACCACGTAGTCACCGAGCACCAGTGGCGTGGCGGGCAACATCTTCAACTGGACCTGGCGTCCGGCCTGCTGGTCCTGCTCGAGTACCTTGACGGTGGCGCGAAGTTCGTTGTTCGCGGCCTCCAGCCGCTGACGGGACTCCCGCAGCTCCCGCCGCATTTCACGCTGGCGAACGCAGCGCTGAATGGATTTCTCCAGCGCCTCGATGTCTTCTACCGGCCGTACAAAGAAATCACTGGCGCCCAACCGCAAAGCCGTCATCATGAGCTCGGAACTCACCGTGTCACTGAACATAATAGCAGGCACCTGGGCATCCATCTCCCGCAACACCTTGCGGGCCTCCTTCCAGGACACGCCCTTCAGGTTCAGCTCGCAGAGCACGACATCGAATTCACTGTCGATATCCAGTTCGAATCGGGTACCGAGAATATCGGTGACCACCGTTGTGGCAAATCCAGCCGACGAGACGATCTTCTCCAGCGCCTGGGCGCGCTCGGGCACATCGTCGATAATCAGTACATTGCCCTTGGCATCCATCAGCGGTGACTTTGGGGGAAAGTTCGGCGTGACACTACGCCCATGTGTGCCGGCAGGCAACCGGAACGACGGGGCTTTAGGCAGGATTTCACAGATTTACGAGAGGTCATTGCGAAGTCACTGCCGGGGAAGTATGCCGGGGGAATCAGAATTCCTCCCAGTCCTCCGCATCTTTCTCGAAATCGGAGAAGCTGTCATCGACCGCGCCGCGCCTGACGAAGGCCTCGCGGCGCTGCAGATAGGCATCGCGCAGGAAAATATAGCGGTCACCGGTCATCAGGTCGTCCGAGTCCAGCAGGCGGGCGCGATAGTCGATGAGCTCGAGCGTCCAGAAGCCCCATGCCCAGGTCTGTTCGTTGGCTAGATAGGGAATCGAGGTGTAGGTGTCGGCGAAATAACCGAAGGTGCTGCGCACGGTCTTGGGCCCGAACACGGGCAGCATCACAAAGGGGCCGGGTTCCATCCCCCAGACAGCGAGGGTCTGGCCGAAATCGGCCCGAAAGGGCGTTATCCCCATGGGGGTCGCCACATCAAACAGGCCCAGCAGGCCGAGGGTGGAATTCACCAGAAACCGCCCCCCGGCATGGGTGGCGCCCCGGAATTCTCCCTGCAGCAGCGAGTTGAAGAAGGAGTTGAACTCGTAAATATTGACGATGAAGTTGGTCACGCCCTGCTCGGCGAAGTCGGGAGTGACATACCTGTAGCCCACCGCCGTCGGGCGCAGCACCCAGCGATCCAGGCTGTCGTTGAAGGCAAATATCTTGCGATTGATCGGCTCCCAGGGATCGATATTCCTGGTTTTTTCCGGCTCAACCGCCCACAGGGATGAGGGCGAGAACACCAGCAGGGCCAAGAGGCAGAGGCGCGACAGGGTCATTGGAGTCTGGCGTCTTAATTTCGGGACCGAGATATTACGCCGACTGCCCCCTGCGGGCAACTGTTCAGTGCCGGGCACCAGCATCCGCGGGCGTTCCCAATACCGAGGCCTGGTAAAGCTCCTGCAATTGCCCGGCACCCGCTTCCAGCAGATCCGCCAGGGCCATACCGCTCTCAGTGGCCAGGGTCTCGAGCAGGTCGCGCCCGCTGGCGCTGCTGTTATCCCTGGTGAGTTCCACCAGGCGGGCCGTAAATGCGTTCAGGGCCATGAACTGGACACGCTCCTGGCGGTCACGGTAAACGACCAGATAGGTGGGCTCCCCCGGCTGCGCCGGTCGAAAGCCTGGCCCGATATGCTGTACCGGGTAGTGGTAGCACAGCAGCCAGGCCAACGGTGATAGCTGTGGTACCGCGGAAAGTACATCGCCTGGCTGCGCGGGGTCGGGCGGCTGCGCCTCGGCCACGTCCAGCGCCAGCTCCACCCACTCATAGTGAGCCAGCTCGGCCAGGAAAGGAGGGTCCTGCTCCCGGGGCTGGTACTCAGTCATCAGGAACTGGATGAACTCCTGGCTGATCTCGAGAAAGTAAGGGGTATGGCAGCGATGCCCGACGATAAAGCTGCGCACCAGGGCGTGCCAGTCCCCATCGTCATAGAGACTGCGCAGGACCGGAAAACCGCTGCTGATAAAACTCTCGATATTGTTGTAAACCAGCCGCTGGTAGATCGCCATGCGGCGTTGCTCCACGCCCTGCGGGGGCGATTCTGCCACAGGGTCGCGCAGGTAGCGCGCCATCGCCAGCTGGCTGTCTTTCAGGCTATTGCCCGTCACAGGCTGGCCTGCGCCATCGGCGGCTCGCCGGCCTCGGCCTGGCAGCGACGGACCTGGGCCACTTCCCGCAGCAGTTCCGCCAGGGGAGGCAGATTGAAATCACGCTCCAGCAGCGTGGGCACCGGTCCGAGTCTGCGGTAGGCCTGCGTCAACAGCCCCCACACGGGGTCGATAACGTCCGCACCGTGTGTGTCCACCTTCAAATCCGGTGCCTCGTCGTAGTGGCCTGCCACATGGATATAGCGGGTGCGCTCCAGCGGCAGCGCATCCAGGAACTCAAGCGGGTCATAGCAATGGTTGATTGCGTTCACATAGATATTGTTGACGTCCAGTAACAGGTCGCAGCCGCTTTCGGTCAGGACAGCGCGGATAAACGCTGCCTCGGTCATGTCCGCGTGGGGCTGGGCATAATAGGACGCATTTTCCAGGGCGATGCTGTGGCCGAGAATGTCCTGTACCTGCCTGACCCGGGCGGCGACATAGTGAACCGCCTCTTCGGTAAAGGGAATCGGCAAGAGGTCGTAGAGGTGGCCCTGGGCGGCACAGTAGCTCAGGTGTTCACTGTAGACCGGGCTGCCCACTTCCTTCATCAGGGATTTTATCGACCGCACCAGATCGACATCAACGGGGTCCGGGCCGCCGATATCCAGTGACAGGCCGTGCAACACGACAGGGTAGCGCTCGGCGAGTTCGCGAAACTGACGGCCGTAGCGACCCCCGACCCCGATCCAGTTCTCCGGGGCTGCTTCCATAAAATCAACGGCCCCCGGGTCCATGGAATGCAGGGGGCTCAACAGAGCCCTCCGCATGCCGAGGCCTGCACCGTGCAGCTCCCGGGGATTGTCAGGCATCAGCTACCGCCACACTTGCCTTCGCCGCACTTGCCTTCACCTGCTTTCTTCTCGCCGCAACTTCCTTCCTTGGCTTTTTCACCACAGCTGCCTTCCTTTGCCTTCTCGCCGCAACTTCCTTCCTTGGCCTTCTCACCGCAGCTGCCTTCCTTCATCTTTTCGCCGCAGCTGCCCTCACCCTCAGCCTTCTTGTCGGCGCCGCACTTACCTTCACCACACTTGCCCTCGGCATGCTTGTCATAATTGGGAAGATCGTAACCGCCGCTGAGCTGCTGGGCGGAAAAGGGGTTGAAAGACGCTGATGCCAGCGGTGCGATGGACGTTGCCAGGAATGCGGCGCCCAGGGCGCTTGCCAGAGGTTTCTTGAAATGAGCCATAATAATTTCCCTTCCGTTATTTCATTGATTGTTGTGTTAACACGAGGCACCCGGGAGCACAGCTTCGTTCCGTTGGCTACTTCGGTGAGAAGTATGACACAGTACCTCTGCGGAAGTTTCATCCCCGGGGTGATAAGCGCCGCCGGCAGGAAATACCCTTATTTTCAGTGCGTTTACTTGCTCAACCACGCCTGCACCGCCTGCCACTGCTCCTGCAGGCGCTTGGCGGATACGGCCTGTCGAGTGCCGAGGTTCTGGGCAAACAGCGATACCCTGAACTCCTCCAGCAACCAGCGATAACGTGCCGCCGCAGGACTGAGCAACAGCAGGCCAGGCCGCCTGGACACCGCTTCCCACAGGGGCGCCTCCAGGGATTGCAGCAGCAGCGTGTGGGCCTGGTCCTTGGCGTACTGGCCAGCCACCCGCTCAAGCCGCGTGCGCAATGCCTTCAGGTAGCGGGGTAACTGCGCCAGCCATTCCGCGGGTGTGTCGCGCATGAACCCCTGCGCCAGCAGGCGAGTGAGCTGGTGTTCCACGTCCTGCCGGGTGTCCGGCCAGGCCCCGGGCCGCAGTGCCGCCAGGCGCTGGCGAACATCCGCCAGTACCCGCAGGCTGCCCAGCAGCATTGTTTCAAGCTCATTGGCCCGGGCGATAACGTCACCCTTGCCGCGTTCGAGCATCCCCATGAAGTCCGCCTGGGTGTAGGGGGCAGCGCCGTCCACCGCCATGGCTTGCAGGTAACTGGCGTCCACCAGGTCTTCCAGCAGTTCCGCGCGGTTAAGTGCGGCGGCCGCCAGCACGAGATTGAACTCGTTCCCGCGCACCAACTGCTTGCGCAGATACTTGACCTGTTGGGCACTGTGCAGACGCAACAGGCGCAGCACGCCCAGACGGTGTCGCAGCTGTGCCTCGCCCGGGTAATCGCACAGCACCACCGCCACAGTCTCGCCCTCATCGACCAGCGCCGGGTAGGACACAATATCGACACCCGCCTGGCGGAAGCGCCACTCCCGCGGAAGATCACCGAAGTCCCAACGTACCAGGCCACTGCGGGCTGGCGAATCGTCGCTGACGGCGCGAATGCTCTGCCGCGTATCGTCGCGAAAACGCCTCACCAGGGCGGCAAGGTCCCGGCCCTGGGCGAGCAGGCGCCCGTCCGCATCGACCACCCGCACGTTCATCCGGTAGTAATCGTCGAGCTTGTCCGGGGACCAGTCACCAGGCGAGAGCGCGGGTCCGCCCGCCTTGCCAAGCTGTCTCGACAGCGCCTCCAGCAGATCCACGTTGTCGGGCTCGAGCTGCGCCAGTGCGCGGTCCACGTGGTCGGGCACCGGCACCAGTTGTTTGCGCTTCGCCTTGGGCAGCCCCTTGACCAGCTGGATACACTTTTCCCGCAGCAGCCCGGGCACCAGCCAGTCGAAGCGATACTTCGGCACCCGGTTGAGCAGCGCAACCGGCACGGTGACCGACACGCCGTCCGTCGCGCCACCGGGTTCAAACTGGTAACTCAGGCGGAATTGCACGTCCTCCCAGTCCAGGTGATCGGGGAACTGCTCCGCCAGGTCTGCTCCCGGATCCCTGGCCACCAGGTCCTCCCGCTTCATCCGCAGTCCAGCGGCTGCCTGCGGGTGGCGTTTCAGCCAGGCCTGCAGGCGCCCTGCCGTATACGCGTCCACGGGTAATCGCTGGTCATAAAACTCGTACAAAACCTGTTCATCCACCAGGATATCGCGCCGGCGCGTCCGCGATTCCAGGTCCTCCAGCTCCCGCACCAGGCGCTGGTTGTGCTGCAGGAACGCAGGGAAGGGGCGCATATTGCAGGCCACCAGTCCATCGCGTATCAGCAACTCACGGGCTTCCTCCGGAGCGATGGGGCCGTAGTGAACCGGGCGTTTGTCGGCCAGCGTGAGGCCGTAAAGAGTCACCCGTTCGTAGGCCATGACCCTGCCGCCGCGGGATTCCCAGCGGGGTTGGTAGTAGTGCTTGCGCAACAGCGCAGGATTGATATCGAGCGCCCAGCCCGGGTCTATCGCCGCCACCTCCCGGGCGAATACGCTGGAGGTCTCCACCACTTCGGCGGCGACCAGCCACTTCGGCGGTTTGCGCGCCTGGGATGAGCCCGGGAAGATCTGCAGTTTGCGATTGCGGCCACCGAGGTACTCCCTGCCTTCCTGCAGTTGCGCGATATTCCCCAGCAGACCCGCAAGCAGTGCCCGGTGCACCCCTTCATAGTTCTCCTCGTCGGGCAGCGATGGCCTGGGTCTGAGCTTCTGGCTGCGGCAGGCTATCGTCAGCTGGGTATGGATATCCCGCCATTCGCGCATGCGCAGGTAGGACAGGAACTCGCGTTTGCAGAGCTTTGCCAGCTGGTTGTTGCTCAGTGCCTGGCGCTGCTCCTCGTAGTAACGCCACAGGTTGAGCCAGGCCATAAAATCGGAACGCGGGTGGCGGAAGCGCGCGTGGGACTGGTCGGCCTGCTGCTGTTTTTCGGTCGGGCGTTCCCGCGGGTCCTGCACTGCCAGGGCGCTGGCGATCACCAGTACCTCTTCCAGGCACCCCTGGTCACTGGCCGCCAGCACCATTCGCCCCAGCCGCGGGTCCACCGGAAGCCGGGCCATGCGCCGGCCCACCCCGGTCAGCTTGCCAGCGGGCGTGACCGCGCCGAGTTCCTCCAGCAACTTGTAGCCATCGCGGACCATGCGCGGATCCGGCGGATTGATGAAGGGAAAGTCCTCCACTTCACCCAGGCCCAGCACCAGCATTTGCAACACGACCGCCGCGAGGTTGGTGCGCAGGATTTCAGGATCGGTAAATTCCGGCCGCTGCAGGAAATCGGCCTCACTGTAGAGTCGCAGGCACACACCTGCCGCAATGCGTCCGCAGCGCCCCTGGCGCTGGTTGGCGCTCGCCTGTGACACAGGCTCTATCGGCAGCCGCTGCACCTTGGTGCGAAAGCTGTAGCGACTGATCCGCGCCACGCCAGGGTCGATCACGAAACGAATGCCCGGGACGGTAATGGAGGTCTCCGCCACATTGGTGGCCAGTACTACCCTGATGCCGCGCCGCGAGCCGGTGTCGAACACGCGAGCCTGTTCCGCCTGGCTCAGGCGCGCGTACAGCGGCAACACGTCCAGGGAGGGGTTGTGTCGCAGCCGCCTGGCCAATTCCCGTATGTCGCGCTCGCCGGGCAGGAACACGAGTACATCGCCACGACTGCCAAAGCGGCCCGCGTCGATATCCGCCACCAGTGCTGCGATCTGGCTGCTGTCGCCGTCCTCCGCCTCACCCTGGGCCGTGCCGATGTAATGCGTCTCGACCGGGAAGGTACGCCCCGACACCTCGATGACCGGCGCGTCGTCGAAGTGGCGGGAGAAACTGTCGACGTCGATGGTCGCCGAGGTAATGATCAGCTTCAGGTCCGGCCGCTGTGGCAGCAGGCGCTTGAGGTAACCCAGCAGGAAATCGATGTTGAGGCTGCGCTCGTGGGCCTCGTCGATGATGATGGTGTCGTAGGCGCCAAGCAGCCGGTCGCGCTGGATTTCAGCCAGCAGGATACCGTCGGTCATGAGCTTGATCGCGCTGGCAGCGGACACCTGGTCGGTAAAGCGCACCTGGTAGCCGACCAGGTCCCCCAGACCGGTATCGAGTTCCTGGGCAATGCGTTGCGCGACCGTGCGGGCGGCCAGCCTGCGGGGCTGGGTATGACCGATGAGTTTTTCGCGGCCGCGCCCCAGCGCCAGGCAAATTTTCGGTAGCTGGGTGGTCTTGCCCGAACCGGTCTCCCCCGCGACGATGACTACCTGGTGGTTGGCTATTGCGTCGGCGATGTCCTGCCGCCGTTCGGCGACCGGCAGGTCGTCGGGAAAGCGGATGTCCTCCACCCGGATGTCGCGAACCGGGGCTCCGACGGGGGTCTCCGGCTTCCCGGTGTCGGGGGAGCCCGCGGTGCTCCTGCCTGTCTCTTGCATACTACAGCTCTGTCTATGGGCCAAACCCGGTCAATCCGGAAACGGGGTACACTGGGCGCTATTGTAAGCGCAGGAGAGCAGCGATATGCCACAGCTCGTCAATTATACCTACGACGAAATTACCATAGGGCAGACCGCCCGCTATGCCAGACTGATCGGTGAGCGCGACATCCAGTTGTTCGCCGCCGTATCGGGCGACGTCAACCCGGTCCACCTGGACCCGGACTTTGCCGCGGGGACCACCTTCGGCGGGTGTATCGCCCACGGCATGCTCACCGGTGCGATCATTTCGGCGGCGCTGGCGATGGAATTGCCGGGGCCCGGGACGATCTATCTCAGCCAGTCGCTGACGTTCCGCCTGCCGGTAAAGCCGGGGGATACGGTGACGGTCGCACTGGAGGTCACCGACAAACAGGAGCGCCGCAGGATCGTCACCCTGGACTGCAAGGCGAGCAACCAGGCCGGCAAAGTGGTGGCCACCGGCAGCGCGCAGGTGATAGCACCGGCGCAGAAACTGGCGATTGCGCGGCCCCCACTGCCGCGCGTCGAGGTACTCGGCGAGGTCTAGCTGACGGCGCTATCGGGGACTGCATCGTCCCCCTTCCGGGCGAACTGCGCCGGGTCCAGGTACATGAGTCGCAGGGTGACAAACCCCGCCTGCCCCTGGGTGTCGGCACCCAGCACCATCACACTGGTCCTGTCACCGTCCACAGTCACACCGGTAATACCGAACAGAACCGACTCCTGGCGCTGCTCGACGCTGAACACGGTGATGTCTTGCCGGTCCTGCAGCGCCCGGGCGAGGTTACCCAGCAGCACACTGAGGCCACCGCGAAAAGCGCCGAAATTGAGATGCCCGCCGAATTCGCTGTGATCGAGGGACAGGCTGAAACGCACCGTGGAGTCATCCTCCATTTTCACACTGGTCAGCGGCACCAGCTTCCCCTCCCGGATCTCCCGGTAGAGACGCTTCGCCTGGGCCCGCCCGCCGGCGATAAAGTACCGGTGCAGCAGGTTGACGGCGAGAACGAGGAACTTCTCCTTGGGGATGGTTTGCTGGGCTGGCTGTGACATAGGATTTCCTGGATCTCCGCGCCGGGGTTGAGGCGGTCAAGTCTAACGCCGGCAGGGGAATATGTCGCTATTTGCGATAATGGTACTGGCCCGCCACTCACCGCCGATGGTACCCTTTTTGCTCATATATTCTTGGATATTAGCCAATGACTGGGCTTTTTACGGTCATCGCATGCCCGCCGGCTTTGATCTACCGCTCGCTGCTGCGAGCGGCGTGGCTTGCCTGCGCCCTGCTACTGGTGGCACCGCCGGGCAACGCGCAACCGGGTGAGGCCGAACTCGAGCTGCAGTCCCTGGCCCGGGAGCGCGACATGTTCACCGCCGAACTGGAGCAGTACAAGAGCACCGTCGCGCTACTGCAAACCGATGATACCCCGCCGGAACAGAGCAGTAATCCGGCATTGCGGAAACTGGCCCTGGAGATGGTGAGGCTGAAAGAACAGCTGATCGCCATCACCGAGCGGGAGCTTACCCTGCTGCAGGAACAGATCAGTGCAGCCAGGCAAATGGCGGAGTTGCGCGACGACTCACCAGGTGAGGAACAGCGCGCAATAGAAAGCAAACCGCTACGGCAAACAGCCCCGGACTATACGCACGCCAACGAACGGGAACATGTCGAGCGCCTGCATGCGCTGCTGGCGAGTTACTATGCGGAATTGCAGGAGGCTGCCCGCACCCTGCCCAGCGAAGCGGAAATGACGGCCCGGGCCGCTGCCCGGGCCGATGCGGAAAAACAGTCACACATTCCCTTCAGCGTCGACAAAATAAGGCTCAACGGGGCCGAGGGCAGTACCGCCCTCAGTGAGATCACCCGCCGTCTGTCAGACCCGAATATTCCCGAGAGCCGCCGCGACGTGGCGCCGATCTGCAGTATCCGCACCCAGCTGTTCGGCTCGCTAATCGCCAGCGAGCGGCGCAGCCTGAAACCCGTGGGCAAAAACAATTATGTGGCGCGAATCCGCCTGCAACCCGGGGAAACCACCCTGCGCATCAAGGAGGACCGCTGGGATATCCAGTTGCCCCAGAACGTCAACGCCGGCGACTTTCTGATAACACTGTACATACCGCCGGACAGCTCCCCCGAGTTGCACCTGTTCGCGGTCGATGACCTGATGGCTGAACAGGACCCCCACATACCCGCCTGGCTTCCGGACGACATCAAGCTGACATCGCGCTCCGGATGAGGCGGGACAATACCCCCTGGCAGCCGGTTACCGCAGCTGCCGTCGACTGGAACGACTCAGGCGAGCCCTGCTCCCGCGCCTTCGGCGATATCTACTACGCCAGGGACAACGGCCAACAGGAGAGCCGCTATGTGTTCCTGCAGGGCAATGACCTGCCCGCGCGCTGGCGGGGCTGGCCACGCAGCCGTTTCTGCATTGCCGAAACCGGTTTCGGTACCGGTCTCAACTTCCTCCTGACATGGCAGGCCTGGCGGGAAGCGGGCGCTCCGGTACCCGACCTGCACTACCTCTCGATCGAGAAATACCCCATGGCGGCCGCAGACCTGGCCCGCGCCCTGTCGGCCTGGCCCGGGCTCGCCCCCCTGACCGTGGAGTTGCTGCAACAATACCCCGGCATGATCCCCGGACAGCACCGTTTGCTATTCGAGGGGGGGCGGCTCACGCTGGATCTGTGGTGGGAAGACGTCGCGGCCGCGTTGCCGGACCTGGCCAGTCAAGGGCCCGTGGTGGACGCCTGGTACCTCGACGGCTTCGCGCCCGCGCGGAACGCGGCCATGTGGCAGCCAGAGGTCATCGCCGCGGTGGGCCACCTCAGCCGGCCTGCGGCGACTTTCTCCACGTTTACGGCCGCGGGCGAGGTGCGCAGGCAGCTGGCGGCGGCCGGCTTCACCGTCAGCAAGGTCGCCGGCTACGGGCGCAAGCGGGAGTGCCTGCGCGGGCGCCTTGGCGAGTCAGGCGGTCTCCCCGCGCCCGCCGGGGATACCCCCTGGGACCTGCCAGCAAACCCCGGCGAGGTCCCCGAACGGGTTATCGTGCTGGGCGCGGGGCTGGCCGGAACTGCCGTCGCCGCAGCCCTCGCCCGCCGCGGCAGGCAGGTGCTCCTGCTGGAGCGGGACAGTGTCGCCACTGGCGGTTCAGGCAACGACCAGGGCGTTCTTTACACTCGCCTCTCCCGCAGGCATTCCGGGCTGACAGACTTCGCCCTGCAGAGTTTTCGCTTCAGTTCGACGTTTTACCGCGACCTGTTCGCCCGGGGTGCGCTGCGCGAGGGAGCGGACGGCGCGCTTTGTGGCAGTTTTCACCAGAGCACGGACGAAGCGGAAATGCGTGTCCTCGGCCCCGCGCTCGCACCGGTGCCGGAACTGGCGAGCCTGCTCGATGCTGTGGCGGCCGGTGAAAAAACGGGCGCGGAACAACCCACGGCCGGCTACTGGTTCCCGCACTCCGGCTGGCTCCACCCCCCGGCGGTCTGTCGCGCACTTGCGGACCACCCCCACATCGAGTTGCACGAGGGCTGCGGCGACATCCGCCTGCAGCCAATCAACGGTGGCTGGCGGGCCGTCGACAGCGGGGGGCGGACCTGGGACGCGCCCTGTGCCATCGTCGCCACCGGCACGGCCAGTGCGCAACTGGCAGACCTGGCCTGGTTGCCCATCCAGGCGATCAGGGGCCAGACGACCCTGCTGCCCGCCACCGCGGAGTCCCGCGCGCTGCGCGCGGTCATCTGCCACGAGGGGTATATTGCGCCTGCTCGCGCGGGCATTCACTGTATCGGCGCCACTTTCGACCCGGGCGACACCGACCTGACCCTGAGGCCGGCCGACCAGGCCGCCAACCTGGCCAGCCTGGCCCGGGCCCTGCCGGCGTGGCGCGAGAGTCTCGCGGGGGTAACGGCCACGGCGCTGGAGGGGAAGGTGGGGCTGCGCTGCGCCAGTCCGGACTACCTGCCAATGGTAGGGCCGGTACCGGACCGGCAGGCGTTCCTGCACGACTATGCGGCCCTGCGCAGCAATGCCCGGCAGGTCATCCCGCTACGGGGCAGGTTTCTTCCCGGCCTGTACCTGAGCACGGCTCACGGCTCCCGCGGCCTGACCTCCACCCCGCTGGCAGCCGAACTACTGGCAAGTATGATTTGCGGCGAACCCCGGCCCCTCAGCCGGGAGCTGGGTCGCGCCCTTGCGCCCGCGCGGTTTATAATCCGCGACCTGTGCCGCAACCGGATCTAGTGTAGTGTCAGGTATAAAACGTATGTTCAGCGAGTCTCCAAAGGGCCAGCCGTCAGGCGCGGTTTCCTAGTCATGCCCTGTGTTCGCTTCCTGTCATTGCTGCTTCTGCTCACGGCGACATCAGCCGGCGCGACCGATCAGTACCACTACAGGGTCCTCGCGCAGAAAGCCCTGGCGCCGCACACCCATGTCCAGGGGCTGGAAATCGTCGACGGCAAGCTCTATGCCAGCAGTGGCGGCTATGGCAAGTCGAAACTGCTGCGCTTCGACTTTGCCACCGGCGAGCTGCAGGCCAGGCGTGAGATGGATTCCCGCCTCTGGGCCGAGGGGCTTACCGTGCTGGGCGACCGCGTCTACCAGCTCACCTGGCGCGCGCGCCAGTTACTGGTGTACGACAAGGCGGAGCTGAAACCCCTGGAGCGCATGCGTATTCCGGGTGAGGGCTGGGGCATGACCAATGATGGCGAGCAGCTGATCTACAGCGATGGCAGCGATCGCCTGTTTTACGTCTCCCCCGCCGAACACAGGATTACCCGCGTCATCAACGTGCGGGAGAATGGCGAACCGGTCACCCGCCTCAATGAACTGGAGTGGATCGATGACAGGATATGGGCCAACGTGTGGCTCACCAACCGCATCGTCATCATCGATCCGGCCAGCGGCGCGGTAGAGGCGAGCGTCGACCTGGGTGGGCTGTTGCCTCTCATGCAGCGCCCGCCCGACATGAACCCCCGGGATGACGTCCTCAACGGCATCGCCCGCGACCCGGTGGACGGCGGCATCTGGGTTACCGGCAAGAACTGGCCATTCCTGTACCGGATAGAGCTTGTACCCACATCGGCGGCGGCAACGCCCGGCGCGAAAACGCGGTAGACTATCGCCCTTTTTACACGGACCACCTCATTCAGGGATTCACCATGAGCATTGGCAGTACCGCAACCCCCGCAGTCCACCCGGCTTTTCTACCTGTGCGCCAGCACACGATCGACTCGCTCAATCTGAAAGTCGAACAATATGAACACCGCAAAACCGGGGCCATGCACTACCACCTGGCCGCGGACAACAGTGAGAACGTATTCCTGGTGGCCCTGCGCACCGTGCCACAGGACTCCACCGGCGTGGCCCATATCCTGGAACACACCGCCCTGTGCGGCAGTCAACGCTACCCGGTACGGGACCCGTTTTTCATGATGCTGCGGCGTTCACTCAACACATTCATGAATGCCTTCACCAGTTCGGACTGGACCGCATACCCTTTCGCCAGCCAGAACCGCAAGGATTTCGACAACCTGCTGGACGTGTATCTCGACGCGGTGTTTTTCTCCAGGCTGGACCCGCTGGATTTCGCCCAGGAGGGCCACAGGGTGGAGTTCGCAGAGGCGAGCAACCCCGACAGCGACCTGGTCTTCAAGGGCGTCGTATTCAACGAGATGAAAGGCGCCATGAGCTCGGTCAGCAGTGTGCTCTGGAACACGCTGTGTGAGCACCTGTTCCCCACCACCACCTACCACTACAACAGCGGTGGCGACCCGGAACACATACCCGACCTTGGTTACGAGGATCTGGTGGCCTTCTACAAAAGCCACTACCACCCCAGCAACGCGATATTCATGACTTTCGGCGATATTCCCGCTGCCCAACATCAGGCGGTATTCGAGGAGCGCGCCCTGGGCAGGTTCGAGCGGCTGGACCAGCGCATCCAGGTCAGGGCCGAACAGCGCCTGCCCGCCCCGGTGAACGTCCAGGGCAGCTACGCCTATGACGAGAGTGGCCCGACCTCGAGGAAGACCCACATCGTGATGGGCTGGATGCTCGGTGAAAGTACCGACCTTGAACAGCTGCTGGAAGCGCAGCTCCTGGCCAGCGTATTGCTGGACAACAGTGCGTCACCGCTGCAACAGGCCCTGGAGACCACCGACCTGGGCCAGGCGCCCTCCCCCCTGTGTGGCCTGGAAGACAGCATGCGGGAGATGGTGTTCTGCTGCGGCATAGAAGGCAGCGAAGCGGACCATGTGGATGCACTCGAGGCGCTGGTCCTTGGGGTGCTGGAGCGGGTCGCCACAGAGGGCGTCGATCACGAACGGATGGAGGCCGTACTGCACCAGCTCGAGCTGCACCAGCGTGAGATCAGCGGTGACGGCTATCCCTACGGCCTGCAACTGATCCTGCAGGCGCTGGGCTGCGCCACCCACTACAGCGACCCTATCGCGGTACTCGACCTGGACCCGGTGATCGCAAAACTGCGCACTCGAATCGAGGATCCTCAATACATCCGCGACCTGGCCCGACGCCTGTTGCTGGACAACAGTCATCGCGTGACACTGGTGCTGACACCCGATACCGGCCTGTCCGCACGGCGCGCGGCGGCGGAGGCTGCGCGACTTGCCGGCATCAGGCAAAACATGGATGCCGACGCCTGCGAGAAAGTGATCCAGCTGGCGGCAGACCTGGAAGCGCGCCAGCGCCAGGTGGACGACGCGAACATCCTGCCCAGGGTCGAGCTTGCCGATGTGCCGGCGAGTCTGCCGGACCTGAGCTACAGCCAGAGCAACCCGGCCGGCATCCCCGTCACCTGCTACGGACAGGGTACCAACGGGCTGGTTTACCAGCAGGTTATCGCTCCCCTCCCCCGGCTGGCGCCGCAACAATTGCAGGTTCTGCCCCTGTATACCCAGATCCTGACGGAACTGGGACTGGGCAAGGCAGATTATCTCGAAGCCCAGCATCGCCAGTCCGCCACCGTGGGATCCATCAACGCCTTCTCGTCGATGCGCGGAGCAATCGACGACGAGCAGTCCATCTCCGCCTATCTGGCGCTGTCGTCCAAGGCACTGTTGCGCAATACCCCGCAACAGTCGCAGCTGATGCGCGACACGCTCGAGACCGTGCGCTTCGACGAAACCGGCCGCATCCGGGAGCTGGTCAGCCAGCAGCGCGCCCGACGGGACCAGTCGATCACCGGCAACGGCCATGGCCTTGCCATGGCGGCGGCCTGCGCCGGCATGAGCCCCCTTGCACAACTCAACCACGAGTTGTCGGGGCTCGCCGGTATCCGCAGGCTGCGGGCCCTGGATGACAGCCTGCGGGAGCCGGAGGCGCTCGGCGCATTTGCCGACACCCTGGCGGGACTGCACCGACAGGTACTGGCTATGCCCCGGCAGCTGCTGGTAGTGGCGGAAACACACAAGACCGCCGAAGTTGCTGAACAGGCAGCGCACACCTGGGGTGCCGCAGCGCAGTCCGCTGATAGCGATCGGTTCTCCCTGGAAGCGTGCCGGGAACGGCGCGCCGAGATGTGGCTTACCAACACCCAGGTCAATTTCTGCGCCCGCGCCTATCCGACGGTGCCGGTGCAACACCCGGATGCGGCCGCCCTCACGGTGCTGGGCGGTTTTCTACGCAACGGCTTCCTGCACCGGGCGATCCGGGAACAGGGTGGTGCCTACGGTGGTGGTGCGTCCCAGGATTCCAGCATTGCCGCCTTCCGCTTCTACTCCTATCGTGACCCCCGGCTTGATGAGACCCTGCAGGATTTCGACAAGTCGGTGGCGTGGATGCTGGAAAGCAAACACGAGCAGCGCGCCCTGGAGGAGTCAATTCTCGGTGTCATCGGCAGCCTGGACAAACCCGGCTCCCCCGCCGGCGAGGCCAAGCAACATTTTCACAACCGCCTGTTCGGTCGCAGCCACGAGCAGCGCGAGCACTTCCGCCAGCAGGTCCTTGCCGTCAGCCTCGAGGATTTGCGTCGGGTGGCCGACACTTACCTGCGTCCGGAACTCGCCAGTACCGCCGTGATCACCAACAGCGGGCGGCGCGAGGCCACCAGTGCCTTGCGGGAAAGCCTTGGCCTGTCGGTGCAGGAACTCTAGGAGCACTATCGGCTCCGGTTACCGCCTCCCCGGCAGACTTGCTCAGGCCCGGGATACCGACGCGTTGTGGGCCTGTGCGCGGGGACCCTGACCCGACACCACCCTGGAGACCGCAGCGGCGTCAGGAATAGGCCTTGCCGTCTTTATGGGCGGCTACCTTGCCCTCCCCGGTGTGAAACCAGACGATGTCATCATCCGGATAAAACGCGTTGTCGCCCGGTACTCTCGCGCCCATTACCAGTAGTTGGGCGCTGGCAGAGCCGCGGTTGATGAAGTGGTGCCCGTTGCGCTCGCCCGCCTTGAAGCCGGCGCACATCCCCGCACCCAGGGTGCACTCGCCCTCGTTGGTCACCAGTACGACCTCCCCCGCCAGCACATAGACAAACTCGTCGCTGAGGGTATGCCAGTGCCGCAGGGCGGACTGGTCACCCGGCTTGAGCGTCTCCAGGTTTATCCCGAACTGGGTGAGGTCGAACTGATCGCCGAGCGGCCGCCACGTGCCGCTGCCAACACGCGTATTGAATGGCTCGGGGTAGCCGGACCCGGATCGCTCCGGGACCGACCCGGCCTTTACTGCAGTTACTTTTTTCACCACTGTACCTCAGCTGCAGGCTATGACAGCATTGCAGCATAGTGCATCAGTCGGCCTGTAGACCACCACCCTCGCGTTTTTTACCGCGATGCTCGGCGCGCCTCGCCATCAGGCCGTCCAGCTGCGCTCGCTGCTGCGCATCGAGCAGTTGATAGACCTGCGACCAGGTCGCGCTGGCCTGGTATACCATACGGGCCGTGACCTGGCCGATCTCCTCCGAGATCTGGCGCGCCTTCGTTTCATCGAAGTTGCCCCTCATCGCCATCATTTGCGAGCGCAGTTCCTGCATACGCGCATGATTGGCGACGCTGGTCTCCCTGCCCGCTGCCAGCAGACTTTCCAGCCGGGACTTCTGCTCAGCGCTGAGTTCAAGTCGATCACCCAGGTGCGCCAGCATCCTGTCCGGGTCAGGCTCCATTGCGCCATGGGGACCCACGGCCCAGGATGTCAGTGACATTGCAGCCGCCCCGACCAGAGCGGCGCCGCACAACCATGTTTTCAGTTTACCTGGCATGTTGATTCTCCGTTTTCAGACAATGATCGGGTGACAGGCCGTTGCCGTCACCGCTGGGAGCCATTGTGGTAGAGCAACCGGTAAATGTGGCCACGCCGTCAGTAAAGATTTGTTAAGAACGGCACTGCGCCGGTAAAGTGCCCGTGACAAGTCCGGCATGGTTCTACACACTAACCAATCCTTACAGGAGGACTGTGCGTCTTGAGCGCTACGATACTGATCATAGACGATGACAGGGAGCTGTGCGCGCTGCTGGCGGAATTCCTGCGGCTGCAGGGGTTCAGCGCCAGCGCCACCCATGACGGCGCCGCCGCGGTGGAGCAGTGTCGCAGGCAACGCTATGACGCCATCGTACTCGATATCATGCTGCCCGGGCTGCAGGGTCTCGAAGTACTGCGCAGCCTGCGCACATTCAGTTCGACGCCGGTATTGATGCTCACCGCCAGGGGCGAGGACACCGACCGCATCGTGGGCCTCGAAATGGGTGCCGACGACTACCTGCCAAAACCCTGCAATCCCCGTGAACTCGCAGCGCGCCTCAGGGCAATCCTGCGGCGCTCCGGCCCCGATGCACTGCCGGAGCACGCAAGGGCACTGGTTGTCGGCCATACCCGCATCAACAGTGCCGACCGCAGCGCGAGCCATGCCGGCACAGACCTGCAGCTGACCTCCGCCGAATTCAATGTGTTGAGCGCCCTGCTGGCCAGGGCGGGCACGGTGGTGGACAAGGAATCGCTTTGCCGGCTCGCCCTGGGACGCCCGCTGGCGGCCTACGATCGCAGCATCGACGTGCATATCAGCAAACTGCGCAAAAAGATGGCGGCGGCCGGGGGAGACAGGCTTATCGTCAGCGTGCGCGGCAGTGGCTATCAGTTCAGTGTGACCCCGGAGCCCGGGCAGGCGTGATCTTGCGCGTTCATCTTTTTACGAAGATTTTCCTGGGTTTCTGGCTGGCGACCATAGCAGTGCTCGCCAGCTGGCTTATCTCCAACCGGTACTTTGATGCCAACCCCGATCGCTATGCCGCCATGCATCGCCCCCATGGCCCGCCGCAGCGTTTCGTGCTGCAGATGATCTACGACCTGCAGAATCTCGACGAGCGCGGCATGGCAGCGCTGGTCGAGCGCGCCAGCGCCGAGCACGATGTCGATATCTACCTGCTTGATCGCAGCGACACGGACCTGCTCGGCCGCCAGGTTCCCCCGGATGTCGAGCAAGTCGCTGCGGAATTACAGGGCAAGCGCCGGAGGGCGTATCTCAACGCCGGTCGCGAGCATTTGCTCGGCCACAAAATTTACCGGCCCGAGCGCGGCCAGCTGCGTGCCGTATTCGTATTCCGGCCCTCCCGGCACCTGTTGCTCGGCGCGCTGGGCAGTAATTTCTGGCTGCGGCTGGGGCTGGCGATCGCCGTCAGCGGGCTGGTCTGCTACCTGTTGTCCCGGGTGATGTCCAGGCGTATCCGGACATTGCAACTGGCATCACGGCGCCTCGCCACCGGGGATCTGGAGGCGCGACTGCAGGTTCGCCGCTGGGGCCTGGACGAGACCGACGAACTGGCCAGGGACTTCAACAGCATGGCACAGCAACTGCAGGAGCGCGTGGAAGCCCAGAAACGCCTGCTGGTGGATGTTTCGCACGAATTGCGCTCTCCCCTGGCGCGCCTGCGCATCGCCCTCGCCCTGGCCCAGGAGCATCCCGACGGGTCGCCCGCTTATCTGCAACGCATCGAGCGCGAGACCGAGCGGCTGGAAGAGTTGATAAGCCAGCTTCTGGCCAGCCAGGCGGAAGGCATCGAACTGAGCGATCACATAGACCTGGTGCAGCTGCTGCGGCAACTGTGCAGCGACGCCAATTTTGAAGGTGCCGCAAAAGGTGTGCAGGTGGTGCTGCTCCACAGTGTTGCGGAGGCTATAGTGGCCAGCTCTGGCGATTTGCTGCACAAGAGCTTCGAAAACATACTGCGCAATGCCCTGGCCCATACACCGGACAATTCGACAGTCACGGTGACGCTCGACCTGGTCGACGATCGCTACCGCATCTGCGTTGCCGACCAGGGCGGCGGGGTAGCCGAGCAGGAACTGGAAAAAATATTCGCGGCCTTCTACCGCTCCGATACAGCCCGCGCTCGCGATACGGGGGGCCACGGGCTGGGGCTGGCCATCGCCCGGCGCGCCATCGACCGGCATGGCGGGGAGGTCCGGGCGCAAAATGCCGCCAGCGGACTGGTCGTTATGATTACCCTGCCCCGCCTTGGCGAGGAACCGCCGTGAGCACTGTTTGTTTCCGGCCCCGGCGCGGGTATTGTATTGCCGGAATCGGTAGACTGGACGCCAAACTGGAGTGTGATCGATGCACAAGCGCTATCTATTGCCCCCGCTGCTGACGGACGATGCCGGGGCGCCCCGCCGGGCCGGGTTCGAATTCGAGTTCGGCAACCTGCCTATTGTTGAAACCGCCATCGCGCTGCAGAAATCCCTGGGCGGCGAGCTGGAAATCAAAACCCCGTTCGAGGCGGTGCTGCATGAGAGCCTGCTGGGAAGGCTGAAAATCGAGCGGGACGCCAACATCCTGAAGTCTGTCCGCTACCGCGGTTGGCTGGAATCACTGGGCATCAATTTCTCCCCGGGCAGCCTCGCCCACGATATAGAAACCAACATAGACAATGCCAGTCGCGGCCTCATCCCCTGCGAGGTCATCACCGACCCGATCCCCCTTGAGCAACTGGAACAGCTCGATCGCCTGACCGGGACACTCAACATGCTGGGGGCGGAGGGCACCCAGGATTCGCTGATCTACGCCTTCGGCCTGCACATCAACACCTCGATACCGGACAGTTCCAGCGCGACCCTGAAACGCTACCTGCAGTCCTTCCTGTTGTTATACACCTGGATTATCGACTCATCAGAGATCGACATAACCAGACGTTTCTTTACCAAGTACATCGACCCTTTCCCGCAGGACTATATGGAGCTGGTACTGGACAATAGCTACGAGCCCGACCGGAGCAGACTGATCGATGACTACCTGCAATACGATCCCACGCGCAACCGCGCGCTGGATCTGCTGCCGATAATGATAGAACTCGACCGGGAAAGGGTCCTGGCGGGGATAAACGAGGATGAGCGCAGGCTGGTCCGGGGCCGACCGGCATTCCATTACCGCCTGCCTGACTGCAAAATCAACGAGGCGGGCTGGAGCGCCGCAGGCGCCTGGAACAGGTGGGTCTATGTTGAATCCCTGGCGGCTGATAAATCCCTGCTGGCGGAATTGATCGACGCCTGGCGCCAGAGCAACAGTACTTTCTCCCTGGCCCCCAGGGCCAGCTGGGCCCTGCGCCTCACAACGATACTCAGCCAGAAGTTCTTCGAACACTGAACGACTGGTGAAACCTGCAATCACCATCGGTGTTACCGGGCCGGACAGGGGTGGACTTGTCGCGTGGCTGATGACTGCATGGGCGATCAGACGCTGTGGCGCCAGGGCAGTTCGCATACGCCACCGCCGCCCGGTAGACAAGAACACCCTCGATGGGCTCGTCATCGGCGGGGGTACCGACGTCGACCCCTTCCACTACGGCCAGCAGAGCGAGTCTCTGGATTCCCGGGACGACGGGCACAGCACACTGGTGGACTGGCTGGTAGGACTGCTGCTGGGTGTGTTCAGGGCCGTCTTTGCCCGCCACTCGGGACAGGATTACGACCCCGAGCGCGACCGGCTGGAACAGGAGGTAATCCACCACGCACTGCAACAACAGCTGCCGGTGCTCGGTATCTGCCGCGGGGCACAGTTGATGAACGTGACTCTGGGGGGTTCACTGCACCAGGCCATCGGCCATTTCTACACCGAGGAGACCAGTAATATCCGCAGCATCCTGCCGCGCAAAACCGTCGCCGTCGCTCCCGGCAGTGGCCTGCACCGGATTCTCCGGACCGAGTCCTGTGTGGTCAATGCACTGCACAAGCAATCGATCAACCGCCTGGGACGGGACATCGCGATCAGCGCCGCCGAGTCCAACGGCGTGGTGCAGGCGATAGAAAAGACCAATCACCCCTTCTTCATCGGTGTTCAGTGGCACCCGGAGTACATGCCGCAAAGCAAAACCCAGCAACGCCTGTTCATGGGGCTTGTCCACTGCGCCGCAGAGCGGGCGGCGGGCAGGGGCTGAACCCCGTGCGGATGGTCCGTTAAATGACAGACCTGGAAGCCTACGCGGGACTGTTCGTCAGTGCCTTCCTGGCGGCCACGCTGCTGCCGGCCTACTCCGAAATCCTGCTTGCGGGACTGGCGAACGCGGGTTACGACCCGCTCGCGCTATGGCTGTGGGCATCCATTGGCAATACCCTGGGCTCAGTCGTCAACTGGGCGCTGGGGCGCTACCTGCTGCATTTCCAGGACCGCCAGTGGTTTCCATTCAAAGCCAAAAGCCTGGGCATGTCACAGCGCTGGTTCCAGAAATTCGGGGTCTGGTCCCTGCTGCTGGCGTGGATGCCAATCGGGGGGGATGCGCTGACCTTCATCGCGGGCGTCATGCGCGTCAAATTCATGGTGTTCGTATCACTGACGGCAATCGGCAAGGCGACCCGCTACGCCATACTGCTGGGACTGCTCGGGCTGTTTGGCCAGGGCTGACAAGAATCTGGTGCTCACGACCCGGACCGACGAGCAGATGGCCGACCCTGTCAGAGGCCCAGCGATACCCCCCGGGGCGCCTCCCTCACGTATTCCCCCGCCATCGACTGTACCTGCTTCATGAAGTGCCAGGGCGCCAGCAGTGGCTCCAGTTCAGCCGCGGGCACCGGCTTGCTGAA
>JAZBNW010000338.1:0-23255 GCA_036350855.1 Halieaceae bacterium
GCGCATCGCAATTACCGAGGCGAACAAGCTGGGTATCCCGGTGATCGGTATCGTCGATACCAACAGCAACCCCGACGGGGTGGACTACGTGATTCCAGGCAACGACGACGCCATCCGTGCGATCAAGCTCTATGTCGCTGCAGTGGCCGATGCCTGTATTGCCGGCAAGGTGGAGTCAGGTGAAGCCGTTGTAGCCAAGGACGAGTTTGTCGAAGTGGAAGCTGAGGCGCAGGAAGCGGCCCCGGCCGAAGCGGCCCCTGCTGAGCCCGCCGCGGCCGCCGAGTAGGCGGCAGGTCGAATCCGCGGCCGGTGACCACCCGGCCGCGGAATACATTTTGCCCCTGGTGGAAAAACCGCCGGGGTTTTTATTTTTAAGCCCCGGGTTCCTGGGGTTTCCAGAGGAGGAATAGCAATGTCGGCAGCACTGGTTAAGGAACTACGCGAGCGCACGGGCCTGGGCCTGCTGGAGTGCAAGAAAGCGCTGGCAGCCTGCGATGGTGATATCGAGCTGGCCATTGAGGAGCTGCGCAAGTCCAGCGGCATGAAAGCGGCCAAGAAGGCGGGCCGCACAGCTGCAGACGGCGTTGTCGCCGCCCGGGTTGCCGATGACGGCAGCTACGCGGTAGTGGTTGAAGTCAACAGCGAAACCGACTTTGTCGCACGCGATGCGGGCTTTCTCGCCTTCGTCGACAAGGTGGTGGACGCCGCCTTCAGCAACCGCCAGACCGATGTCGCCGCCCTGATGGCCGGCGAACTGGAAGCGGCGCGTGAGGCCCTCGTGCAGAAGATCGGCGAGAACATCGGCGTGCGCAGGATAGAACTGCTGAGCGCCGATTCGGGCGTGGTGGCGGCCTATGTTCACGGCAACAACCGCATCGCCGTGCTGGTGGCGCTCACCGGTGGCGACAGCGATCTGGCCAAGGACGTCGCCATGCACGTGGCAGCGGTCAATCCCCAGGTCGTGTCCCCGGACGACATGCCCGCCGAGGCGATCGCCAAGGAAAAGGAAATCTACACCGCCCAGGCACAGGATTCCGGCAAGCCGGCGGAGATCGTCGAGAAGATGATCGGCGGTCGCATCAAGAAGTTCCTGGCGGAGAACAGCCTGCTGGAACAGGCCTTCGTCAAGGACCCGGATGTCACGGTGGGCAAGCTTGTCGCCGGCGCCGGTGCCGGCGTTGCCGGTTTCATCCGCTTCGAGGTGGGTGAGGGTATCGCCGTGGACAAGGTCGATTTTGCAGAGGAAGTCGCGGCCCAGCTCAGGGGCTAGGCTGCAGCGGCAATGCTAGAGGGGCTTCGGCCCCTTTTTTTGGCCAATCCCCCCTAGGGTGTTGGCGCTGAGTCCTGTAAGATACGGCCCAGCTCAGGAGAGGACACGTATGCCACAACCGGTGGGTGACAAAAAGTACAAGCGCATCCTGCTCAAGCTCAGTGGCGAAGCCTTGACCGGACAGGAAAGCTTCGGCATCGACCCGAAGATTCTCGACCGCATGGCGCTGGAAGTCGGCCAGTTGGTCGGCATCGGCGTGCAGGTCGGCCTGGTGGTTGGCGGCGGAAACCTGTTTCGCGGCGCCGCCCTGCAGACCGCCGGACTGGACCGGGTCACAGGCGATCACATGGGTATGCTGGCCACTGTGATGAACGCCCTGGCGCTGCGTGACGCGCTGGAGCGATCCAATATTTCCACCCAGGTGATGTCGGCGATTCCCATGAGCGGTGTGGTCGATCACTACGACCGGCGCAAGGCGATTCGCGCCCTTAGCAATGGTGACGTGGTGATTTTTGCCGCCGGTACGGGCAACCCGTTTTTCACAACCGATTCGTCCGCATGCCTGCGTGGAATCGAGGTTGACGCCGAGCTGGTATTAAAGGCCACCAAGGTCGACGGTGTCTACTCGGCAGACCCGATGAAGTTTCCCGATGCCATCAGGTACGATCGCCTGACCTACGATGAAGTGCTCGACAAAAAGCTCGAAGTCATGGACCTGACCGCGATCTGCCTGTGCCGTGACCACAAGATGCCTGTGCGGGTATTTGAAATGGAGAAGCGCGGTGCGTTGCTCAATATCGTCAGGGGTGGGGATGACGGCACCCTGATCGAGTAGCAAACCGCATCCGCAGGAGGAATAGAGCAAGGTGATCAACGATATCAAGAATGAAGCCCGGGAACGGATGGAGAAAAGTCTCGAGGCCTTGACCCATAATTTCAACAAGATCCGCACCGGTCGCGCTCATCCCAGCCTGCTCGATGGGGTCAGGGTCGAGTATTACGGCGCGGAGACCCCCCTGTCGCAGATGGCGAATATTTCCGTGGAGGATGCCCGGACACTGAGCCTCACGCCCTGGGACAAGTCCGTCGTCCCGCAAATCGAGCGGGCTATCATGAAGTCTGACCTGGGTCTCAACCCCTCTACCGCCGGCGGCGTGATTCGCATACCGATGCCGATGCTGACCGAGGAGACCCGCAAGGGATTCACCCGGCAGGCCAGGCATGAAGCCGAGTCGGCGCGGGTGTCCGTGCGCAACGCGCGCAGGGACGCCATGGCCATGCTGAAGGAGCTGGTCAAGGACAAGGAGATCAGCGAGGACGACGAGCGTCGCGGCCAGGACGATATCCAGAAGTTGACCGATTCCTTTGTCTCCCAGATTGAAAAGTTGTTGGCGGAGAAAGAAACCGACCTGATGGAAATCTGACGTTTCCGGATGCACATCAGCGAGATCTCATCCCGGCCCGTCGACCAGTCACAGCAGGTTGTCCCCCGCCATGTGGCGATCATCATGGACGGCAACAACCGCTGGGCAAAACGCAAGGGTCTGCCGGGCCCCGCCGGACACAGGGCCGGGGTCGAGGCCGTGCGGGGCGTGCTGCGTGCCTGCCGTGAGCAGGGGGTCGAGGTACTGACATTGTTCGCCTTCAGCAGTGAGAACTGGGGCCGCCCCCAGCCGGAAGTGCGGGCGCTGCTGGCGCTGTTGTCGCGTTACCTGCGCAACGAGGTCAGGGAGCTGCACAAAGACGGCATCCGCCTGCGATTCATCGGGCAGCGCGGCCGTTTCAGCGATCGCCTGCGCCGCCTGATGCAGCAGTCAGAGCAGCTGACCGCGGGCAACTCGGAAGCGACCATGGTCATCGCGGTGGATTACGGCGGCCAGTGGGACATCGCCCAGGCGGCGCAAAAGCTGGCGCAGCGCGTGCTTGACGGCGAGCTGCAACCTGCCCAGATTACCCCCGAGCTGATAGACCAGTACATTTCGATCAGCGATCTACCGCGGCCCGATCTGTGTATCAGGACCGGCGGTGACGCCCGGGTCAGCAACTTCATGCTGTGGCATTTCGCCTATAGTGAGCTCTATTTCACCAACACGCTCTGGCCGGACTTCGACGCGGTGGAATTTGCCTGTGCGCTGGCCGACTACAGTCGCCGGGAGCGCCGTTTCGGTCTGAGGGATGCACCGGGCCGCAGCGCGGGCGGTAGCGCCAATGCTTAGGCAGAGGGTGATAACAGCAATCATCATGGCGGGCCTGTTTCTGTCTGCTGTGGCGTTCCTGTCACAGGCCTGGCTGGCCCTGCTCTTTGGTGTGCTTGTCTGTCTGGGGGGTTGGGAGTGGTCTCGCCTGTGCGGCTGGAAGAGCGTGCCGACCCGCGGGCTTTACGTGCTCGCCCTCGCCCTGGTGATGGCCTTTCTCTATCACTATTGCCAACTCGGTGGGGCGCCCCTGCGGGAGCAGGTGCAGCCCATGTTGGGTCTGGCCTGCCTTTGGTGGTCGCTGGCCCTGCTGTGGGTCAAGGGCTACCCGGGCAGCGCGGTGTTCTGGCGCACCCGCGCAATGCGCAACCTGATGGGACTGCTGGTGCTGGCGCTGGCCTGGATGGCGGCGGTGTACCTGGTGAGCCTGCCCCGCGGCGGGGGACTGATCGTGGTGATGGTGCTGATCGTGGCGACAGCAGACATCGGCGCCTATTTCTCGGGCAAGACCTGGGGGCGACACAAGCTGGCGGAGGTCGTCAGTCCGAAAAAAACCTGGGAAGGCTTCTGGGGTGGCCTGGCAGCCTGTGTGCTGCTGGCACTGCTGCTGTGGTCCCAGTTGCCCAACCAGCAGGCACACGTCAGTCTCGCGGCGGTGCTGGTGGTTGTGCTGGCCACCGCGCTTGCCTCGGTGGTCGGTGACCTGACGGTGAGCATGGTGAAGCGCGAGGCCGGTGTGAAGGACAGCGGCAGCCTGTTGCCAGGCCACGGCGGTGTGCTGGATCGCCTGGACAGCCTGTGCGGCGCGGCTCCGGTGTTTGCCCTGGGCCTGTTGCTGGCGGGGTGGTAAGCGTGCAGTCCTCGCGGCGTATGGTCAGCGTGCTCGGTTCCACCGGCTCCATTGGCATAAACACCCTCGATGTCATCGCCCGCCACCCCGATCGTTTCGGCGTATACGGGCTCGCTGCCAATGCCTCCGTGGATGTGCTCCTGGCCCAGTGCCTGGCGTTTCGACCGCGCTATGCGGTGCTGATGGACGAGGCCGCCGCGGAGTCCCTGCGGGCGCAGTTGCCCCCTGATTCCGGCACCGAGGTCCTGCAGGGCGAAGCCGGCCTGGCGCACATAGTCACCGCGGGGGAAGTGGATACCGTGATGGCCGCCATCGTCGGCGCAGCGGGGCTGCCATCCGCCCTGGCCGCTGCCGGCGCGGGCAAGACGGTATTGCTGGCCAACAAGGAGTCCCTGGTCATGGGCGGGCACCTGCTGATGCAGGCGGTGCGCCAGTCGGGTGCCCGGCTGTTGCCGATAGACAGTGAGCACAATGCAATTTTCCAGTGCATGCCGGTGGAGGCCGCCAGCGGCAGGTCATCGCTGGAGGGCGTGAGCAGGGTGCTGCTGACCGCCTCCGGCGGACCGTTCCGCCAGTGGAGCAGGGCGCAGCTGGAAGAAGCGACCCCCGAGCAGGCCTGCGCTCACCCCAACTGGTCGATGGGTCGCAAGATATCGGTCGACTCCGCCAGCCTGATGAACAAGGGGCTGGAACTGATCGAAGCCTGCTGGATATTCGACCTGACCCCCGAGCGGATCGATGTCGTAGTGCACCCCCAGAGTATTATCCATTCCATGGTGCAGTACCTGGACGGCTCGGTACTGGCGCAAATGGGAAACCCCGATATGCGCACGCCCATCGCCTATGGCCTGGGCTGGCCCGAGCGGCTGGCATCGGGTGTGGCGCCGCTCGACCTGATAGCCACCGCGCGACTGGACTTTGAGGCGCCGGATGAGGGTCGCTTCCCCTGCCTGCGGCTGGCGCGGGAAGCTTTTGACGCGGGCGGTACCGCGATGGCCATCTGCAATGCGGCGAACGAGGTCGCGGTGGCGGCTTTCCTCGATGGCCGGATTCGTTTCACCGCGATTCCCTGGGTGATAGAGCAAACCCTCGGGCGGATGCCGATACTTGAACCCATATCCCTTGCGGTGGTCGAAGCAGCAGACAGGGATGCGCGGCAGGTGGCCACCGAGGAGCTGGCGGCGCTGGTGCGGGACGACAGAAAGACGGGACGTGTTTGATGGACATGCTTTATACCATTGGCATAACGCTGGTGACGCTGGCAGTACTGGTGGCAGTACACGAGTTCGGCCACTTCTGGGTGGCCAGGCGCTGTGGCGTCAAGGTCCTGCGGTTTTCCATCGGCTTCGGCCCGTCGCTGCTGCGCTGGCGGGACAGGCTGGACACCGAGTACTGTATCGCGGCGATTCCCCTGGGCGGCTATGTCAAGATGCTGGACGAGCGCGAGGCAGAGGTACCTGCCGCAGAGCTGGAGAAGGCCTTCAACCGCAAGCCGGTGCTGCAGAGAATCGCGGTGGTCAGCGCGGGGCCCCTGGCCAACTTCCTGCTGGCGATAGCGGTTTACTGGGGCCTGTTCATGGCCGGCGAAAGCGGCTACGCCCCCATTATCGGTGAGGTTGAGGCCGGTTCGGTGGCTGAGGTGGCGGGCCTGGAAGCAGGCCAGGAGATCGTGGCGGTGGATGGTGTTGCCACACCCACCTGGCAGGCGCTCAGTTTTCGCCTGCTGGATCGCATCGGCGATAGCGGCAGTATTGCCTTCGCGGTGAAATACCCTGGCTCCGACGTCGTTTACGAGTCGGAGGCCGTTATCCACCAGTGGCTGTCCGGGGAGGAGCAGCCAGATCTTTTCGGGGGTCTGGGACTGTCGATGTACACCCCGGAGGTGCCCCCGGTGATAGGTCAGGTGGTCGCTGGTGGTGTTGCGGAACAGGCGGGCCTGCAGCCGGGTGATCGGGTGATCGGTGCAGACGGGGTGCCGATGAACCTGTGGATGGAGTGGGTCGAGTACGTTCGCGCCCGCCCCGGCCAGGCTATCGAGGTCGAGTACCGTCGCGGTATGGAACTGCTCCGGGTGACCCTCGTTCCCGAACCTGTCGTTGATGACAACGGGGAATCCATTGGCCGGGTTGGCCTGGGGGTGCAATTTCCCGAAATGCCGGCGGACATGCTGCGCAAGTTCGACCGCGGCCCGGTCGAGGCACTCGGCGCCAGTCTGCAGCGTACGGGCGAGCTGGTGGGCTTTACCCTCAATTCGATCAAGAAGATGGTGATGGGCCTGATCTCGCCAAAAAACTTGAGTGGACCGATTACCATTGCTAAAGTGGCGTCCGCATCGGCCAAGTCGGGCATAGAGGCCTATGTCAGTTTCCTGGCCCTGCTCAGTGTCAGCCTCGGGGTTTTGAACCTGCTGCCTATACCTGTGCTGGACGGCGGCCACCTGCTGTTTTACTTCGCCGAGCTGATAGCGGGGAGGCCGGTACCCGAAAGAGTTCAGGCGCTCGGCTACCAGGTCGGTTTATTCCTGGTGCTGGGTATTATGTTTCTGGCCCTTTATAACGATTTTTCACGCCTGTAGTGATTTCCCGCCAGCAGGCACTAGCCGTCATCGAGTGAACATTGATTAAGCGCATTAGCACATTTTTCGCACTGGTCCTGGTACTCATGGTGCCGCTGGCGTCAGCCGATACGTTCATCATAGCGGACATTCGCGTCGAGGGTCTGCAACGGGTCTCCGCGGGAACGGTGTTCGCCGCACTGCCTGTGGCGGTCGGTGACGTGGTGGATGAGCAGACCATGCGGGCAGCGGCGCGCAGCCTGTTTGCCACGGGAAACTTCGATGACATCAATATCGGCCGGGACGGCAACGTCCTGGTGGTGATCGTGGTGGAGCGCCCCAGTATCAGCGAGATCAATATCGAGGGTAACAAGGCCATCGAGACGGAGGCCCTGCTGGACGGACTCAAGGGCGCAGGCCTGGCGGTGGGGCAGGTGTTCCAGCGCTCCACCCTGGAAGGTATGCAGCTGGAACTGCAGCGCCAGTATGTACAGCAGGGCCGCTATGACGCCAACATCGAGACCGAGGTGATTCCCGAGCCGCGCAACCGTGTCACCATCAATATCAATGTCGATGAAGGCACGGTCGCCGCCATCAAGCATATCAACGTGGTGGGTAACGAGGTTTTCAGCGACGAGGAACTTGCCGACCTGTTCGAACTCCAGACCACCGGCTGGCTGTCCTTTTTCAGCAATGACGACAAGTACTCCAAGGAAAAACTGACCGGTGACCTGGAGAAGCTCACCTCCTATTACATGGACCGGGGTTACCTGCAATTCAATATCGACTCCACCCAGGTGTCCGTGTCCCCCGATATGGAAGACGTCTTCATCACCGCCAATATCACCGAGGGGGATATCTTTACTATCAGCGGTGTCGAACTGTCCGGCGACCTCGTGCTGCCCGAGGCGGACCTGCGGCGGTTCCTGCTGGTGTCCGAGGGGCAGGTGTTCTCCCAGCAGCTGGTCACCAGCACCGAGGAGTACCTCACCCGGCGCCTGGGTAACGACGGCTACAATTTCGCCAAGGTGACCGGTATTCCCGAGGTCAACGACGAGGACAAGACGGTCAGCATGAAGTTCTTCGTCGACCCGGGCAAGCGCACCTATGTGCGTCGCATCAGTTTCAAGGGCAACATGAAAACCGCGGACGACGTGCTGCGTCGCGAAATGCGACAGATGGAATCCGCACCCGCTTCGGCGGCCAATATCGAACAGTCCCGGGTGCGGCTGGAACGCCTGGGCTATTTCAGCAAGGCCACGGTGGAAACCAAGGAAGTGCCCGGCCACGATGACCTGATCGACGCGGAGTTCACCGTGGAAGAGCAGTCCTCGGGCAGCATCGGTGCCAGCGTCGGTTACGCCCAGGACGCCGGTATCATCCTCGGCCTGAACGTGCAGCAGGACAACTTCCTCGGCACTGGCAAGCGCATAGGGCTCGGCCTGAACCGCTCCAAATACCAGGACCTCTATAACTTCAGCTACACCAACCCGTATTTTACCGAGGACGGGGTGAGTCGCGGTTTCAATATTTACTACCGCTCCACCGACCTGTCCGAGGTCAACGTGGCCAGCTACTCCACCGATACCCTTGGCGGCAATATCAACTTCGGTTACCCGATCAAGGAAACCCAGCGCCTGGGCTTCAGCTTCGGCGTCGCGAATACCGACGTTACCGCAGGCCGTTTCGCCGTCCAGGAAATCAAGGGCAGCCCCCGCCTGGAGAGGTCGGTGGACAACTGGTATGAAAATACCCTGCAGCCCGACGGTACCTACTCCTCGGTGGAAGTGCTGAAGCCCATCGATACCCTGCCGCCGGAATTTGAAATCGCGCCCAGGCAGGAGGGCTTCCTGGACGCCAATGGCAATAGCTTTCTAAACTACACCGTCACCAGCAGCTGGAGCCAGTCCACCCTGAACCGGGGCCGCATGGCGACCCGCGGCGCGGCCCAGACTGTCGCACTGGAGGTGTCGATTCCGGCCTCGGACCTGGAGTTCTACAAGCTGACCTACAATGCCGAGATATTCTTTCCGGTGCCGCTGCTGCCACCCAGCTGGACCCTGCGCCTGCGCACCGAACTTGGTTACGGTGATGGCTGGGGCGATACCAGCGGCCTGCCTTTCTACGAGAATTTCTTCGCCGGCGGCTTCGGTTCCGTGCGGGGTTACCAGAGCAACACCCTGGGGCCGCGCAGTACGCCGGCACTGCCCTATGTCGTGGGCCAGCCGGTCACCGCGATCGACGAAGATGGCAACCCCCTGCAGTTCGGTGGTCCCAAGGGCAACGAGTTTGGCTATGTCTATCTGCCCGCGACCGGCAAGCTGGCCTTTCAACTGCCGAATAACAACGGCGACCCCTTCGGCGGCAACGTGCTGGTGGTGGGTGGCGCCGAGCTGATTTTCCCCCTGCCTTTCATCAAGGACCAGAACAGCCTGCGCACGGCCTTCTTCCTGGACGCGGGAAATGTTTTCAGTACCGATTGCGGGTCCACCCAGCTCAACTGTTATAATGTCGAATTCGACCAACTGCGTTACTCGGTGGGCGTTGGTCTGACCTGGATCACCGGCTTCGGCCCGCTGACCTTCAGTCTCGCCAAGCCGTTCAATGAAGATGAGTTTGATCAGGACGAGGCTTTCCAGTTCACACTCGGTCGTGGGTTCTAATCAATTTTTTGTCAATCTCTGGAGAAAACCGTGTCTAAGCTGCTCAAGTTAACGTTTGCCGTACTGGTCCTGGCGCTGCCGACTCTGGGCTGGGCCCAGACCAAGATCGCCGTGGTCGATTTGCAGGAAGCCATCCTGCAGACCGATGTGGCCCAGAAGCGCCTGGATGAAATCCGCAACCAGGCCGAGTTCAAGACCGACAAGGCTGAATTCGAACGCCTGAAAAAGGAAATGGACGAAATGGTCAAGAAGTTCCAGAAGGACGCAGCGGTCATGAGCCAGGAGCAGCAGGCAGCGGCCCGCCAGAAGTTGTCCAGCAAGCAGGCTGACCTCGAGCACGTGGTCGGCAAGGTGCAGCAGACCGAACAGGCTGCCGCCCAGGCGCTGTTGCAGGAACTGGGACCCAAGGTGCAGGACGTGCTGCGCGAGATAATCAGCTCGGAAGGTATCGGCCTTTTGCTGCAGCGCGGCGCGGTTATCCACGCGGACGCCAGCTACAGTATCACCGCCAAGGTGACCGACAAACTGAACCAGATGGCGGCGAAGTAATCACTTCATGTTTTCACTGGCTGAACTGGCGGACCGCTTCGGTCTGGAGTTCACCGGTGAAGGGGAAAGGAGACTTTCCGGTATAGCCACCCTCGCGGAGGCTGGCCCCGGTGATCTCTCTTTTCTGGCCAACAGGAAGTACCTGCCCCAGCTGGCTGCGACACGGGCCGGCGCGGTTATCCTGCACCCCGAACTGGTTGCGCGCTGCCCCGCAGACTGCCTGGTCGCGGACGCGCCCTACGTGGCGTTCGCCCGGATCTCCCACCTGTTCGATAAATCCCCGCAAACACGGCCGGGCGTGCACCCGTCCGCCACCGTGTCTCCCGATGCCGAGGTTCACCCGGAGGCCGCCATCGGACCCCATGTCGTGGTGGAAGCCGGTGCGGTGCTGGCGGCCGGGGTGGTGCTCGGCGCGGGAGTGTATGTCGGTCATGACAGTCGTATCGGGGCGGGTACCCGGGTGCTGCCCAATGCTGTGATTTACCACGATGTGCATGTTGGCGAAGACTGTGTGATCCACGCCCAGGCGGTACTGGGGGCGGAGGGTTTTGGCTTTGCGCCTGGACCCGCCGGCTGGGAGCGGGTCTGCCAGCTGGGGGGGGTGCGTATTGGCGACCGCGTCGAGGTCGGCGCCTGCACGACCGTGGACCGGGGCACACTGGGCCACACCGTCATTGCGGAGGGCGCGATCATCGACAACCTGGTGCAGATCGGGCACAACTGTCGCATCGGGAAAAATACCGCGATAGCCGGTTGCAGCGGTCTGGCTGGAAGCACGATCATAGGCGCCAACTGCACTCTGGCAGGTGGCGTGGGCGTGGTTGGGCACGTGGAAATCTGCGACAACGTGCACGTAACGGGGATGACGATGGTGACCAAGTCGATCACCAGTGCGGGTTCCTATTCCTCCGGCACTCCGATGACCAACACTCGCGACTGGAAGCGCAACGCCGTGCGCTTCTCCCAGCTGGAATCCATCCGGCAGCGGTTGGTGGCTCTCGAGAGCCGGTGCCAACAACCAGACAAGGAATAGAGATGGATATCGACGAAATACGCAAGTACCTGCCGCACCGGTATCCATTCCTCCTCGTGGATCGGGTGCTTGAGCTGACCCCGGGTGAGTCGATTGTGGCTTACAAGAACCTGAGCATAAATGAGCCCTATTTTGACGGGCATTTCCCGGGGAAGCCGATCTTCCCGGGGGTGCTGTTGCTGGAGGCGATGGCCCAGGCAGCTGGCATCCTGGGCTTCAAGTCCAGGGACAAGACCCCCCAGGACGGCTCAATCTACTATCTGGCCGGCACCGATGAATTGCGTTTCAAACGCCCCTGTGTGCCGGGCGACAGGGTGATGCTGCGCGCCACCCTGCTGTCCGAACGTCGCGGTATCGCGAAGTTCGCCGTCAGCTCCGACGTGGACGGCAAACTGGCGGCATCAGCCACGATTCTCTGCGCGGACAGGTGATCCACAGCCAGGCGATTGTCGACCCCGGGGCCAGGCTGGCGGAGGATGTCAGTGTTGGCCCCTGGACCTTCATAGGGCCGGATGTGGAGATTGGCCCGGGCTGTATCATCGAGCCCCATGTCATCATCCGGGGTCCCACCCGCATGGGCGCGGGCAATCACATCTACCAGTTTTCCAGCATCGGCGAGGCGACTCCCGATCGCAAGTATCGCAACGAGCCCACGCGCCTGGTCATCGGCGACCACAACGTGATCCGCGAGGGCGTGACGATTCACCGCGGCACGGTGCAGGACCGGCATGAGACCACCATCGGGGATCACAACCTGCTGATGGCGGCAGTGCACGTGGGTCACGACTGTGTCATCGGCAACCACACGGTCCTGGTGAATAACGTGGCCCTGGCGGGTCATGTCACCGTGGGCGACTGGGCGATACTCAGCGGCTACACCCTGGTCCACCAGTTCTGCAAAATCGGCGCGCACAGTTTCAGCGGCATGGGCACGGCCATCGGCAAGGATGTACCGGCCTTCGTCACCGTGAGCGGGGCGCCGGCGGAAGCCAAGACCATCAACCTTGAAGGCATGCGCCGGCGCGGTTTTTCCGCGCAGGCCATCAATGACCTGCGGCGGGCCTACAAGGTCATCTACAAGCAGGGCCTCACCCTGGATATCGCCCTGCAGCGGCTCGAGTCCATGATCAGCGACTCTCCCGAGGTGCGACTGCTGATCGAGTCCCTGCACGCATCGGAACGCGGTATCGTCCGCTAGTGTACCCCGTCATTTCCAAGCCCGATGCGCATCGCTGTCCTTGCGGGTGAGGCCTCCGGTGACCTGCTGGGGTCGCGGGTGCTCGCGGCACTGCGGGCGCGGTTTCCCGGGCTGGTGGTCGAGGGTATCGGCGGGCCGCTGATGGAAGCCCAGGGCCTGCGGAGCATGTTCCCGATGGAGCGGCTCTCGGTCATGGGGCTGGTGGAACCGCTGAAGCGCCTGCCGGAGTTGCTGCGGATTCGCCGCGCGGTCTACCAGCAGTTTATCGCCAGGCCACCGGATATTTTCCTGGGCATAGACGCCCCCGACTTCAACCTGCGCCTCGAGCGGCGCCTGCGCGAGCGCGGCATACGCACCGCACACCTGGTGAGTCCCTCGGTCTGGGCCTGGCGGCGCGGGCGTATTCACGGCATAGGGCGCGCGGTAGACCTGATGCTCTGCCTGTTTCCCTTCGAGACGGCCATCTATGAGCGCAGCGGTATTGCGGCCCGTTTCGTCGGCCATCCGCTGGCGGACGAAATTCCCCTGCAGCCCGACCGGGCGGCCGCGCGGCAGGCGCTGGGGCTGGACAGTGCCGCCAGGGTGCTGGCGCTGCTGCCCGGCAGCCGCGCCGCCGAGGTGCGCCTGCTGGCTCCCCTGTTCCTGCAGGCCGCCCGCGGTCTGCGACAGTCAGATCCCGCGTTGGTGTTGGCACTGCCCGCCGCCAACGCCGCGCGATGCGCCGAGCTGGAGCAACTGCTGCCTGACTATCCGGATCTGGATATCACCCTGGTGCAGGGCCGTGCGCGGGAGGTGATGGCCGCCTGTGACAGCGCCTTGCTGGCCTCCGGCACGGCCACGCTGGAGGCCGCCCTGCTGAAACGCCCCATGGTGGTTGCCTACCGCACGGGCGCCCTGGGCTGGCTGCTGCTGCGCTGGCTGGTGAAAACGCCCTATGCCGCGCTGCCCAACATCCTTGCGGGCCGGGCCCTGGTGCCGGAGTTATTGCAGCAGGCGGCGACCCCCGCCGCCATGGTCACCGGGTTGCAGCCCCTGCTGGCGGGTGAGCCGGCGGCGGCCCGGCAGGTGGACGCCTTCGCGGACATCCATCGCCAGTTGCGCCAGGGTTTTGGCGACCGTGTGGCCGAGGCACTGTCCGCACTGGCGGCCGGGCGGGGGGCATGACTATGGCGGACCTGTTCCAGCCCGACTATTGCGGCCCGGGCCTGGCCGGCGTGGACGAGGTGGGCCGCGGTCCGCTGGCGGGCGACGTGGTGGCCGCGGCCGTCATGCTGGATCCCGCGCGTCCCATCGCGGGCCTGCGGGACTCGAAAAAACTGTCTCCCCGGCGGCGGGAGGAACTGGCCCGGGTGATCAAGGAGCGGGCGCTGGCCTGGTCGGTCGCCCGGGCGAGCGTGGCTGAAATCGACGAGCTCAATATCCTGCAGGCCTCACTGCTGGCCATGCACCGGGCGGTCAGGGCGCTGCAGCCCCAGCCAGCCTATGTGCTGGTGGACGGCAACCGGCTGCCGCGCTGGGAGTATGCGGCAGAGCCTGTGGTAAAGGGTGACGACAGGGTGCCCGCCATCGCGGCCGCCTCCATCCTGGCCAAGGTGCAGCGGGACCTCGAGCTGGTCGAGCTGGAGCGACAGTATCCCGGCTACGGCTTTGCGGCGCACAAGGGCTATCCCACCGCGGCCCACCTCAGTGCCCTGCAAACACTGGGCGTGACGCCGGTGCATCGCCGCAGCTTCGGCCCCGTGCGCGCACTCCTGGCAAAGCAGGACCCCGAATAGCGGCAATCCCAACCCGCCCAAAAACACCCCCGACCCCCGAAATCCATACCCCAGGACCCCGATATCCGGCTTAGTTGGACCCGGCAATACAACTATCAGAACAAGCCATGTAGAATCCATCGGATGACCGACTTCGTCCACCTGCGCCTGCATACTGAATATTCCCTCGTCGATGGCCTGGTGCGGGTCAAGCCGCTGATGGAGCGGGTCGCCGCCCTCGGTATGCCGGCGGTGGCCGTGACCGATGTCAGCAACTTCTACGGCCTGATCAAGATGTACCGGGCGGCCTTCAGCGCCGGCGTGCAACCCATCGTCGGTGTCGACCTGCGGGTACTGGACGCCGATGACCCCGACCGGGCCTGGCCGTTATGCCTGCTGGCGATGGACCTGCAGGGCTATCGCAACCTCACCCTGCTCATCTCCCGCGCGTTCACCGAGGGGCAGCACCTGGGGGTGCCCTACGTTCACAAATCCTGGCTGAAGGAGTGTGCGCAGGGCGTGATTGCCCTGTCCGCCGGTGCCGCCGGTGAAGTGGGGCAGGCGCTGCTCGGGGGCAAGCCCGAACTGGCCGCCGACCGCCTGCGACAGTGGATGGCGCTCTACCCGGACCGCTTTTACCTGGAACTGCACCGCACCGGGCGCGAGGGAGACGAGGCCCACGTGCACGCGGCGGTGGCCCTGGCGGGTGAGCTGCAGTGCCCGGTGGTGGCGACCAACGATGTCCGCTTCCTGGATGCCTCGGAGTTCGAGGCCCACGAGGCCCGCGTGTGTATCCGGGAGGGGCGGACGCTTGACGATCCGCGCCGCGCGCGTATCTACACCGACCAGCAGTACCTGCGCTCCCCGGCAGAGATGGCGGATCTGTTTTGCGATATTCCCGAGGCCCTGGCCAATTCGGTGGAGATCGCCCGGCGCTGCCACGTGGTGCTGGAACTGGGTAAACCCTTCCTGCCGGACTACCCGGTGCCGGCGGGTATGAGTATCGATGAGTTTTTTCGCCAGCAGTCCCATGAAGGGCTGGAGCGGCGCCTGGCGGTGCTCCTCGACCCCGCCGCCAGTGACTTTGCCGAGCAACAGGCAGTCTACCGCGCGCGCCTGGATTTCGAGCTGGATACGATCGTCCAGATGGGGTTCCCGGGTTACTTCCTGATCGTGATGGACTTTATCCGCTGGGCCAAGCAACACGATATACCGGTCGGTCCCGGGCGCGGCTCGGGCGCCGGGTCGCTGGTCGCCTACGCCCTGGAAATCACCGACCTGGACCCGCTGGAATACGACCTGCTGTTCGAGCGCTTCCTCAATCCCGAGCGGGTCTCGATGCCGGACTTCGACGTCGATTTCTGCATGGAGAAGCGCGACCGGGTGATCGACTATGTGGCCGATGCCTACGGCCGGGAGGCGGTTTCCCAGATCATTACCTTCGGCACCATGGCCGCCAAGGCGGTGGTGCGCGACGTCGCCCGGGTGCAGGGCAAGTCCTACGGCCTGGCCGACAAGCTGTCGAAGATGATCCCGTTTGAAGTGGGGATGACCCTGGCCAAGGCCCTGGAACAGGAAGAGCCCCTGCGGGATTTCCTGCGGGATGACCCCCAGGCCCAGGAAATCTGGGATATGGCGGTGCAGTTGGAGGGCATCACCCGCAACGTCGGCAAGCACGCCGGGGGTGTGGTCATCGCGCCCTCGAAACTGACGGACTTCTCGCCCCTGTTCTGCGACGAGAGCGGCGGTGGCCTGGTCACCCAGTACGACAAGGGGGACGTGGAGGAGGCGGGCCTGGTCAAGTTCGATTTTCTCGGCCTGCGCACCCTGACCATCATCGACTGGGCGGTGAAAATGATCAATGCCGTGCGCCAGGGCCAGGGTGAGCAGCCGCTGGATATCGGCATGATCCCGCTGGATGACGAGGCCAGCTTCAAGCTGCTGCAGTCGGCGGAGACCACGGCGGTATTCCAGTTGGAATCCCGCGGCATGAAGGATCTCATCAAGCGCCTGCGACCGGACTGCTTCGAGGACATCATCGCCCTGGTGGCCCTGTTCCGGCCCGGCCCCCTGCAATCGGGAATGGTGGACAACTTCATCAATCGCAAGCACGGGCGGGAGGCCATCTCCTACCCCGATGCCCAGTGGCAGCACGAGTCGCTGAAGCCGATTCTCGAACCCACCTACGGCATTATCCTGTACCAGGAACAGGTCATGCAGATCGCCCAGGAACTGGCGGGCTACACCCTGGGCGGTGCGGACATGCTGCGCCGCGCCATGGGCAAGAAAAAGCCGGAGGAAATGGCGAAACAGCGCGCCGTGTTCGAGGAGGGCGCCCGCGCCAAGGGTGTCGACGGCGACCTGGCGATCAAGATCTTCGACCTGGTGGAAAAGTTCGCCGGTTACGGTTTCAACAAATCCCACTCGGCGGCCTATGCGCTGGTGTCCTACCAGACCGCCTGGCTGAAATCCCACTACCCCGCGCCTTTCATGGCGGCGGTAATGAGTTCGGAACTGCAGAACACCGACAAGATCGTGGTGTTCGTGGAAGAGTGTCGGGCGATGAAACTGACCCTCAAGCTGCCCGACGTGAACGAGGGTCAGTATATGTTCACGGTCAACGCCGACAACGAGATTATTTATGGCCTGGGCGCGATCAAGGGCCTGGGGGAGGGCCCGGTGGAAAACGTGCTGGCCGCCAGGGACGCGGGCGGACCCTTCCTGGACCTGTTTGATTTTTGCGGCCGCACCGATCCGCGCAAGGTCAACCGCCGGGCGATCGAGGCACTGGTGCGCTCCGGCGCCTTCGACTCACTGGGCGAGGACCGCTGGGTACTGATGGCGAGCCTGGACGATGCCCTCAAGGCCGCGGAGCAAAGCGCCAGCAACCGCGACAGCGGTATCGACGACCTGTTCGGCGACGTGGTGCCCAGCCAGGGCAGGGGCGCGGGCGATGTCTACGCCCCCTTCCGGCAGGTGCGGCCCTGGTCGGGCAAGCAGCGCCTGGCGGGGGAGAAGGAGACCCTGGGCCTGTACGTGAGCGGCCACCCCATCGACGAGTACGAGAGCGAGGTGCGCAAGTTCGCCCCGACCCGGATCGCCGAGGTGCGGCCGGACAAGCAGGGCACCCAGTTCCTCGCGGGCCTGATCGTCGCCAGCCGCACCATGAAGACCAAGCGCGGCGACACCATGGCGATACTGCAACTGGATGACCGCAGTGCGCGTATCGAGGTCACCGTTTATGCCGACACCTACGCCGAGCACCGCGAATTGCTGGGCAAGGACAATATCGTCATCGTCGAGGGATCGGTGGCGCACGATGATTATTCCGGCGGCCTGGCGATGCGTGCCCGGGGCGTGCGCAGCCTGTTGCAGGCGCGCCAGGATTACGTCTCGGAGCTCACCATCGAGGTAAGCGACGAGATGCTGGACTCGCAGCTCACCGACTGGCTGGAGAAAACCCTGGCGGGGGCCGGGGGGGGTCACTGCCCGGTCTCCCTCATTTACCGCCAGGCCGGTGGCAAGGCCCGGGTGAAACTGGGTGAGCGCTGGCAGGTGTTGCCCAGCGATGAGCTGTTGCAGGAGTTGCGCGATTGCGTCGGCAGCGAGCGGGTGGCGTTGCAGTACGCCTGAGCGCATGGCGGCTCGAAGGGCCTGTCCCGCTGTCGGGCATTGATTCGACCAACGCAAGCAAGTGAACCGGCCATAACACCATAAACAGTCGTCCACACCACAGCAGGAGAAATACAACATGCTACTCAAGGACAAGATAGTCATCGTGTCGGGGATCGGTCCCGGCCTGGGGCAGGAGCTCGCGGTGCTGGCAGCGGCGGAGGGCGCCGCGGCGGTGGTGCTGGCCGCGCGTACCGCCCGCAAGCTCGATGCGGCGGAGCAGGCGATCAATGCCCTGGGCCACGGCACCCGGGTACTCAAGGTACCCACGGATATCGCCGACCAGGCCCAGTGCCAGGCCCTGGCCGACCAGGCACTGGCGGAATTTGGTCGCATCGACGTGCTGTTCAACAGCGCCTACGACCCGGGTAGCTTCGAACCTGTCGCCCAGGCCAACCTCGACGGATGGCGGCGGGCGATGGATGTGAACTTTTTCGGTACCGTGCAGCTCACCCAGGCCTGTGTGCCGGCGATGATCGCCGCCGGCGGTGGCGCCATCGTCATGATCGGCACCATGGTCGAACACAAGCCGCTGGCGACCCAGGGCGGTTACGGGGCTTCCAAGTCTGCCCTGCGCAGTGCCACCAAACACCTGGCCCTCGAGCTCGGCCAGCACGGGATCCGGGTCAACAGCTGCCATATGGGCTGGATGTGGGGGCCGGCGGTGGAGGGTTATTTCGCCTGGCAGTCCAGCCAGTCCGGCAAGTCGCAGGAGGAGTTGATCGCCGAGGTGACCCGCAATATTCCACTCGGGGTGATACCGGACGACGGGGAGTGTGCCCGGGCGGCACTGTTCCTGGCGTCCGATTATGCCAGCGTCGTCACCGGCGCAGCGCTGGATGTGAATGGCGGCGAATACATGCCGGTATAGTGCGACGACCGAACGCCTGCATCGTCAGGCGTCACGCAATGAGGGCAGTGACCATGGGCGAACCGAAGATGGATAGCGATACAACGGCGAGAGTTGAAGCGGCGGTGTTCCGGCGCCTGCTGGCGCACCTGGACAGCCGCAAGGACGTGCAGAATATCGAACTGATGAACCTGGCGGGCTTCTGTCGCAATTGCCTGTCGAAGTGGTATGTCGCGGCGGCCGAGGCCGAGGGTGCTGCGGTGGACTACGAGGCGGCTCGCGAGCGGGTGTACGGCATGCCCTATGCCCAGTGGAAAGAGCAGTACCAGGGGGAGGCGAGCCCGGAGCAGCTGGCCGCCTTTGCGGCCCGCGGCGAAAAGTAGGTCAATCAGTCGTCGCTGTTGAGCTCCCACAGGTACCTGAAGCGGCTGGTGTAAGGCTCCACGGCATCATCGGCGATGCGTTGGAGGGTCTGGCCGATCGTGTCCGCGGGTGCGGCCCCCGACGCATCACCTGAGGTGATCTGGCGGCCCAGGGTGGAAAGCCCGTCGCCAATGGCGGTGGCGCTCTCGATAGTCGCCTGCACCAGAAACATTTCGGCAATGATGAGATCGTCAATGGTTCGCCGCAGTCGGTCGCTTGTCGGCTTGCTGGTTTGCATATCCCTGTCCTTTTTCAAACGTTATGACCTGTTTTCGGTGCTGCCTGCTCCCCGCTGGTGCGCGGCCCTCGCAACACTGCCTGCTCATGGGGCATTTGGACGGTAGAACGGCTCTTTTGTTCCCATTTACGCCCGACTGCTGTTAGTCCAGCAAGCCTCGTGCCAAGGGGGCGCATGGTAGCCATATCGTGTGACAGTGCAATGCTGTGACAGTGAAAAAAGGGGTGAATTTTGCCAGTTTCGGGGGGCAGTTGAATTCTGTTGCCAATAGACCATACTGTTCAGCCTGATCGAGACAACCCTTCGATGGCAGATCGACCCGGACCGGGCGTTCGGTAGACAGCAACCGCATAACAGACCAATAAAAGGAAGACATCTATGAGTTATCGACACATTCTGGCGCGTGTGCTGCTGGTGCTGGGTTCCGGCATCGCGCTGGCGTCCCAGGCAGCGGACAAGCCCAATATCCTGGTGATCTGGGGCGACGATATCGGCATCACCAATATCAGTGCGTACAGCGACGGCATCATGGGCTACCACACGCCGAATATTGACCGGATAGCCAGTGAGGGCATTCGTTTTACCGACTACTACGGCGACCAGAGTTGTACCGCGGGCCGCTCCACGTTTATTACCGGCCAGTCCGGCCTGCGCACCGGGCTCACCAAGGTGGGCTTGCCGGGTTCCGAACTGGGCATCCAGGACCGGGATATCACCATCGCCGAGGTCCTCAAGACCCAGGGTTATGCCACCGGCCAGTTCGGCAAGAACCACCTGGGGGACCAGGACGCCTTCCTGCCCACCAACCATGGCTTTGACGAATTTTTCGGTAACCTCTACCACCTCAACGCCGAGGAAGAGCCCGAGGACCCGGACTACCCCACCGACCCGGCCTTTCGCAAGATGTTCGGCCCCCGCGGTGTGATTCACTCCTATGCCGATGGCCGCATCGAGGACACCGGTGCCCTGACCCGCAAGCGCATGGAGACCGCCGACGAGGAATTCGTGGCGGGCGCGAAAAAGTTCATCGACAAGGCGGTCAAGGCCAACAAGCCCTTTTTCGTCTGGTTGAATACCACCGGTATGCATTTCCGCACCCACATCGCCGAGAAAAACAAGGGCCTGTCAGGCCAGGGTGATTACAACGACGTGATGGTGGCCCATGACAAGCTGGTCGGCCAGATGCTGGACCAGCTGGACCAGCTGAAGATTGCCGACAACACCCTCGTCTTCTACTCCACCGACAACGGGGTTCATTTCAACACCTGACCCGACGCCGGCATTACCCCCTTCCGCAGCGAGAAGAACACCAACTGGGAGGGCGCCTACCGCGTGCCCGCCATGGTCCGCTGGCCCGCCAGAATCAAGCCCGGACAGATTTCCAACGAGATCATGGCGCACCTGGACTGGATGCCGACCTTAGCCGCGATCGCCGGTGACCCCAATCTCAAGCAGGATCTGTTGAAGGGCAGGCAGGTGGGCAACAAGAAAGCCAGGCTGCACCTGGATGGCTACAACTTCCTGCCCTACCTGACCGGTGGGGTCAAGCAGGCGCCCCGGCGCGAGTATATTTACCTGGAAGACAGCGGCATGCCCGTGGGCATCCGGGTAGGGGACTGGAAACTGGTGTTCGCCGAGAACCGCGCCCAGACCATGGCCCTGTGGGCCGAGCCCTTCGTCACCCTGCGCATGTTCAAAATCTTCAACCTGCGCCGGGACCCCTTCGAGCGGGCCGATCACAATTCCAATACCTACTGGGACTGGATGATCGACAAGGCGCCCCAGGGCTACAGGGGTACCGCGGTGATGGCCCAGTTCCTTTCCACCTTCAAGGACTTTCCCCCGAGCCAGAAGCCCGACTCCTGGTCCATCGACAAACTCACCGAGCGTTATCTCAACGTGAAGTGAAGCAGTGCAGCGAGACCCGGCCGGGGAAACCCGGTCGAGTTGTGGCTGCACAATTTCTCTATGCGGGGGGCGTGACACGGGCGTAGACTCGCGCTGTCATCCCGGCCGTCCCGGTCCGTGGGTGGTACGTTTGCCTCTGCAGGAGGTGTCTCTGCCCATGAAATCGCTCCTTTCTTCCTGGCTTTATACGTCCCGACCGAACCCCAAGCTGCAATCGCCCCGCAAGCCCATGCGCCCCCAGGCCGGATCCTTCGTTGTTTCCATGCTCTTTAGCGGGTTGCTGCTCACGGCATGCGATGGCGGGTCCGGTGGGGGTGGCCAGGCTGGCCCGGATGAGCGCCAGCTGGTGTCTGCGCTCGAGTTTGCCGACCCGAACCTCGCCGGCTGTGTGCAGCGCGAGGCTGTCGGTGCTGGCTGGCTCTATGCCGATGAAATCGAGGAGCTGAACTGCGCTAACCTGGGAATTGCATCGCTGGGGGGACTTGAGATTTTTGCCGACCTGCCGAACGTCAGCCTGAGCCGCCTCGATCTGCGCCTGCTTGATGCCGCTGTCAGCGACCTGGGGCCGCTGACGGGCCTGCAATCCGTCGCCAGCCTGCACCTGACCGGCCACAGCGCTGCAGATATCGAGCCGCTGGGCAGCCTGTCCGGGCTGCGTGAACTGGAGCTCGCGGGCGTCATTCATTTCAGCGATGCCGGCGGGTGCGCGGGTTCGGCCACAAGCCCCGTGGACGATTTCAGCCCTCTCGCCGGGCTGTCGGGCTTGCGGTTGCTCACCCTTTACGGGTGTTTCGATACCCAGGACTACAGCTTTGTAAACAACCTGGAAGCCCTCGAAGAGCTGGGCCTGCTGCGAAATGCCTCACTGGCACAGCTGCCGGCACTGGACAAGCTGGGCCAGCTGCGCGCATTGAATTTGAGCGGGAGCCCGCGTATCCAGGACATAGACACGATTTCCTCGCTGGCGGCCCTGCAGTATCTGGTGCTCCCGGGAGACTTGACCTGGGGGGCAGGGGGGCTTGCCCCGCTGGCCGGCCTGGTCAATCTGCGGGATTTGGTGCTGGAGGACGCCGTGATAACAGGCGACCTGGGTCCTCTGGCGGGCCTGGCCAGTCTCGAGTCCCTGACCATGAGGTGGTGGGAGCTGGATTACGAACCGCGTGGCAAAGTAACCGACCTGTCGCCCCTGGCCACCTTACAGAAATTGTCCCGGCTGCGTCTCGAGCACCAGCAAATCAGCGATATCGGGCCGCTGGCCGCGCTGCCGGGCCTGGTCGAATTGAGCCTGGACGACAACCAGGTAAGCGACCTGAACCCGCTTTCGGGCCTGCCGGAACTGGTCGAATTGAGCCTGAGTTACAATCAACTGAGCGACCTCAACCCGCTGGCGAGCGTGTCGGCGCTGCGTGAGTTGAACCTGCGCTTCAATCAGATAAGCGACCTCACAGCGCTGGCGGGGCTGGACAGCGTGACAGCTCTCGACCTCTACGCCAATCCCCTCACGGAGCTCGACCCGCTGGTGGACATGCTCGCCCTGGAACGCCTGAGCATATCGGACCAGGTTTCGTGCAGTGAAGCGCGGGAGTTTCAAACCACCCGGCCGGATGTGCTTCTGGATTACGGTCGTCCATGCCCACCCTGAACGCGACTGCGCTAACCCCGGTAGCCAAGGGTCGCCTGAAACCCGTTGTCCATGATGGATTTGATAATCCCCTGTACTGCCTCGGTATCATTGATGTGGGGGAACGCTCCCTCGGGGACGGGTTTCTCGAGGAAGTTGCACAGTGGCTCCCAACCATCGGCCACTTCGAAGACGAGCAGGCGCTCCGGCTCAATGCTGTTCCTGACATCCGCAACATGTTCATTGAATCGCCGAATGAGATGGTCATGATCATGCATCCGGCCATCGAAGTAGTCGTTGATCGTCGCCTTCATGTAAGCGCCGGCCTCGGAGCCGTGCAGGAATTCTATCCATTCCCTGCCAAAGATAGTGCCCTGGACTGAGGTGAACCATTTTTCCGGATCCCGCACCGTCAGCACAACCTTGGCATCAGGGTAGTAACGGGCCAGTGGGGCATAGCTGGTGCAGGCGGGGAAA
>JAZBNW010000339.1:0-5613 GCA_036350855.1 Halieaceae bacterium
CCCACCACCAGGGAGATGATGCCGGCGGTGGAATGGATAATGGCGCCCGCGTCCAGCTTTGACTCTGCGGTGCCAGGACCTGGTGTGTCGTTCATAGGATAAGTCCTGTCGGTTGGAAGTGGCCGGGGGATGTCCGGGCCGGTATTGCATCCGTCGAAGCCTGCCGGGTAAGTCCGGGGTCCTGCTTGTCACTGATAGTGCCACGACCGCCGGCCCTGGCGCCAGCGCGCCTTTGCCGTGGCATGGCCCGGATTGTATCGTGGCGCCGCCGAACGTAGACTGGGCCCTCGTTTCCCCGGAGATTTCACCGATGGCGCCACCAGTTGCGCGGAACTCACAGTTCAGCCGACGCACCCTGGCGGCGATAGAGCGGATAGGCAACAAGTTACCCGATCCGGCGGTGCTGTTTATCTGGCTGCTGGTCGCGGTGTGGATATTGTCCTGGTTTTTTTCACTTTTCAGTTACGACCTGATCGATCCGCGAACGGGTGAGGCCCTTGTTGTCGTCAACCAACTGTCCCCGGTTGCAATGACGCAGTTCCTTTCCTCGGTGGTCACGACCTTTGCGCACTTTCATCCGATCGGGGTCGTGCTGGTAGCGATGCTGGGTATCGGCGTTGCCGAGCATACCGGTTTCATCAACAGTGCCCTGAGGGCGATGCTGGGGGTTACCGCGCGCTGGCTGCTGACGCCCATGATCATTCTTGTGGGAATTGTCAGCCACACCGCGGCGGATGCGGGGTATGTGCTGGTGATTCCCCTGGGTGGCATCATTTTTCACGCCGCTGGCCGGCATCCATTGGCGGGTATCGCCGCGGCCTTTGCCGGTGTCTCCGGTGGTTTCTCCGCCAATTTCATCCCCTCCGCCATCGATCCGATGCTGCAGGGAATATCGCAGTCCGCCGCCCAGATCATCGAGCCCGGGGTATCCCTTAATCCACTCAATAACTTCTTCTTTACCGCCGTTTCCTCGCTGCTCATCATCGGCCTGGGCTGGCTGATAACCGACCGGGTGGTCGAGCCCCGCCTGGCTGACAATCCGGTGGACGCGGATATCGGGGAGCAGCCCGCAATGGAGTCCCTGCTGGACCACGAGCGCAAGGCCCTGCGCCTCGGGCTGTTGACCCTGGCGATCGCGGTTGGCCTGCTGGTCCTGTCGGCCTGGCCGATCGACTCGGCCTGGCGCGGCCCGGAGGGCTCACTGACCGAACGCGGGGCGCCACTGATGGCGTCAATCGTGCCGCTGATTTTTGTCCTGTTCCTGGTGCCGGGTGTCGTCTATGGCCTTGCAGCCGGCACCGTGAAGAGCAGCCGTGACGTCATCGTGGGAATGACATCGGCAATGAACAACATGGCCTATTACCTGGTGATCATGTTCTTCATAGCCCAGTTCATCTACGCCTTCGTGCAGTCCAACCTGGGGGTGTTGCTGGCGCTGGAGGGCGCCGGGTGGCTGAAGTCGATGGGCTTGCCGGCACCGTTGACGATAACCGGTATTGTGGCGCTGACCGGGATTCTCAACCTGTTCGTCGGCTCCGCATCAGCGAAGTGGGCGCTGCTGGCACCCATCTTCGTCCCGATGCTGATGGAGCTGGGTATTTCGCCGGATCTTACCCAGGCCGCCTACCGCATCGGCGACTCCACCACGAATATCATCACCCCGCTGATGCCCTATTTTCCGTTGGTGGTGGTCTACTGCCAGCGTTACGTGTCGCAGACCGGTATCGGCACGGTCACCGCCCTGATGCTGCCCTACTCCATCACCTTTATCGTCGCCTGGACGCTGTTCCTGCTGTTTTACTGGTGGCTGGGTATGCCATTGGGGCTGCAGGCCAGCTACAACTGGCCCACGGGTTAACCCTGGTCTCTCGAGTTCACCCGCCTGCCGAAGAAGAACCCTCTGGCACGAACTCCAGCACCTGCTGGAATGTGGGCCGGTTGGTCGCCCGGAAGGTGGCGGGGATGAGCCCGGGGGTAAAGCCCAGCCGGGCACCCTCTTTAAGCCAGGTCGAGGGGTCGTTGCCGCGCTCCACGGCCAGTTCCTGGCTGACGTCCTCAACGACTTGCCACAGTGAGGCCCGGCAGGCATCGAGATCGCCGTTGCCGCAGTAGCTGAGGTTGAATTTGCCCTGTACCTCCTTGCCCAGCAGGGTGCGCAGGTCCTTGTCGACGAAGCTGGCGCCGGGGGGGCTGCTGACCGAGGCACTTTCCGGACTGCCACCGAGATCGCGAATCTGGTCGAGTTCGTCAACCAGGTCGCCGTAAACCGGCTGCATCACCGCCCTCGCCAGGGGTTCCCAGAGCGCATCCATGATGGTCGGGCCCGCGTGGTCGTTGAAGCCGTCGTCGTCCGCATCCAGTCGCGGCGCATCATCGGCCACCCACTCGTCGAGCAGGTTGATAACCGCCGATGCCAGCGCGCTGGGCGCCTCGGCGCCGCGCAATACCTCGCTCACCGCCGGCCAGGCCGGTGTTCTGGTGTCTTCGGTGGCGGACCGGTTCATGACGCCGACCAGGCCGGCCAGGTCGATCTGCTCGGGAAACTGGTCGAACAACTGAACCCGGTGAACCGAGCCGTAGGGCGTGTTGTCACCGTGCATGAAGCCCGGCGCCGACTGGTTGTTCCAGTTGAGGATACGCCCCGCCGGGCCATCCACGGCGTGAGGGTGTTGCTCCAGGGTCAGGAACCCCTGCCATTCATAGTCACCCGTACCCCAGGTGGGCAGGCGCCGGTCCAGGCCCGATGCGCGCACCGGCAACAGGCCGGAGGAAAAATAGGAGACGTTGCTGCGCGACACATAGCCCCAGTTGAAGGTAAAGCCGAAATTATTGGCGGATTCCCAGAATTTCTCCGGGGTAGTTGCTGTTCCCTCGGTCATGGCCTTCAGGCCCGCCAGATTCAGGCCGTCGCGGCCGAAGGTCGAGCGCTGGCTGGTCAGGGCGATGGGGCGACCGTTGGAGGTGGCGGTCCCTGTCATCGGACCGTGCACCGACACCGGATAGCGAATGGGCACGCCGTCGAGTGTGCCGGCATCGAAAATCTCGAAGGGACGACACTCACCATCGAACTCGTAATGGCGTGACGCCAGGGTGGCCTCGGAGCCATCCGGGTTACACAGCAGCTCGGCAAAGACGTCCCGCACGTCGTGGTTGGCGGAGGTCAGGCTCCAGGCGTAGTCACGGGTCCGCCCGATCAGGAGATACATGGAAAGCCCCGGCACCGCCACGCCCTGGGCTTCGACTCCCGGGCCACTGAGGTGAATTTGCTGGACGATCTCCGGGTAGTAAAAGCCGAGTTGCGGGCCCATGACCGCGAGGTTGGTGCCGTTGACCGACTGTGGCGAGTTGACGATCAGGAAGTTGGAAGCCATACGCGCCGGTGGCAAACCTGCGGCCGGGACAAGGGCGCCCTGCGTATTGGGGCCCGAAGCCGCAACAAGGTCGGGATCGCGAGGATCGATCGAGACCACGGAGTCCTTGTCGATCACCGCTGAGCCGGTGACGTTTCCGCCGGTCAGGGGGCCGTACTCGAAACGTGTATCGATCGTGGTCGGCGCTTCCGGGTCATCGAACAACATGGCGTCTTCCCAGGCCAGCTGCCCCGGCCCGTCGCCCAGCCCCTCGATCAGGGTTGCCAGAAACTCGGCATTGGACGCTTCGCCGCCGCCGCCCGCGCCGAAAATCGACCCGATCAGGGAAGTAATGGCGACGACATCGTTCACCGTGAAGGGTGGTTCATCGCTGCCGGTGGCCTCCCAGTAGGCGTTGATGCCATCGGCGTAGGCTTGTGCATCCGCCACCATTTGCCGGCCCTCATCGCCGTAGACTTCGACGATGAGATCGACCTGATCAGTCACCAGCTGCTCCGCCGCGGCACTGGGGACAAAGGACTGCAGGTTGACGATGATACCGAAGGCGTCGATACCGGGCACGTCCGCCACCGCGGCCCGTGCGGGACCACGCCCCACGCTCAACCACAGACCCCGGTCACGGGCTGTCACCCAGCCGGCGCCGAAGATCATGTCCTCGCGGGTTTCGCCGCTGACATGGGCGATGCCGAACTCGTCATAGAGGATTGTCGTACCCGGGCGTCCGGTGCCCTCCTCGCGGGTTTCGCCCACAGGCTCGAAGTTTTCCGGGATGAACAGTTGCTCGATGTCCGCGTCTGTCACGTTGCCGCGCAGGGGAGTAAGTCCGTCGTAAAGTGGCAACTGATCAAGTGAATTGTCGTTGGGGGGCAGGCCACCGTAGTTTCCGGGTGGAAGGACATAGTAGGCGCGGTCGAACAGCTCGGGGACTTCAGGCTCTTCCGGCCCGCTGGAGGAGTTATTGGAGTTGCTACCTGAGCACCCCGCCAGCGCGAGGGCGGAAACCAGCCCCAGAGACAGCAGTGTGCCGGGGGTGGCAGCTCGGTTGACTGCGAAAAGTGTGTTCACTGGGTGCTCCTGGAATAATTGTTATAAAAGTAGCCGCAAATATCCGGTTGATTGCGCTTGCGTCCGCGAATGCCGATGATCGAACAATACCCGCAGCAAACCCTTCGTGCATGGGCCGCGCCACCTCCCGGCACGACCCGGGGAGTCACGGATACACGGTCTGGATTTGAGTCCTGTGCAGCCGGATCTGGCGCGATTCTACTGAGAATTGGTCGAAAAAGGTACCTGGCGGGCCCAGTCGCCAGACTATCTTCCGCCGCTGTGGTGGTCCATGATGGCAACCCCGGGTAAGGCGTTATCCCGGCGCAACCGGGAAGACCGCGGATACCTCAATTGTCTGGCGGACGGATGGAGCAAGGCCGCGAATGCAACGCTATAGAATTCTTCACCGCACCTACTATAACTTTACGGCGCCTGTCACGCTGGGGCCTCACAGCCTGCGCCTGCGCCCCCGGGAAGACCACGAGCTGCGGATCGAATCCTTCAGCCTGAAGATATCACCACCGGCAGATGTGCTCTGGCACCGGGATGTGGAGAGTAATTCGGTGGCCATCGCCTCATTCACCCAGCCGGCGCGGCAGTTGTCCATAGAGAGCGAGGTCATCATCCAGCAATACCTGGAAAACCCGCTGGATTTTCTGGTGGCGGAGTATGCGGTGGCCTACCCCTTCAGTTACCAGCCGGACGACCTGGTACTGCTGTCGCCCTATATGGCTGACGCTGGCGCCGGCGGCATGGCGGATTTACGGGGCTGGATCAGCGGTGTCTGGCGCCGTGGCGAGCCCATCCAGACCTATGGCCTGTTGCAGCGCCTCACCTCCGCCATCCATGAGAACATGACCTACCGGGTGCGGGAGGAGCCCGGGGTGCAGAGTGCCAGTACCACCCTGGCCCGGCGCACCGGCTCCTGCCGCGACTTCGCACTGCTGTTTATGGAAGCCGCCCGGGAGCTCGGGCTGGCTGCCCGCTTTGTCACCGGTTATCTGCATGCACCCCTGTCCACTGATGCCGGAGCGACCCACGCCTGGGCCGAGATCTACCTCCCCGGGGCGGGGTGGAAGGGGTTTGATCCCACCAGCGGTACCATCGTGGGTGCGGACCATATCCCGGTGGCCGTGGCGCGCTTGCCCGAATCGGTGCCACCCGTTGCCGGGTCGTTCAGGGGGCAGGCGAGTGC
>JAZBNW010000340.1:0-20052 GCA_036350855.1 Halieaceae bacterium
ACCCTGGTCGTCAACGGGGTGGCCACCCCCGAGACGGTTGATCGCACCTTCATGATTGCCAATCGCGGTTGCCAGTTGGGCCCCTGCGGCATGCTGGACATCGTGGGAATGACCACCGCCTACAATATTTCGAGCTACTGGGGAGAATTGAGCGGGGACGAACAGCAGCTGAAAAATGCCCGCTACATCAAGGAGTACTTACTCGACCGGGGGAAGCTGGGGGCACAGAGCGGTGAGGGTTTTTACACCTATCCCAACCCCAGCTACGCACAGGCAGACTTTCTCGACGTGCCCGACCTGTCCCGGGTTGACGAACTGGCCAGGCTGGCGGTGCCGGACTGAATTGACGGCCTGCGCCCGGGCGCCGGCCAGGGCAATCAGGTTTTCTTTGGCAGCGTCACTACCAGTTTGCCGTTTTTCAGGAGTTTGGCAGTGCATTTGTCGGCATCGACCTCGCAGGGCAGTGGGATGGCCTGGAAAAAATGCCTGGTTTCGGCAAATGATTCCGTCGCCCCGGACTTTTTCCCGGTGCCAGACTCCCTGTGAGAACCGAAGACACGGAGGTCTTCCGCGCCCACCTCTACCTCGATCTCCTCCGGCGTGAATCCTTTCAGGCTGCCCTCTACCAGGACATTTTTCTTCTGCTCCTTCAATACGAGCTCCACCGGCGTCAGGACCTCCAACTGGGCCTGCAGCCAGTCGGCTACCGGATCCCTGTGCCCGTTGCCACGGGCCTTGAAGATCTGGTAGGCGCGTTCACGAATGCGTCCTTCCATCCGGTCGAAGGCGTCACCGAGCTTGCCGACGATACGTAATGGACTGGAGTCTGACTGTGTTGAAGGAGCGGTCGCCATAAATTACCTCCCGACAATAAGCGGTTGAATACAGGGCGCTTATCATGAACCCAGAAGCGTCAGATATCCTTGCGTCAAGTCAACGTAAATGAAATCAGGAGGAGATCTGAGGGCTACCGCCCTCCGATCAGCTGCAAATCGGGGGCGGTAGCCTGGGGAAAACAGACGTGCCGGTAGCGGCCTGCTTTTACGATGCCTTGGCTTTGGGAGCCGCTTTCTTGCGAGGAGCTGCTTTCTTCCTGGCGGCAGGCGTTTTCTTGGCGCAGGCTTTTTCTTTGCCGCAGTCTTTTTGGGTGCCGCCTTCTTTTTGGCCGCAGTCTTTTTGGCCGCAGCTTTCTTCTTGGCAGGGGCACCCTTGCCGGAGAGAGCCTTGCGGGTGTCCGCTACCAGCTTCTTCCACGCCTTCAGGTTTGCCTCGGAACGCTTCTTGACGATCTTCTGGGCCGCCGCATTGGTCTTGCTGGCCATTTTCTGCAGAACCTGTACGTCCTTGCGGGCCTGTTCAACCACCTTCTTGAGTTCCTTGACGATGTCGGAACGGTCGCCGCTCACCTTCTTCAGGTCATCCAGAAGATCCTTCAGCATGTCGTACTGGCGCTTGGCGATATCGATATATCCATCGACGATTGCGCGGTTGGCGTCAGCGATAGCCTGGACGTTCTTGCTGGTGCCCTCGAGCACATCGTCAAGCTTGTAGCTGCCAATTTTCAATTCTTCCAGGTACTTGCCCAGATCAAGGCCGCTCAGTTTTTTCTTTACCGACGCTTTCGTCTTTGCCGCTGTTTTCGTTTTAGCTTTAGCCATTGTCTATCTCCGTGATTATGTCGCGTTAAGGACCTGCACCCCATACCGCGCGCTGCCAAGGTGCCGGGGCTTCACCTGTTCTGTTTTCTGAATAATGCAGCTGACCTGTATTATTCTACAATTGCTCGCTGCTTGCCACGACTATACACCCCCACTCACCCGGAAACCCAGGAACATGTCATGATCAAGACCGTCGCCGACCTCGTCAACTTTGCCACCAGTAGCGCCAGTGAAGAGCGTTACCCCACACCCGCGGAGCGCCTTTTGAAAGGCAACCCCGAGCAGAGCAACACATTGCACTTTGCAGCTGCGAATCGCTTTTTTGCAGGCGAGTGGGGCGCTGAGCCGGGCAGCTGGAAAGTGAAATACACCGAGCATGAGTATTTTCATATTCTGTCGGGCAAATCCATTATCAGGGACCTGCAGGGCAATGAAATGGTCCTGTGCGCCGGCGATAATGTCTGCATTCCCGCCGGCTTCGAGGGTGAATGGGAAGTACTGGAGCACACCAGGAAGATTTATGTCATCTATGAGGAGCCGGGGAACTGAAGCACCTGCGGGAGTGCCTCAGCCGGCAAACCCAAAAACAGCCGCCAGCGGCAGGCAGTAGAACGCATTGAAACTGCTGTTGCGGCTAATGCTGCTGGCGCCGGTATTGTTCCTGGGCCTGCCGGCCTGGCTGCTGCTGTCTGCCATACAGGCGCAGCCGCTGGTCCCCGGGGCGGACGGTCTGGGCCAGGAGGACCTTGGCAGGATCAGGGAGCTGCTGGAGCAGCACGACCCGAGAAGCCTCCGCGACGGTGAGACCCGGGAAATGGAGATCAGCGAAAGCGATCTCAATCTTCTACTGAACTGGGCGGTTCCGCACGCGGAGCGCCAGGCACTGCGGGTGCAACTGGGTCAGGGCAGCGTGAGTCTCGATTACAGTTTCGCGCTGCCCGACAACCCGCTGGGACAATTCCTTAACCTGTCGGCGCAACTGGCACAAGACGGGGCGCTGCTGGCCCTGGAGCGGCTCGGCTTCGGCAATAGCGCGCTGCCGGGCTGGTTGCTGACCCCGGTGATCGCCGTCGCCGACCACTACCTCGCCTGGCGTTCGGCAGAGTATCGCGACGCATTGGCGGCGGTTAAAGCCATCACGGTGCAGCCCCGGACATTGACTATTGTCTATCAGTGGCAGTCCGGCCTGGCGCAGCGTCTGCAATCGACCGGGCGTGAGCTGTTACTGGGAACCGAGGACCGCCAGCGCATTGTCGCGTACTACGATGAAATCGCCCGCCAGTCCCGGTCCCTGGGCCGCGGCCCGGTGTCACTGGATCGACTGCTGCAACCCCTGTTCGCCCTGGCGCTGCAGCGCAGCGTCGGCAATAACGATGCGGCGGCTGAAAACCGCGCCATGTTGCTGGCGCTGGGGATGACGGCCAGCGGCAAGTCCATCGAACACCTGGTGGGCCCGGAGGCCATCGAGGGGCGGACCCATCCCGGGCCCTTCAACCTGACCCTGGGCGGCAGAGGCGACCTGGCCAGGCACTTCAGTGTTTCAGCGGCCATAACCGCTGCCGGCGGCAGCGCCCTGGCGGACAGGATGGGCGTATTCAAGGAAGTGGACGATTCCCGTGGCGGCTCGGGTTTCAGTTTCGCGGACCTGCTGGCAGACCGCGCCGGCGTATCCCTGGCGGAACTGGCGCTGGGCGACAGGGCGCGCGATCTGCAGCGTTACATGGCGAACCGGGTGCAGGAGGCGGATTATATGCCCGGTTTCAACGACCTGCCTGAGGGGTTGATGGCACTGGAATTCACGGCCCGCTACGAAGACCTCGACAGCGCCGCCTACGCGCTGGTCAACAGCGAGATCGAGCGCCGGCTCGGCAGCTGCGGGATTTACCGGAACGATTTCCAGTGAGCTTAGCCACTGCATTGGTAAGGCCGGCACAGCGGGCTGGCATCAGTAAGGGCTCGCCTTGAACGCCCCCCCTTTCCCGACTACTATCTCTGGCCGCGCCAGACGCAGTCTCGCCCATATCAGGGAGTATTCACATGTCAGTACGTTTGCAATCCGCTGTCCTGGACCTGCCGCTTGTGCTGGCGGGTTGTACGTCGCCAAACCACTTCCCGCAACCCTAGTATCGGCACCGCGTGCGACCCCGGCAGGCAGTCTCTGTGGCGGCAAGAATGCGCAGCCCCGGCCTATGTTGAGCTACCAGCACGAGTACCATGCCGGCAACTTTGCCGACGTACACAAGCACCTGTGCCTGCGCGTACTGTTCCAGTCACTCCTGAAAAAGGACAAGGCCTTCACCTATGTCGACTGCCACGCCGGCGCCGGCGACTATGACCTTGGCAGTGAGCAGGCCCGCAGGACCGGGGAATACACCAATGGTATCGGCAGATTATGGGCCACTGCGCCCGGCGCGGGCTCGCCCGCGCTCGAGGCCTATCTCCAGAGCGTGGCGGCGCTCAACTCCAATGGCGAATTGCGCCACTACCCCGGCTCGCCGGCACTCGCCAGGCAGTGGTTGCGGGAGCAGGACAGGGCACTGCTGTTTGAACTGCACCCGCAGTCACAGCGCGCCCTGAAGAAAAATATCGGGGCCGATCCGCGCTTCAGCGTGCATGCAAGGGACTGTTACGAGGGGCTGGTGGCACTGGTGCCGCCGCCGGTCAGGCGAGGACTGGTGCTGCTGGACCCGAGCTACGAGGTAAAGGACGAGTACCGGCGCATCGCCGCGCTGATCGCCGGCGCGCACCGGCGCTGGGCCAACGCCACCTATGCCATCTGGTATCCGCTGCTGCCGGCATCGAGGCACCTGGAACTGCTGTCTGAACTGGAACGGGCGGGCCTCGGGAGCATTCTGCTCAGCGAACTCACGGTCACAGAACGTTCTGAGGACAGCGGCATGTACGGCTCCGGCATGGCCTTCGTCAACCCGCCGTGGCAGACGGATGAGGTACTGGGCGTCGTCATGCCGCCGGTGGCGCAGATCCTCGCACCGGGAACTGCCAGGGCCAGCCTGCGCTGGCTGGGGGCAAATCCGGCGGCCGCGGACTGAGGCGGGTTCTCAGCCGCGCGCTCAGGCCTTGCGTGCGGCGGCCTGCAGGTCCCGATAGCTCTGCTTCAGCAGTTTTCCCAGGCCCTCGATGCCCGGTTGCTCCGTGGGACAACTGACAATGGCAAAGCACAACTTGCCGGCATGGCTCACCACGGTGATGTTCAGGCCCATGGCGTCGGTGACGATAGACAGGGGATACATCTGTTCAAGTTCCGCCCCCTCGATATAGAGTTTCTCCCGTGACCCGGGCACATTTGAGAATATCGCGTTGATCGCCGGCCGCACCAGCGTGGCCTGGCCGGCGATGGTCAGCAGTATTGTCGGCGCCATGAGCAGCGCGTAGTAGTCCTCCGCCGCGGTGGTAGACACCTTGCCCAGTTCCGCCTTGGCGCCCCGCGTCACTTTTATCACCCGCTGCAGGCGCCGCCAGTCGTCGCTCTCGTTGGTGAAGAAGGGGCCCATGATATAACTGAGCCGGTTGCCCCCCTCCTCTCCCGAACGCTTCAGGGAAACCGGCATACCGGCAATCAGGGAAGGTTTGGGCAGCGCCTTCCGGGCCAGAAGATACTGGCGCAGGGCACCGCCGCACACCGCCAGCAGGACATCGTTGATCGAGCCCCCGGCCTGGCGGGCGATTTTCCTGACGCCGTTCAGGGACAGGTCGCAGACCATGATCGCCCGGCTGGAATCCAGCTGTGTGTTGAATATTGATCGCGGGGCGGTAAAGGGCAGGCGCATCACATCCTGCTTGCCCAACAGTGCATCAGCCCCCATATGCGCCAGCAGGCGGGACAACTCGGGCAGCGCCCTGTACTGTTTTTGCATGCTGCGGCTCATATCACCGAGCGTCTGGAACAGGGAGTGATGAACTTCGTGTTTTTCCGGCGTCGGGTGCAGTCGATTCAAATCGATTTTTTCTTCCGGTGAGGTGCTGAAGAACGCCTGCATCATTTTCATCGCACCCACACCGTCCACCAGGGCGTGGTGGACCTTGCAGTACAGGGCAAAGCGATCACCGCTCAGGCCCTCGACAACATGCATCTCCCAGAGCGGGCGAGAACGGTCCAGCGGGCGCTCATGGGCCCGGGTGACCAGGCGCAGCAGCTCATCCATACGCCCGGGAGCGGGCAGCGCGTAGTGCAGCACGTGCCGCTGCGGTCGATAGTCATCGGCGGGGACCCAGGCTGCGGCCGAGAGGTCGTTTGGGTCATGCAGCTTCTTGTTGAACAGCGGCCAGATCTCATTGAGCCGGCCGCATTTTCGCGCCAGTTGCCGCACGTAGTCGCTGGGCGCGTTCGCGGGCAGTTTCAGGATCATCAGCCCCGCAACGTGAAACGGGCAGTGGGCGGACTCTATCTTGAGGAAGCCCGCGTCCTGTGAACTCAGCTTTTCCATCTCGCCTCCCGGTATGCAAACGAAACCGGAACACTAGCGCGGGCAGCGACGCAGGTGTAGCGACTGGATCAAGGTTTGCGTGAAAACCACCCCGGGATTCCACCCGACCAGAGCATACCCGGCTAGCTGATGCCGGCGATGGCCTCCCCCAGCTCCAGCAGGCGCCGGGCTTCCTCCACATGCAGGTTTTCCACCAGCCGGCCGTTGAGCACGACAACGCCCTTGCCTTCCGCCTGGGCCTGCTCGAAGCAGTCGATAATGGCCCTGGCCTGGTCCAGTTCGGCTTCGTCCGGCGCAAATGTCGTATTGGCCGCGGCGATCTGCCTGGGGTGGATCAGGCTCTTGCCATCAAAACCCAGCTCCCTGCCCTGGATGCAGGCGGCCCGCAGCCCGGCATCGTCATCCAGGTCGAGATGCACTCCGTCGATCACCTCCAGGCCGTGGGCCCGGGCCGCATAAACGCTGAGATTCAGGGCCGCCATAAAACCCAGCCGATCGGGCGTATGGCGCACCCGTGTATCCTTCGACAGGTCGGAGGTGCCCATCACGATACCTTTCAGGCGTGGGTGGGCCCCGGTGACTTCAGCTATGTTGAGAATGCACAAGGGGGTTTCGATCATGATCCAGAAGTCGACCGAGGCGCGGCACCCCGCCGACTCAAAGGCCGAGATCGCTTCTTTTACGTCCTCCGCGGTGGAAACCTTGGGTATCAGTATCGCGTCGGGCGGCGTTGGGGCCGCGGCGATCGCGCGAACATCGTCCGCCCCCCACTCGGTGGACAGGGCGTTGATGCGAACCAGCAGCTCCCGGTGGCCGTAGCCGCCCTCGGCAAGTGCCGCGACGATCTGCTCCCGGGCCAGGGCTTTGGCGTCAGGGGCCACCGCATCCTCGAGGTCGAGGATCAGGCCGTCGGCCGGCAGGCTGCGGGCCTTGTCGAGGGCCCGCGGGTTGGAACCGGGCATGTAGAGAAGGGAACGACGGGGTCTGATAGTCATGTTCGGGCTCCATGGGGCTGACACAGTCGCTGTCAGCTGCGTCTTTAAAAGGGTGGTCAGCATACCGAAGCCGACACGGCGGAGGCAACACCGGGCGACCCTGCCCGGAGCTTCTCGTGTGCGGGCGAAAACCCGGTTTTACAGGCATTCACTGTTGATATCGATCATCGTTATTCCCGAAAAATACTGTGTCAAACTCACATCGAAGGTGCTGAATATTTACTATTTTTCTCGATGCTGTTGTCCCAAGATGCGCACCACTGACAGGGCACACAAGCCTGTCGTAATTGACATTCTTTTTGAAGAGGTACTGTAAGATGAACAAGACTCTGGCATTGGTTGCATCCGTCCTTCTGTCTGCCCCGCTGGTCAGCTTCGCAGCTCCCGGCGACGGCCCGGTCAAAGGGGACCGCTCATTTACCGTTTCAGGTAGCGGTAGCAGTGACACTGATTTCGACACTACCGCCTACGGCGTTTCCGGCGAACTGGGCTACTTCCTGACTGACAAGTGGCAGACAGGTCTGCGCCAGAGCATCAACGGCGTGGATCAGGACCAGGGCGGCAACAGCTGGGCAGGTGCAACCCGCGGCTTCATCATGTACAACTTCCTGGACGGCAACTACCGCCCCTACCTGGGCGCAAACCTGGGCTACATCTACGGTGACGATGATGTCGTTGACGACACCGGGGCCGCCGGTATCGAACTGGGTATGAAGCTGTATGTACTGAAGAAGACCTACATCAACTTCGGCGTCGAGTACTCATGGCTGTTCGACAGCACTGATAGCTTTGAGAACGGATCAAATGATGGTCTTTACCTCTACAACATCGGTGTGGGCTTCAACTGGTAAGCAAAACCATAGCCGCCCGCAAGGACGGTTACTTCAAGTTAAAACACAAAACCCGGCCAGCGCGCCGGGTTTTGTCATTTTGGGGCCTGCCATCCTGCAACCGGGTCTTTGTCCATATTCCAGCAAGCTTTTTCGGATGCGGTTCCCGAGCCGTTGCAACACCCCATCGTGGTTGTATGCCCCCGCCACGGGGGCTAAAATAACGCCCTCATTCCTGCGAGGGATCCGGGTACTGTCTCACTCCGGTAAACCCTTGCCATCATCCCGATCATCAAAAAGGCAGGAAGCACCATGACTGACGTCTCTGCGACAGGCGGCCAATTACTCGACCATGCAGCGGATGTGCTGCACAACACACAGGGCCTCATCGACCGCGCCCTGAGTGCACTCAAGGCGAAGACCCTCGATGCGGGCAAGCTGTCCAACGCGAAACTCGACGGCTACCAGCTGGTGTCCTATGAGCTGTCCCTGTGCTGGGCCGAGTGCTGCGCCGCCCGCTTCATGCTGGATCACTCCCGCGCCTGCGCCGACGAATTCACCAGCCGCCTCTGCGCCCTGTTCTGCGCCGAGGCTGTCACGGCCTGCTGCGCCCGCCTGCGGGCCCGTCCCGCGGATTTCGAACTGGCGGATGCCGATATCGCGGCGGTGCTCGACGCCCACGCGGCGTTTCTCGCCAGCCAGCTCAGCGCTGCCAATATCGCCGCTATCGGCCAGGACGTGGTGGACCGCGGCGCTGACCTTGGGCCCGACCTGCTGGAAGAACGCTACACCATGATGCGCGACACCTTCCACAAGTTTGCCGACGATGTGGTGATGCCGCTGGCCGAGGACGTACACCGGCACGACCTGATCATTCCCGACGCCATCCTGGGGCCGCTGAAGGAGATGGGCGTGTTCGGCCTGTCCATCCCCGAGAGCTACGGCGGCCTGCAGGAAGATGACAAGGAAGACACCATGGGCATGATCGTGGTGACGGAGGAGCTCTCACGGGGCTCTCTCGGCGCCGCCGGCAGCCTGATCACCCGCCCTGAAATACTGGCCCGCGCCCTGCTCAAGGGCGGCACCGAGGAACAGAAACAACACTGGCTGCCGCAGCTCGCCCTGGGCGAGCCCCTGTGCGCAGTGGCGGTCACCGAGCCCAACTATGGCTCGGACGTCGCCGGCGTCAAGCTCAGGGCGACCCCGAGCGAGGGCGGCTGGCTGCTCAACGGCGCCAAGACCTGGTGCACCTTTGGCGGCAAGGCCGGGGTGCTGATGGTACTGGCCCGCACCAACCCGGACCCCGCCCAGGGTCACCGCGGCCTGTCCATGTTCCTGGTGGAAAAGCCCGGCAGCGACGGCCATGAATTCGAGGTCACGCCGGAGACAGGCGGCAAGCTGACCGGCCGCGCCATCGCCACTATCGGCTACCGCGGCATGCACTCCTACGAGCTGTTCTTTGACGACTTCTTTGTGCCCGCCGACAATATGATTGGCGGCGAAGGCGGCGAGGGCAAGGGCTTCTACATCGCCATGGCCGGTTTTGCGGGAGGCCGCATCCAGACCGCCGGGCGGGCGGTCGGTGTCATGCGCGCCGCCTTCGAGCGGGCCATCTCCTACTCGAAAGAGCGCGTGGTGTTCAGCCACCCGATCGGCGACTACCAGCTCACCCGGGTAAAACTGGCCCGCATCGCGGCGCACCTCGCCGCCTGCCGCCAGATCACCTATGGGGTCGCCCGCCTGATGGATGAGGGCAAGGGTGACATGGAGGCCAGCGGTGCCAAGCTGTTTACCTGCAAGACCGCCGAGTGGGTTACCCGCGAGGCCCTGCAGATTCACGGCGGCATGGGCTACGCGGAGGAGGTGCCGGTCAGTCGCTACTTCGTGGATGCGCGGGTACTGTCGATTTTCGAGGGCGCCGAAGAGACCCTGGCCCTGAAAGTCATCACCCGCTCACTGATCGAAAACGCAGCCTGAGGACGTCGGCCATGTCATTTTCCCTGCCCCTGACACCCCAACCGGAGATCGCCGCGGATATCGCGGTGGACCTGGCGCGGACCCGGCAGCCCCAGTACGGCCGCTACCTGGACGAGCTGGAGCCGGGCCAGGTATTTGAGCACCCCCGCGGTTTCACCTTCGAGCGCGCCAGCATGCTCGATTTCGCCCGCACCTTCATGCAGGCCAACCCGCTGTACCTCAACCTGCAATACGCCCTCGACCACGGTTTCAGTGACCTGCCGGCCAGCCCGCAGATGGTGTTCAATGTCACCCTGTCGCTGGGCGTGCAGAACGACTCGGAAAAAGCGATTGCCAACCTCGGCTACTACCAGGTGCAGTTCCTGCGCCCGGTCTACGACGGCGATACCCTGCGGGCCTTTACCAAGGTACTGGAGCGCAAGGATCGCGGCCCGGACAAGCCCGGCATCGCCCGTATCCGCACCGTGAGCGTCAACCAGGACGACCATGTGGTACTGCAATACGAGCGCAAGATCATGGTGGCCTGGCGCGGTGACCGCCTGCCGACGACGCCGGCCGCGGCCATCACCGAGCCCTTCCCGGGAGAGGAAGAGCCGCGGATAGAGCTGCCGCTGGCCGGGGGCACCTACGCCCGGGGCCTCACAGGGCCCAATACCTACGCCGAGGACTTCAAGCCGGGCGACATCATCGTCCACGCCAACGGCCGCACCATTACCGAGGAGCACATGGCCCTCACCTACCTGGTGGGCAACAGCCATCCCCTGCATTTCGATCGTATTTTCTCCAGCGGACTCTCCGGCAAGATGAGCGGCGAACCCATCGTCTACGGCGGCCTGGTGTTCGCCTGGCTGGACGGCCTGGCCAGCCGCGATGTGAGTGAACACGCGGTCTGGGAGCTCGGTTTCACCGAGGGCTACCACACCCAGCCCGCCTTCGCCGGCGACACGGTGGGGGCGATCAGTCGCATCCTGGCGGTGGAAGAGGTGCCCGGCACAGCTGAATTCGCCGTGGTCACCATGCAACTGATCGGCGTGAAGAACATCTCCGCCGCGGCGGCCCTGGAGCAGTACGGGGCCGATTTGTTTATCAAGGAAGACAGCAAACGCGAACTGGGCAAGGACAAGATCCCCGCCAAGATTTTCGAAATCGAGCGACGCCTGCTGATCAAGCGCCGCCCCCGCTGAGGACACGACTGTGAGCCAGGACACTGTAAAACGGGATCGGCCATGGCTGATGCGCACCTACTCCGGGCACTCCTCCGCGAAGGCGTCCAACGAGCTCTACCGGATGAACCTGAGCAAGGGGCAGACCGGCCTGTCGGTGGCCTTCGACCTGCCCACCCAGACCGGCTACGACTCCGACCACCCGCTGGCGCGGGGCGAGGTCGGCAAGGTGGGGGTGCCCATCGACCATATCGGCGATATGGAAGCCCTGTTCCACGACATTCCCCTGGACCAGATGAACACCTCCATGACCATCAACGCGACCGCGCCCTGGCTGCTGGCGCTGTATGTGGCCGTGGCAGAGCGCCAGGGCGCGGACACCTCGAAGCTGGAGGGCACCACCCAGAACGATGTCCTGAAGGAATACCTGTCCCGCGGCACTTACATTTTCCCGCCCGGTCCCTCGGTGCGCCTCACCACGGACCTGATCGCCTACACGGTCGAGAATATGCCCCGGTGGAACCCCACCAACGTCTGCAGCTACCACCTGCAGGAAGCCGGTGCCACACCCACCCAGGAGCTTGCCTATGCCCTGTGCACGGCAATCGCCATCCTGGACGCGGTAAGGGATTCCGGCCAGATCTCCCCGGACCGTTTCGCGGCAGTCGTGGGGCGCATCTCCTTCTTCGTCAATGCGGGCATCCGTTTCGTCGAGGAAACCTGCAAGCTGCGCGCCTTCGGGGCGATGTGGGACAAGCTTGCGCGCGAGCGTTACGGGGTCGAGGAAGAAAAACAGCGACGCTTCCGCTACGGCGTACAGGTCAACTCACTGGGACTCACCGAGTCCCAGCCGGAAAACAATGTGCAGCGTATCGTGCTGGAGATGCTGGCGGTCACCCTGTCGAAAAACGCCAGGGCCCGGGCCATCCAGCTGCCCGCCTGGAACGAGGCGCTGGGCCTGCCGCGTCCATGGGACCAGCAGTGGGCCCTGCGCATGCAGCAGGTGCTGGCGATGGAAACCGACCTGCTCGAATACGGCGACCTGTTCGACGGCTCCCCGGTTATCGAAGCGAAGGTACAGGATCTGATCGCCGGCGCCGAGGCGGAAATGGCACGGGTCGCGGAGCAGGGCGGCATGGTACAGGCCATCGAGAGCGGCTACGTCAAACGGGAACTGGTCCAGAGCCACACCCGCCGGATGCGCGACATCGAGAGCGGTGAGCTGAAAATAGTCGGCGTGAACTGCTTCCGCGAAACCGCCGAATCGCCCCTCACTGCCGGCACCGACTCCGGCATCATGAAAGTGGATGTGCAGGCCGAGCGCGAGCAGATCGCCGCGTTGCAGGCGTTCCGCGCGAGCCGCGACCAGGGAGCAGTGGACGCGGCCCTGGCCGAATTGCGCGCCGCTGCCGTGGGCGCAGACAACGTCATGCCGGCCTCCATCGCCTGTGCCCGGGCCGGCGTTACCACCGGCGAGTGGAGCGAGGTGTTGCGCGAGGTTTTCGGCGAGTACCGCGCGCCCACCGGCATCGATATCGCCATGGCGGGCCAGTCCGGCTCCGCGGCCATGGACGAGGTGCGCAGCAAGGTGCGCCGGACCAGCGAGGAACTGGGGCGCCCCCTGCGCCTGCTGATCGGCAAGCCCGGGCTGGACGGACACAGTAACGGCGCCGAGCAGATTGCGGTCAAGGGGCGGGACGCCGGCTTTGAAATCGTCTACGAGGGCATTCGCCTCACGCCGTCCCATATCGCCCGGGCGGCACAGGAGGAAGGCGTTCACCTGATCGGGCTGTCTGTGCTGTCAGGCAGTCACCTGGAACTGGTGGAGGATATCCAGGCGGAGCTGGCGAAAATCGGCGCCAGTGGGCTACCCCTGATTATCGGCGGCATCATTCCGGAGGACGACGCCCGACAATTGCTGGACCACGGCGTGCAGGCCGTGTTCACCCCCAAGGACGTGGACATGAACGCGATCATGGCCACCATGGTGAATATCATCCGCCGCAATAACGGCCTCGACGAGCTGGCGTAGCCCGCCCGGTGGCGCTGCCAGCAACCAGCTTCGACCCCGACCGACTCGTCACGGCAGTCATACGGGGGGAGCGGGCCGCCCTGGCCCAGGCGCTCAACCTGCTGGACGACCGGCGCGAGGAATCCCGGCGCAAGGCCACCGACTTCCTGCGCCAGCTGCAGGCCAGGCAAGCGGGCGATAGCGGTCACCTGATCGGCATGACAGGCCCGCCTGGCGCGGGCAAATCAAGCCTCACCGCCGCACTCATCTGCGTCTGGCGCCAGCGCGGCCTGCGGGTCGGTGTGCTGGCGGTAGACCCCTCGAGCCCCATCAGCGGCGGTGCCCTGCTCGGCGACAGGCTGCGGATGAAAACCAGCGCCGACGACGACGGGGTTTTCATCCGCTCCCTGGCCTGCCGCGGAGAGTTCGGCGGCCTCAGCGCAGAGGTGTGGCCCATGAGCCTGGTGATGCTCGCCGCCTTCGACGTGACCATGATCGAAACGGTAGGGGTGGGACAGCGGGAGATCGATATATCGCAGATGTGCGACACTACCTGTTTCGTCGCCCAGCCCGGGTCCGGCGACAGCGTGCAATTCCTGAAGGCCGGCATCCTGGAAGTACCCCATGTCCTGGTGGTCAACAAGGAGGACATGGGCGCCGTGGCCCGCCGCACCCTGGCAGAGCTGGCCACCGCCCTGGGGCGAGCCCATAACGACGGCAACTGGGAAGTGCCGGTACTGTCAGCCAGTGCTACCGCGGGCACCGGTATAGAGGCATTGGCTGACACGCTGGCTCTACACGGAAAGACGTTGCGCGATAGTAAGTGCTTACTTGAAAGGCGCCGATGCTATCGGGCCCAGTGGTTGCTGAAGCGCCTGCAGGAAGAGTTCGGCAGCCACGGCATCCGCCAGCTCGGCGGCGAGACACGCCTTATGCAGCAGCTCGCGGCGCAGGATCTGTCCCTGTTCGAGCAGCACGAGGCCCTGCGGCAGCGACTGCTCGGAACAGGCGACAGGGCCCGGCCAAAACCCAATTCAATTTCCAGTCAGCAACCAGGAGATAGCCATGCGTAGCCCACGAGATTTTTTCAAACCCCTGGCGCTGGGAGCGCCCGCCCCACTGCGCGACATACCGGTGCGACCATCGCGGATGATCCACTTCTTCGATCCCAGCAACCCGAAGATGGCGGAAAAGGCCCCGGCCATCGCCGCGAAGGTGGATATCCTGCTGGGCAATATGGAAGACGCGGTCGCCATCGACAACAAGGAAGCCGCACGCAAGGGCCTGATCAGGATCGCCCGGGACAACGATTTCGGCGAAACCCAGTTATGGACCCGGGTAAACAGCCTGGACAGCCCCTGGTTCCTGGACGACGTCACCCGCATCGTCAGCGAGGTGGGGGAGAAGATCGATGTGATCATGCTGCCCAAGGTACAGGGCCCCTGGGACATCCACTACGCCGACCAGTTGATAGCACAGCTGGAAGCCAGGGCCGGCCTGAAGAAGCCGATCCTGCTGCACTGCATCCTGGAGACCGCACTGGGCGTGGCCAATGTCGAGGAGATCGCCAACGCCAGTCCCCGCATCCAGGGCATGAGCCTGGGCCCGGCGGATCTCGCCGCCTCCCGGCGCATGAAAACCACCCGCATCGGCGGCGGGCATCCCGGCTACCTGGTGCGCAACGACCCGGACCCGGCCAACCCCGAGGGGGAGCGCGGCACCCACGCCCAGGACCTGTGGCACTACACCATCGGCCGCATGGTGGACGCCTGCGTCAGCGTCGGCGCCCTGCCCTTCTACGGCCCCTTCGGCGCCATCGACGACCCCCTGGCCTGCGAGGACCAGTTCCGCAACGCCTTCCTGATGGGTTGCGTCGGCGCCTGGTCGCTGCACCCCAGCCAGATCGAGATCGCCAGGAGCGTGTTCAGCCCCCCCGCCGACGAGGTGATCTGGGCCAGGCGGGTACTGGAAGCACTGCCCGACGGCTCCGGCGCGGTGATGGTGGACGGCAAGATGCAGGACGACGCGTCCTGGAAGCAGTGCAAGGTGATGGTGGACCTGGCGCGACTGATTGCCGACAAGGACCCGGAGCGCAAGGCGTTGTACGGCTTCTGATCCGACGGCCGGGGCTGACATCCGCGACTGCGGGCGTCCCGGACTCCCGTCCCCTCGTCGAAACCCGCCTCCGGGCGGGTGTGACCTGCGTCAGTTCTGCCCGCTCCGGCACAGCCATGAATCGGGAGAAACCGTAACCTGGTCGGACATACACCTCGCAAAAAGCCGCAAAAGTGCGCTATTTCGCCAAGTTCAGTGGCTTTTCAGCGAACTCTTCCAGCAAGATAGCCCCATGGAAACAGACCCTTACTGCATACCGTGCCGCCAACCCCTGCGGACACCCTGACCATGCGGCCAGGCAACAACCAGGGGGCTTACCGCAGTCGGTTCATCCGCACTGACGGGAAAGCCGCACGCGGTAAAGCCCGTGCCCCCGCCCCACCGCCCGGGCGCGCGGGCTGGTGGCGACGGGTGTTTGCGCCCTTGCTCCGGGTAACCCTGGGCGTGGTGATGCTCGGCGGTGTGGCGGCACTGGCTTACCTGGCCTACCAGGAGATGCGGACCGGCGAACTGCAGTCTCGCCAGCTGGCGGATTTTGCCGCCCATATCGGCTTTCACGTCGAGGATGGCGCGGCGCGTGACCCACTGCCGCCCGATCGCGGCCCCTGGGACGTGCGGCTGGGCTACGCGGATCTTCCCCTCTTCCGGCAACGGCTGCTGGACAACGGCTACGCCATCGAGCGCCAGGCGGTGCCCTCACGCCGCCTCAGCGAACTCGCCGCCCACGGCATATTCAATGTCTACCCGGAAAAGATCCAGGCGGGACTGCAGTTGCTCGACATGAACGACGCGGTCATTCAGCAGGCCCGCTACCCGCGCCTGGTATACCCGGATTTTGCCGCCATACCGTCGCCGATCGTAGAGGCGCTGTTATTCGTCGAGGACCGCGAGTTGCTCGACGAGACCCGCCCGGCCATGAACCCGGTGGTCGACTGGGAGCGCCTGGCAATGGCGGTAGCGCAGCAGGGTCTGAAAACCGTGGGGCGCGAGCACAAGGTGATCGGCGCCAGCACCCTGGCCACCCAGCTTGAAAAATTCCGTCACTCACCCGATGGCATCACCCACGACGCCCGGGACAAGCTCTACCAGATGATCTCGGCCAGCCTGAGGGTATACAGCCAGGGCCCGGACACCCTGCCCGCGCGCCGTAACCTCGTCCTCAATTACCTCAACTCGCTGCCGCTGGCCGCGCAGCCGGGCTACGGCGAGATCAGCAGCATCGGCGACGGCTTGCAGGCCTGGTACGGCAGCGACTTCGCCGAGGTCAGCCGGGTGCTGTCAGACCCGTCGGCGCCAGTCGGGGAGCGGGCGCGCTACTACAAACAGGCCCTCAGCCTGATCCTCGCGGTGCGCCGCCCCAGCTATTACCTCGGACGCGACACCTCGGCGCTGGCCAGGCTCACCGACAGTTACCTCAGGCGCATGGCCAGCGAAGGCGTGATCAGCCAGAGCCTCGCCGATGCCGCACTGGCCGTTCCACTGACCCTGAGAAAGCGCGCGCCCTCTTCCCCGGTAACCGACTTCACCGGCCAGAAAGGGGTAAATCTCGCGCGCAACAGGCTGCTTTCACTGTTGGATGTGCGCAGCCTGTACGAGCTCGACCGCCTTGATCTCACGGTGCACACGAGCCTCGATGAGCAGGTTCAGCGTGGCGTCACCGAATTCCTGCGCTCCCTGGCAAAGCCGGAACGCATCGAGGAGCTGGGACTGACCGGCGCGCGGCTGTTGCGCGCCAGCGACCCGGGCAAGGTGATCTACAGCCTGACGCTGTATGAGCGCGGTCCGGGTTTCAACCGCCTGCGCGTCAATGCCGATAACCTCGACCAGCCGCTGGACATCAACGCGGGTGCAAAGCTGGACCTGGGCTCCACCGCCAAGCTGCGCACACTGGTCAGCTGGCTGGAGTTGATCAGCGACGCGCACGCCAATTACCGCGCTATGCCAGCGGCGGAACTGGCCCGAGTCTCGCCGCACCCGAAAGACCGCCTGAGCGCGTGGGTGGTCAACTATCTGCGCGCCAACCCCGGCGCGGACCTTAACTCGACCCTGGCGGCCGCCATGCAACGCCGGTATTCGGCCAGCACAGCCCAGACTTTTTATACCGGTGGCGGTGCCCACCAGTTCGGCAACTTCGACAGCAGGGACAACCAGAGCGTGTTGACGGTCGCACAGGCCATGCAGCGCTCGGTAAACCTGGTGTTTATCCGCATGATGCGCGAAATCACCGATCACTATATGTACCGCGCGCCCTCCGGCACGGCCCGGGTGCTGGAGAATGCCGCCGACCCCGCACGGGGTGACTACCTGCGCCGCTTCGCCGATCGCGAGGGCAGCGTTTTCCTGCGTCGCTTCTACCAGAAATATCGCGGCAAGACGCGGGATGAATCCCTGACCACCCTGCTCGATGGAGTGCGGGTCTCGCCCCGCGCGGTGGTCATCGCGCTGCGCTCGGTGTGGCCGGATATGCGGGTGGAGGATCTCGCACCGTGGATGGAACAACATGTTCCCGACGAGAACTACACGCCGAAGGCACTCGAAGAAGTCTACGAGCGCTATGACCCGGAACAATTCAACCTGAACGACCGCGGCTACCTGGCCCGGGTGCACCCGCTGGAATTGTGGTTGATCGACTACCTCCTGCAACATCCGGAGGCGTCAATCGACGAGGTGCTGGGCGCATCGGCGGACGCGCGCCAGGAAGTCTATCAGTGGCTGATGAAAACCAGCCGGAAGCATGCCCAGGACAAGCGCATTCTCGACCTGCTTGAAATCGAGGCTTTCCAGCAACTGCATCAGCAGTGGCGGCGGCTGGGATATCCTTTCGCCTCGCTGACGCCCTCCCTTGCAACCGCGATCGGCAGTTCCGGCGACCGGCCCGCGGCGCTGGCGGAGCTGATGGGTATTATCGTCAACGACGGTGTTCGCTACCCCGCGCAGCTGATCGAGGGGCTGCATTTCGCGTCGGCCACCCCCTATGAAACCCAGTTCGCGGCCCTGCCCTCCGGGGGTCAGCAGGTCATAGACCCGGCGATCGCGGCGGTGGTTCGCCTGGCTTTGATCGATGTGGCGGAAAATGGCACCGCGCGGGCACTGCAGGCATACCTGCAGCGCCCGGACGGTTCGCGCCACACGGTGGGCGGCAAGACCGGCACCGGCGATCACCGCTTCGAGGTCTATGCCTCCCCCGGCCGCCTGATTTCCTCCCGGGTCGTCAACCGCGTGGCAACCTTTGTTTTCATGATAGACAAGCGCTTTTACGGCACCATCACCGCGTTTGTGCCGGGCGCCCAGGCGGCCCAGTACGAGTTCACCAGCGGATTGCCGGTACGCCTTCTCGGCGCCCTGATCCCGACCCTGGCCCCCCTGCTGGACAGCGACCCCACGCCCTCACCGGAGGCGTTGGCCGGACCCTGACCGCTGGCTGGCGCGCCCCCGTAGCGACTTCGCGCTCAGGCGTCATCGAGCATGACGCCGACCTCGTTGCCTTCATATACCACCCGGTAGGTTCGCAAACCGCGGCAGCGCTCCTCGGTGGCGTGCAGCAGCCGACCGTCGGCGATGGCAAACTGGTAGTGGTGCAGGGCGCACTGGATCACCCCGCCCTGGAGGGTGGCGACATCAAGCGGATGGCCGCGATGCGGGCAGCGGCCCTCGATGAGATACAGTTCTCCGTCGCGCTGCAGCAGCAACAGCTGCAGGTTATCGATCTTGAACTGGCGGGAGTAGCTGTCGTGAAGATTGATCAGTTTTTCCAGTGGGTAGAAGCGCATGGCGTCTCTCGCCAGCCGGCCTAAAACTGGTCCATGATCTGCCTGGCGGCGGCGTAGGCGGTTATCTCCTGCCTCTGCACCTGCTGCTCCAGCCTGGGCAGCATCTCCTTCACCGCCGGATTCTGCTTCAGCCGCAGCAGCAGCATCTCGTTGACCAGCTGGTGCATCCAGTCGCGGTTCTGGCGCGCGCGCTTGGCCTGGAAGGCGGACTCGGTCACCGCCTGGAAATAGTAGTCGAGCACCATGCCCCACACCGCATCGATATTCACCGACTTGATCGCCGAGCAGGTCATCACCCGGGGGGTCCAGAAACTGGTGTGGCGCAGCAGGTTCATGGCGCTGGTGTAGTGGGTCTTGCTCAGCTTCGCGAGATTCTCGCTCTCCCCATCTGCCTTGTTGATGACCAGCGCATCCGCCAGCTCGAGAATCCCTTTCTTGATACCCTGCAATTCGTCGCCGCCACCGGGCAACATGAGCACCATGAAAAAGTCCACCATGCCCGCGACCTGGTATTCGCTCTGGCCCACGCCCACGGTCTCCACCAGGATGACATCGTAACCCGCCGCCTCGCACAGCAGCATGGTCTCCCGGGTTTTCTGGGCGACACCCCCGAGGGCGCCCTCGGACGGCGAGGGACGGATAAATGCCTCCTCGCGCCGGGACAGTTCCTCCATGCGGGTCTTGTCACCGAGTATCGATCCCCCGGCGATCGGCGAGCTGGGATCCACCGCCAGCACCGCGACCCGCTTGCCCTGGGAGATCAGGTACAGCCCGAAGGCCTCGATAAACGTGGATTTTCCGACACCGGGCACCCCGGTAATGCCAATACGGATGCTGTTGCCGCTGTGCGGCAGCACCTGCTCCAGTATCGTCTGCGCCTGCTCGCGATGCGACTCGAGCTTGCTCTCAACCAGGGTGATCGCCTTCGCCAATGCGCGGCGGTTGCCGTCGAGGAGTGCTTGTAGCTTGAATGTTGTCATTGGGTTGGGATTATACCGGTTGCTGCGTCGTTGTGGTTTGATGCCGTTTTGTCTCTGTGCTGTTAAAGCGCGCCTTGCCGGAAGAGTGTTCTTTGTCGGAAACGCCAA
>JAZBNW010000341.1:0-3113 GCA_036350855.1 Halieaceae bacterium
TATATTACGGTAGGGCCGGAGTTTTGAATCGTGTTTTCACTCAAGGGGTCAGAGTCCTTGATCGTCAGCAGTGCACATTCAAGGGGTCAGAGTCCTTGAATGCAAACATTCAAGGACTCTGACCCCTTGAATGCCTTGAGTGAAAACACGATTCAAAACTCCGGCCCTACCGTAATATAGACTTCAAACCCTTTTTTACTGTCCGCCACCGGCACCCCGACATCGATGCGCGCAAGCCCCACCGGTGAACGCCAGCGCAGGCCGAGGCCGGTGCCGTATCGGGGGCGGATGTCATCGAAGTCGTTGAACGCATTGCCGGCATCGAAGAAAGCCGCCACCCCCCAGTTCGGAATGAGTTCGTGCTCGTACTCGATACTGGCAGTGACCTCGTTCTTGCCCCCGGTGATGGTGTTCTTCGGGAACAGGCTCTCCCAGCCGTAGCCCCGCACACTGCGCACCCCACCGGCACGAAACTCAAAGTATTCGGGCATGCGGTTGAAGTTGACTCCCAGTACCTCCCGGTTGTCGGCATGGGAATAACCGAAGTTGCTGCGCAGCAACAAACGGTCCTTCACGAACATCGGGCGAATGTGCCAGCTGTCGAGGCGGGCCTGCCAGAAGGTGATGTTGGACCCCAGCTTCTCGTGGGAGCCCAGCAACTCCAGGGAGAGAGAATCCCCGTCGCGGATAAACAGGCGGTCGTCGCTGCGGCGGACGTTGAAGCTGACGCTGGGAACCAGGGCGTTGAAGTCGGGCGACAGGGTGTCGAAGGCCTGCGGGCCGATAGCATCGATGATCGCCTGCTGCCCGGCGTTCGACAAATTGCCGAACAGCACCTCGAAGACGTCGTAATTCTCGGTGACGAAACTCAATCCCGGCGACCAGTCCAGCTCGAATCCCCGCCAGGTGGAGCCGGCCGGGTGCCAGTAGACGGACAGCAGGTTGGTGGTGATGCGGGTCTCGCCGCCCTCATCCAGGTCAACGTCTTCATAATTGAGGTCCTTGCCCTGGTAGCGGGCGACCAGTTCCAGGTGCTCGCCCGTGAGCGGCTCGACAGGGATCAGGTAGCTCAGGTTGCCGGCCAGCTTGTTGCGCTCCTCCACCGCTGCCACCCCTGCGGTGAAACGCTGGCCGCGACCGCCGACATAGCGCCGGGTCCAGTCGAGCTGACCACCGAAGCCGGAGTCCGTGCCCCAGCCCAGGCTCCCCCGGTAGCGGTTGGGCTTGTAGGGTTCCAGGCGTATGTCCAGCGGTATCGCCGGCGGCGGACCGTCGGTGGCCGGCTGCGGCTCGATAAGCACCTCACGAAAGAAACCCGTCTTGCTCAGCACCTGGCGCTGGCGGGCGAGTTGACTGCCCGCGTAGGGGTCTCCGGGTTGCAGCACCAGGTAGCGGCGCAGGTAGTCGGGGTCGAACTGCGACTGCTCGAGATTGATATCCCCGACCACGTAGCGGGAGCCGGTGTCGATGCTCAGCGCAATGTCGGCCGCGTAGCTGGCGAGGTTCACCTCGACCCGGTGAACCCTGATCGCGGCGTCCCGGTAGCCCATCTCCTGCACCTGCTTCAGCAGCTGCCGTTTCGCCGTCTCGTAGCGGCGGTGATCCAGGGGTTCGCCGCGGCGCAACTCGAAGTCACCCGCCAGCACCGCCAGTGCCGGGTCGCTGGCGCCGGGCCCGTCGAAGCTGATCGCCAGCTCCGCCACGGGCACCGCCGCACCCCGCTTGATGCGGTAATTAGCCTGCCAGGTGCCTCCCGGCGCCACCGGGGCCTGCAGACGGGCGTCGATTTCCGGGCTGTAATAGCCAAAGGGTTGCAGCGCCCGGGCGATCTGGGCCGGTGCCTCGGCGTGCAGCTCCCGGATAGTATCGGCATCGAGCCCGGGCTCCTGCCGCCGTCTTTCGATGGCCAGCGCGGCGCGCACGTTCTGCAGCTGTTCGCCGCGCAGGCCCTTGATGCTCAGCTCCAGCAGTTCGGCCCCCAGTGCGGGGGCGGCCAGTGCGAACAGCAGTGCCAGCAGCGGGGCGAGCTGGCGCAGGCGGCTGTCAGTGCTCATAGGTGATGGTCATATTCAGGGTGTTGTCCGCCTCACCTACCTTTGCCTCCACCCCGTAGCGCGGGGTGATGGTGTACAGCGTGTCGAACTGGTTGGTTTCCTCCAGCAGGTTGTAGCCATAGCTGACATACAGTTTCGGATACAGGTAGGTGCCGATACTGAGCACACTGTCGCGATTGCCCGAGCCGCTGCCGGTAAGCAGGTAGGACTGGATCTCGGTCTGGTCCAGCTCGGGCCGGGAGAACAGCTCGAGCAGGGGCTGCCTGGCGGGACCTGTGAGCAGTACCCCGACCGAACTGACGACCGGGTCGTTGTCGATCCAGCGCACGGCCCGCACGTTCAACTCAGGCTCGGTGACGGGCTTGCCGGCAAACACCACCCTCCCCGTCTCGATCTCCAGGTCCTGGCCGAAGGCGCGGAACGTGCCATCCTCGATGGCGAGGCTGCCGTTGGCCACCGGCAGCAGATCCCCGCCGGGACGGTTGATAAACGTGACCTTGCCGGTGAGGCGACCGATCAGGCCCAGGGCCCTGACGTTGACGCGGTCGCCAACAAGCAGCTCCAGCCGGCTGTCGAGGCGCAGCGGTGGTGCGCTCGCAGGCGGCTCTTCCAGCTCCCCCGCGGCGTCGATGATGACCACATCCGGGGATGGGGCAATCACCCGGCCCGGCTGGGGAGTGGTGGTCGTATCCTCCGTCAGCAGGGCGGGGCTCAGCCCCAGCTGGGGCGTGATAACCGCCTCCGGCACTGCGACGCGGCCGCGCAGGGTGAGAACATCGCTGTCCCAACCCAGCTGCAGGTCCGGGGACACCAGCACCCGGGCATCCGGCGTGTCGTAGGCCAGCAGGCGGTCCCCGGCAATGGTCAGTGCCGTGCCGCCGCTGGCAAGATCGACGTGCCCGCTCAGGTCGACCCGGCCCTCACCGGAGGTGAGACCACCGGCAATCGCCAGCTGCCCGGGTCGCGCGGCATCGCTGTGGACCCGCAGATCGATCTGGCGTAACTCAAGCCCGGCCATGGGCACGTCCGCCGCACCGCCGGCCAGGGCCAGTTCGCCGA
>JAZBNW010000342.1:0-3503 GCA_036350855.1 Halieaceae bacterium
AGGGCTGCATACGCTGTAAGAGAACCGAGTAGCCATACCAGTAAGCCTACCGTGGGCGCCTTCATTTCCCGATCCTCTGCTTGTCGCTGGGGTACCTTGTCAGTTTAGCCGCATTTCTGCGCACGGCAACCAGGGCAAAATGGTTGCACCCGGAACCGGCCGGAGTTTCCTACCCTATCCTACCCAATAGGGGTATATGCCGGTATTGATGGTCACTGCCCAGGCGCCTAGTGTCTGACTGAGGTAATGCCAAACCTCCCTCAACAGCAGTGCACTGGCAGCAAGGAGGCCCGTATGAGCGCCACACAAGCCGAGAACCTGCGAAGCGTCGCCCAGGGATTGATACTGAGCGACGCACAGAAACATATTCTGGCGTATCGCCTGGCCCGAAAACTGTCTCGCAAGGAGGCGGGAACCATCACGGTTGCCGATATGCTCGCATTAATCGATACCGCCATGTGCGATATGCTGCCCGGCGTTGAAATGCTGGAGATATCCGAAGACTCCTACCGGGACAACCGGGTGGTCAGAATCTCAAACGCCGGATGATCAGCGCGGGAGCAGTAGAGTAATTGCGGCGCCATTTTGATTGGCGACAGGATCAAGGACTCTGACCCCTTGTGTGCCCAGACGACCACTATCGTGAGATTCAGGAGCCCCCGCCCGCGGCCGGCTCCCGACGGTACCAGATCTGGTCCCGGTATTCACCGATGGTCCGATCGCTGGAGAAACGACCACTGCGAGCTGTATTCAGGATACTCATCCGCGCCCACTGCGCTTTATTGCGATAGACGTCTGCGGCCCGTTGTTGGGCATCGACGTAACTGCGGAAATCGGCGGCGATCATCCACGGGTCGTGGGCGCTCCTGATGGCGGCGATGACAGGGTCGAATATACCGGGTTCCGCCGGGTTGAATCGGCCCTCCTCCAGCATCAGCATAACCCTGCCCAGATCGCCATCCGCATCGATAATAGCGTCCGGAGCGTAATCGGCCTTTGCCAGCTCCACTTCGTCTGTGGTCAGGCCGAACAGGAAGAAATTCTCCTCCCCGACCGCTTCGCGAATCTCGATATTTGCACCATCCAGGGTGCCGATGGTCAGGGCGCCGTTCATCATGAACTTCATGTTTCCGGTGCCCGATGCCTCCTTGCCCGCCGTTGATATCTGTTCGGACAGGTCAGTGCCGGGACAGATAAGCTCCATCGAGGTCACGCGGTAGTCGGGCAGGAACGCCACCCTCAGCCAATCCCTGGCCTGTCCGTCGGCGTTCACCACCGCCAGCACGTTGTTGATCAGCTTGACGATCAGCTTGGCCATCACATAGCCGGGTGCGGCCTTGCCTCCGAACAGCACACAGCGGGGTTGCAGCCCCGCGGTATCGCCCCGCACGATGCGATCGTACAGATGGATGACATGAAGAATATTGAGCAACTGCCGCTTGTATTCGTGGATTCTCTTCACCTGGACGTCGAACAGCATCGACGCGTCGAAATCCACGCGACACTGCCGCGCGATCAACGCGGCGAGCTCGTGCTTGTTATGTCTTTTCACCGCCATCCACTGCTCGGTGAATCCGGGGTCGTCGATGTGCGCCTGGAGCCCTTCGAGTTGCTCCAGGTCGGTAACCCAGCCGTCGCCGATTTTTCCGCAGATCAACTCGGCCAGACGCGGGTTGCAGTGCGCGAGCCAGCGGCGCGGGGTGACGCCATTGGTCTTGTTGTTGAATTTCTCTGGCCACAGCTCGTGAAAGTCCCTGAAAAGCCCGCGCTGCAACAGCTCGGTGTGCAGCGCTGCCACGCCGTTCACGGAATAACTGCCCACGATCGCGAGATAGGCCATCCTGACCCGGGGCTGGTCCCCTTCCTCGATAATGGACATGCGCCGGCGGCGCTCCTGGTCACCCGGCCAGGCCTGTTCCACGCGAGCCAGGAAGCGGGCGTTGATGTCATAGATGATCTCCAGAATGCGCGGCAGCAACTGGGCGAACAGGCTGACCGGCCAGGCTTCCAGTGCCTCGGGCAGCAGCGTGTGGTTGGTATACGCCATCGTGCTTGTGGTGAGCTGCCAGGCCGTATCCCAATCCAGCCTCTGTTCATCCAGCAGCAGGCGCATCAGCTCTGCCACGGCCACACTGGGGTGCGTGTCGTTGAGCTGAAAACACATACCATCGGCAAAACCGCTGAAATCGCGCCCATTGTCCCTGATCCAGTGATCCAGCGCGTCCTGGAGACTGGCCGAAGCCAGAAAATACTGTTGGCGAAGCCGCAACTCCTTGCCCAGTTCACTGGCATCGTTGGGGTACAGCACCATGGTGATCTGCTCCGCCTGGTTTTTCGCCGCCACCGCATCGGTGTAGCTGCCGGCGTTGAACTCCTCGAGGTCGAATTCGTCCGTTGCCTCGGCTTTCCACAGCCGCAGGGTATTCACGGTACCGTTGCGATAACCGGGTACCGGCACGTCGTACGGCACAGCGAGCACGTCGTGGGTGTTTACCCAGCGGGATCGGCTTACGCCCGCCCCTTCTTCTGTCTTTTCACACTGTCCGTAAAATCGGACACGACAGGTGTGTTCGGGACACTCGATCTCCCAGGGGTGCCCGTTTCGCAACCAGTTATCCGGCTGTTCAAGCTGGTAGCCCTCGTGGATTTTCTGGTGAAACATGCCGTACTGGTAGCGGATGCCATAGCCGGTCACGGGAATATCCAGGGTGGCACAGCTGTCGAGGAAGCAGGCAGCCAGGCGGCCGAGACCGCCATTGCCCAGCCCGGCATCCAGCTCCTCATCGGCCACCAGTTCCAGGTCGCAGGCATACTGCTGGAGCGCGTCGCGGGCCGCCTGCTCGAGATCCAGGTTTAGCAGCGCATTACTGAGGCTCCTGCCCATGAGGTACTCCAGCGAGAGGTAGTGCACCCGCTTGTGGTCAGACTGGCGGCGGCGCTGGCGTGTCTCCCGCCATCGCGCCACCAGGTGGTCGCGCGCCGTCAGCGCCATCGCCTGGTAGAGGTAGTGGTGGGAATCCCCTACATCATCCCGCCCCAGGGTGAGTTCATAATGACGCCGGAGTTCGGCGCCCAGGTCTGGCTGGATACCCTCCGGGCCTTGCTGATCATGATCGCTGCGCATTGTTACCCCTTTTCCCCCTATCTTCCCGCCTGCCATCCGGCATCAGTGGCGAGCAACGGGATCGACCCGCTACCCGACTCAATGATAGGTCAAGGCGAGCACGCTGTATGGATTTTCCTAATAATAGGGGACAGACCACGATAAATAGTTGGCTATATATTGTTCGTGTCAAGGCCTTTAATTGTGGTCTGTCCCCTAATACCAGACACCGGGCTTGTTGCCATCCAGGTCACAAAAGTACGCCGGGTAAAGCCGCTCGCTCCTCTCCTGGTCGCCGTCCTCACTGTATGCAGGCCCAATAGCGCCGGGTTGGACATGTGTCGGTCAGCCAGGAAAACTCCAGATTTTTCGAAAAAGCACACAAATCAAGTGCTCCTGC
>JAZBNW010000343.1:0-15245 GCA_036350855.1 Halieaceae bacterium
ATCTCGAAAAGCCGGGCTGCGAGGTATTTCCGGGGCTGCCCGAGGCAACACGGATCTCGGCGCTCGCGCTCCATCCACTGGACGGTACGCTGTTTGTCGCCGACACCGTCAATGGGGAGATGCTGAAGTTCAGCGCCAGCGGCGAGCGCCTTGCCCGGGCCGCGCTCGATCTGCCGGATCGCCCGGTGTTGCGGCTGGATGCAGGCCTGCTGCTGACCAACAGCCCGACGGCACCGGCTATTCGGATCTTGCGCTACGAAGACGACGCCTTCGGCCAGCAGCTGGACGAGATTGTGCCACTGCCGCCCGACGCCGGGCGCACGGGCTTCACCGTGGTGAGGGACTTTCTCCGGAACGGCGAGCACTGGTGGGTGTTGCTGGAACAGGCGGGTGATGGCGCCAGCCGACTCTACCGTTTTGACGCCCAATGGCAATTCGTCGACAGCCACGCCCTGGCAAGCGCTGGCCGGCCCACTCAACTGGCAAGCTGGGGTAACCGGGTACTGATCACCGACCCGACGCGCCTGCCGATACAACGCTTCAGCAGCGCAGGCATGGCAGAGGCACCCCTGGTTTCGGCGGACCTGGTGGCACTGGTGGAGGGGCAGGCACATCGTGCCGGCCTCGCGCTGCTTGGCTGGCGCTCGGCCCTGGCTCTATGCCTGCTGGCAGCCGTCGCCGGCCTCTGTATTGGCGGCCTGCACAGGATTCGCAGCCAGGTTTACCGCTCCTGCCGCGGGCGCGGCGCCGAGCAGATAGACCAGTTTGATGACGCCGTGGACTGGGTGGAGCTGGCCCCCGGGCGCAGCGCGGGGCTGCGCAAAACCGCTGTCACCTGTGCCGCGCTGGCGCTGGCACTGATCCTGGGCGCTATAGGCCTGGGCGCGTCAAGCCTGCAACTGGCCGCCCTGTTGCTGGCAATGACCGGGCCGGCGGCCGCCCTGCTACTGCTGCAACGCAGCGATCCTGGACATATCGGCATACGGGACCGTGAGTTGTTGCTGGTGGATCACGCAGGGATGTATCACCTCGGTAGCGGCAGCCGCATTCACTGGCGCGGCCCCTTCCTGATGATTGACGATGTGACCGTGTTCACCGGTGCGCCCCTGCTGCCGGCATTCGCCCCGGCCAGCATCGCCCGGCAGGTCCTGCCCGTCGCGAGGGCCGGGGTGAAGGTTGACCGCAAGATCGTCACGATCAAACTGATTCAGGGTCGCCACCCCCTGGCACTTGGCGCCGCCGCCATTCTGGCGAGCGCTGCCGCCGCTGTCGCGCTGCTCTCACTGCAGGGTATTTTTTAGACTGCGACTGCCGCTCGTACGGGGCGACAGGCCTTCCCTGTATTCGATATACTGTGACGCAAAACACCGGCCGACTGGCGACGACCATCAGGGACTACGGTTGCATGACTACACCCCCCAAGGATCAACCGAGCCCTCCACAGGCCCTGCGGGTCTCGCTGTTCGTCACCTGTCTCGCGGACCTGTTTCGCCCCTCCGTCGCCTTTGCCAGCATCAAGCTGCTTGAGCAGGCCGGCTGCGAGGTGACAGTCCCGCTGAGCCAGACATGCTGTGGCCAGCCCACCTACAATACCGGTGACTACGAGTCGTCGGTGCCGCTGGCGCAGCAACTGATAAAGCAGTTTGAAGGCGCGGATTACGTTGTCGTGCCGTCGGGTTCCTGCGCCGGGATGATCTGTCACCACTACCCCCGGCTCCTGACAGGTGAGTGGCGCGAGCGGGCCCGGCTGCTGGCGGCGAAAACCTTCGAGCTGACCACGTTTCTCAACGATATCGCCCGCATCGAGCGCGGCGACCGGGTGCCGATAGAACTGCCCGATGTGACCTACCACGACAGCTGCGCAGGATTGCGCGAGCTGGGTGTCAAGAGCCAGCCGCGAGCGCTGCTGGAGAAACTGTGCGACACCCGGGTCAGCGAGCTGCAGCAGACCGAGGTCTGCTGCGGATTCGGTGGCACCTTTTGTGCCAAGATGCCGGAGATTTCCGGCAAGATGGTCGAAGACAAACTTGCCAGCGCCCTGGCCACCGGGGCGCCGATACTCGCCGGTGGCGATCTGGGCTGCCTGCTCAATATCGCCGGTCGCGCAAAGCGCAAGGGCGCAGCTATCGAGGTAAGACATATCGCCGAGCTGCTCAGCGGGGAGCTCGACAGCCCCCCTATCGGCCACGGCAAGCAGTGACGGAAGTGCCAGCTTGAAACAAACCAGTAACACTTTCCTCGAAAATGCCCACGCGGCGCTGCAGGACGCAGGCAAGGCCGAACGCCGCGACCTGATGGCCCTGTTCACGCCCCTGGTGCGCGATGCGGCGATGACCAGGTTCGGTCACTTCGAGGAACTTCGCGAGCATGTGAAGCGGGTGAAACAGCACAGCCTCGATCACCTGGGGCACTACCTGAACCAGTTCGAGCAGGCGGCGCTGCACAACGGCAACCACGTGCACTTTGCCGAGAATGGTGACCAGCTCAACAGTATCGTGCTGGACATCTGCCAGCAGCACAGCGCGCGCCGCGTCGCCAAGGGCAAGTCCATGGTGACGGAAGAGACCGGGCTCAATGACTACCTGAAGCGCGCCGGCCTGAAAGTGATGGAGACCGATCTCGGCGAATACATTATCCAGCAGGCGGGCGAGACCCCCAGCCATATCGTCGGTCCCGCTTTACACAAGTCAGCCGCGGAAGTGCGCGAGCTGTTCTTCGCCAAGCACGATCTGGGGGAGCGCGAACTGGCGGAAACCGGGGACATGGTGAGCGAGGCCCGTCGCGTACTGCGCCAGCATTTTCTCAAGGCCGAGGTCGGCGTCATCGGCGCCAACGCACTCGTCGCAGAGAACGGCTACACCATGCTGGTGACCAACGAGGGCAACGGTGACCTGTGCGCCAACCTGCCCAATGTCCTGATCATCTGCACCACTATTGACCGGGTCGTGCCCAGGCTGGAGGACGCCACCGCGATGCTGCGGCTGCTGGTGCGCTCGGCGACGGGACAGCCGCAGACCTGCTACACCAGTTTCTACTCCGGGCCCCGGCGCGAGCACGACATAGACGGGCCACTGGAAACGCACATAGTGCTGCTGGACAACCGGCGTACGGAGATACTGGCAAGTGACTATCGGGAAATGCTGCAGTGCATCCGCTGCGGGGCCTGTCTCAACCACTGTCCCATCTACGCGGGCGTCGGCGGCCACGCCTACGGCTGGGTCTACCCCGGCCCGATGGGCTCGATTCTCACCCCCCTGCTGACCTCACTCGAGCAGAGCAATGCCCTGCCAAACGCCTGCACCAGCTGCGGGCGTTGCGCGGAGGTCTGCCCCGCTGACATCCCATTGCCGGACCTGCTGCGGGATCTGCGCCACGACGAGACGAGGCAGAAGCTGTCCTCCCCCCGCTGGCGCCTGGGAATGCGGTTGCACGGGTGGCTGGCGCGCCATCCGACGCTCTACCACGCGGTCACGGGGCTGGGTATTTCCACGCTGCACCTGCTGGGCGGCCGCAAGGGCAGTTTCGCCCGCCTGCCGCTGGCGGCGGGGTGGACCAGCCAGCGGGATTTCCCCGCACCCCAGGGCAGGACCTTTATGCACCAGTACGCCGCCAGGCAGCGCGAGGAAAAAGCCAGCGAGCACAGGGCGGCACAGGCCCTGGAGAAGGACGACATCACGGGGCGGGCCGCCCCTGACAAGGGCAAGCCGGGGCGCAACCCGACCCGGCGCAGTGCGGCGGAACGCATCGAGCCGAGTCTGCGAGTGGACTGGCCGCGCAAACCCGATTCGCGCCGGCCGGGGGGTATTCGCCCCCCGGCCGGCGAAGGCGGCAAGGCCGGCGGCAAAAAGCCCGGGGCGCATCCCGGGGGGCCGCGCGGCAAAAAACCGCGACGGAGACGGGACCATGACTGACAGCCCACGCTCCCGGATTTTTGCCCGTGTCAGCCAGGCGCGGGCCGACGTCGACGCGGCAAGCATCCGGCAGGAACTCGAAACGATGGGCAGCGCACCCACCGCGGACCTGCCGGCTGTGGACACAGGCATCGCGTTCCTGGCAAATGTGCTGAAAAATCAGGGCACCGTGGACTGCGCGGCCAATCGCTCCGGCGCGGTCAAGTGCGTGGCCGACTACCTGTACCGGCATTTTCGCAGCCATCGCCTGGTCGCCGGTAACGACCCCCACCTTGCCGCCATGCCCTGGCGTGAGGCCGGCGTATTGCCGCGTTTTGGCAGCGTTGAACCGGGTGAAGCCGTCTCGCTGAGCTATGCCCTGCTGGGAGTGGCGGAAATCGGCGCCATCGTCACCACGACGGGCAGGGCCAATCCGGCGGCCAACAACCTGCTCAGTGAGCACCATCTGGTCATGGTGGACAGCAGTCGCCTGGTGCGGGATATGGAAGGTGCCTGGGAACGCATCCGGCAGGAGACGGCCAGGTCGGGCTGGCCCAGGGGAATCAACTTTATCGCCGGACCCTCCAGCACCGCGGACATCGAGGGCAAGCTGGTGTACGGCGCTCACGGGCCGCGCCAGTGGCACGTCATCCTGATCGGAGACGTGCCCGGGACGGCGCTGGAGGAAGCCCGCGCACTGGCGGGCGCCTAGGACTACGCCGGGCTACTGCACCTGCGAGAGCGGTGTGAACTTGAACTTCTGCCCGCCCAGCGATACTTCGAACATCAGGCCGCCCCGGGCTATCGTAAACACCGCCAGCCCCCGGCGGTAGCCACCATGGGCGGTGGTGGCGTCGTTGCGACCGCCGCTGGCGCCCGCCGCCAGGCCGCCAGTGGTGCTGGCATCGGCCGATACCCCGGCGGTGATGGCCACCGCGGTAGCCTGGGCACTGAACTCGAAGTTCCCCGAGGTAAACTCCTGGTAGGCGGTCTGGTTCTGGAAAAAGATAATCTGGCTGAAGGCCTGGGCTCCCGCCTGCCACCCGGCGGTGACCTGGGTCATGGTGACATTACCCACATGCTGCCCGGCGGCGAACACCCGCCCCTCGCCGAAAGCGCCACCGACGACAAAGCCCGCCTTGCCGATGGTCGGGAATACGGCGTAACCATAGGCACTGTCAAAAAACTGGCCGCTCGCCCCCGCGTTCCTGAAGGCATTGATCGTATCGCGGTATGCGTCCGCCTGGACGGGGACAGCGGCCAGCATCAGCAGGGACAGCAGGGGCAGGAGAAGACCGGTCTTGAAGAGTTTTTGCATATCGTTACACCTTCGCTAGGGGATTAATTGGTCAGTAAAATCTGTGCAGCTATTCTGAGTTGACCGGCACACGCGGTCAAGGCAATGTCGCCGTACAGCTCAGGATAAAAGGCCTCAGGCGGCGCGCGGCCTGTTCAGCCGGTGTTGCGCATACCGGCGGCTACCCCCGCTATAGTGACCATGATCGCCCGCTCCAGCACCGGCTCCGGCGCCTGCCGGTTGCGCTGCAGCAACTCGGCCTGCAGCATATTGAGGGGCTCGGTATAGATATTGCGCAGCCGCAGCGATTCCCTGATCCAGGGTTCCGAGGCCAGCAGCTGTGCACCTCCGCTGATTTCCAGCACCGTGGCGCAGTCGGCGGCCAGCTGGCTGCGCAGGCTCGCGCCGATGGGTCGCAATTGCGCAGGTACCAGGCGCTCGTCGTAGTAGGCGGAGATCCCGCTGTCGGCCTTGGCGAACACCATTTCCAGCATGGACAGGCGGGTGGCAAAAAACGGCCACACCGCCGCCATTTCCCGCAACATGTCGCCCTGCCCGCGATCCAGGGCCAGCCGCAGGGCGGCGCCCGCACCCAGCCAGGCGGGCAGGATGAGGCGATTCTGTGACCAGGCAAATATCCACGGGATGGCCCGCAGGCTTTCGATACCCCCCCCCCCGGCCCGTCGGGCGGGGCGTGAACCCAGCGGAAGCTTGGCCAGTTCCTGTTCCGGGGTGGCGTGACGGAAGTAGGGTACGAAATCCGCTTCCGCCCGCACCACCGCGCGATATGCCTCGCAGGAGTCGGCGGCGAGGGTGTACATCAGTTCCCGCCACTGCGCCTTCGGCGCCGGCGGCGTCAACAGGTTGGCCCGGCAGATGGCCCCGGTGTAGAGGGCCAGGGTTTTCACCGCCATTGACGACCAGCCCAGCTTGGCGCGAATCATCTCGCCCTGTTCCGTCACCCGCAGGCCGTTAGCCAGCGAACCCGGAGGCTGGGACAACAATGCCTCTCCCGCGGGAGCACCGCCGCGACCTATGGTGCCGCCGCGACCGTGGAACAGGGTCAGGCGCGTGTCGTGGTCGCCGCAGGTCTGCAACAGTTCCTCCTGGGCCCGGTACTGGGCCCAGGCAGCGGCCAGGACGCCCGCATCCTTGGCGGAGTCGGAATAGCCGATCATCACCATCAGTCGGCCTTCGATGTGGCCCCGGTACCAGCTCTGCCCCAACAGGGCGGTGACCACTTCCCGTGCCCTGGACAGGTCGTCCAGGGTCTCGAACAAGGGGGCGACCGGCAGGCTGTGACTGCAGCCCGCCTCCTTGAGCAGCAGGTGCACCGCCAGCACATCCGAGGCCTGCCGCGCCATCGATATCACGTAGGCGCCCAGTGCCTGGGGAGGCTGACTGGCCACCACGGCGCAGGTGTCCAGTACCTCCTGCACCTCAGCAGAGGGTTGCCACTGGTGCGGTACCAGTGGGCGCCGACTCGCCAGCTCCTGCAGCAGGAAGGCGCGGCGGGTGTCCTCGTCCCAGGCGGCGTAATCCCCCAGGCCGAGCCAGCTGGTGAGCTCGGACAGGGCCTCGGTGTGGCGGGCACTGTCCTGGCGAACATCGTGGCGCACCAGGTGCACCCCGAAACAGCGCACCCGTCGCAGTAGGTCCAGCAGGGCACCATCTGCAATTATTTGCATTCCTGATTCGACGAGGGACTGGTAGCAGGCGTGCAGTGGTTGCCACAACTGGTCGCTGCAGCGCAGCACCTCCCCTTCGGGTACTGCCTCGCCTGCCAGCTCCCCCTCGATGGCAAGCCGCGTGTGGCGCAGCAGGTCGCGCAGTCGGCGCAGCACGACCCGGTAGGGCTCGTGCGCGCCACCGGCCATTTCCCGCAGGGCCTCACTGCAGCGGGTCATGGAGAGTTCTTCAACCAGATGCAACACATCCGCCAGGTAGAGGTCAGCGGCCTGCCAGCGGCTGAGCAGCATCACCTCGGCGGTGATCGCGGCGGTGACGTTGGGATTGCCGTCGCGATCCCCCCCCATCCACGACACGAATGACACGGGCGAGACATCCAGCGGCAGGTGCTCACCGCAACTGTCAAACAGGGTGCGGTCCAGCCGTCGCAGGAACTCCGGCACTGCCCGCCAGAGGGAGTCCTCCACCACCGCGAACCCCCACTTGGCCTCGTCCACCGGCGTGGGTCGCTCGCTGCGAAAGTCATCGCCGAACCAGATCTGTGCGATCAGTTCCCGCAGCCTGAGGTGCAGGCGGTCCCGCTCGCGCTCGGTCAGGCCGTTCAATTCGAGCTGGGCGAGGCAGCGGCCGATCTCGCCGTGTTTGTGGATCAGGGTGCGCCGGGTAATCTCGGTGGGATGGGCCGTGAGCACCAGTTCAATTCGCAGCTGGCGCACCGTCTCGACAAGCGCCGCCGGCGCCACGCCTTCGTCGAGCAACTCGCCGAAGCTGGTCGCCAGGCTGCGCGAAGCAGACAGCAAGGGGTCAGCCCCGCGGGACACATTGTGGTGCTGGTCGGCGATATTGGCCAGGTTGAGAAACTGGCTGAAGGCCCGCGCGACCGGCACCAGCTGCTCGTTGCGCAGGTTCTGCAGCACCGCCTGCAGCTCCTCCCTGGCCGCGGCTGAACCCTCCCGGGCACTTTTTGACAGCCGCCGGATCTGTTCCACCAGATCCAGGAAGGCCTGGCCCTCGGCAGCGGCTATGGTGTCGCCAAGCAGTCGGCCGAGGAAACTGACATTGCCACGCAGGGAGGTATAGGTGGCGTCGCTCATGCGTGCATCAGGCGCTTTTCAGCCGGGCCAGCAGGTCGCATACCCGGCATGAGTATCCCCACTCGTTGTCGTACCAGTTCAGCACTCGCAGGTAGCGCCCGCTGGTTATCCCCGTGAAGCCCGCATCGTAGATAGAGGAGTGGGCGTTGCCGATGATATCGGAGGAGACGATGGGCCGGTCGCTGAACTGCAGGATACCCCGCAGGCGATCGCTCTCTGCCGCCGCCTTCACCGCCGCATGCACGTCCCCCACGCTGGCAGTTTTGCCGAGCTTGCAAAACAGGTCCACCACCGAGCCGTCCGGCACGGGTACCCGGGCCGCAATGCCGTGCAGCTTGCCCTTCAGCTGCGGCAACACCTCCCCTACGGCCTTGGCGGCACCAGTGGAGGTGGGAATGATGTTCTCCGCCGCCGCCCTGCTGCGGCGCCAGTCCGAATGCGGCACATCTGCCAGGCGTTGATCATTGGTGTAGGCGTGCACGGTGTTGATCACACCCTCCTCGATGCCGAACTCGGCGTCCAGCACACTGGCCATGGGCGCCAGGCAATTGGTGGTGCAACTGGCGTTCGAAATGATCCGGTGCTCCGGCAGCAGGCCATCGTCATTGACCCCCAGCACCACGGTGTAATCGACCGGGTCCTTGGCCGGCACGGTCAGCACGACGTATTTGGCGCCGGCCGCCAGGTGCTGCTCGAGTTGCTCGCGCTTGCGAAACACGCCGGTAGCCTCCACCACCGCGTCCACGCCCAGCTCCCCCCAGGGAATATCGGCCGGGCTGCGCTCGCTCAGCAGCTTCACCCGGCTCTTGTCCGTGATCAGCTGGTCGCCCTCCAGTTTCAGGGCCTTGCCGAACGGGCCCATGATCGTGTCGTAATCCAGCAGGTAGCGCAGGGCTTCGTAGTCGAACAGGTCATTGATGGCGACGACATCGATGCCCTCGACATTCTCGAGGATGCGGAAGACCGAGCGGCCGATACGGCCAAAACCATTGATTCCGATTTTCATCAGGCTGCCTCCTGCCTTGCGTCCAGTTGACTGTATACCCGCACCACATCGAGCAGGCGGGCGGCGTGGCCGAGACTCTCGTACCAGCTGAGAGTCTTGATGGTGTTGTTGCCCGCCTTGATCGTGCCCTTGGTATCGAACAGCAGTGACAGCGGGTTGCCTATCACGTCGGAGGACACTATCGGGTCCTCGACCACGCCGACAATGCCGGCGAGGCCGGCGGCGCCGGCGCGCATCGCCTCATTGATCTCCTCCACACCCACCTTCGCATCCGCCAGCACCAGGTTGACATCCAGCAGGCAACCCTCGTGGATAGGGACATTGAGCGCGGAAGTGAGAAACTTGCCCTCGAAGGCCGGCAGTATCTGCCCCAGCCATTCACCCGCCTCATGGCTGTTGGGAATGATGTTCCTGGCGGCGGAGCGGCTGCGGCGAATATCCGTACCGGCATAGTCCTGCAGCGCCTGGTCGGAGGTGTAGGCGTGGATGGTCGTCATGCTGCCGCATTCGATCTCGAAGGTCCCCGACAGCACATGCAGCAGCAGGCACAGGGCCGTGGTGGTCGCGGAACCGGCAGAGACCATGCAATCGGCGGCCTGGGCCTGCGCCTCGTTGATACCCGGGATCACGATGCGGTCGATGCCGTCCGCAGGCAGGGTCCGCAACAGCACCCGCCGGGCGCCGTTATTCAGGTGGTCCTGCATGTAACGGGTCTCGCGGTACTTGCCGGTGGAGTCGATCACCATATCCACGCCAAACACATCCCAGGGCATCTCTGCCGGGCGGTCGATCTGCATCAGGCGCGAGCGAAATCGCGGATTGACCAGGAAATTGCCCTGTAATTCATGCCGCGCGGGCTCATTCATTTCAGCGCTGAGCAGATAGTGAAGTATCTCCGGCTTGCCGATGTCCGCTATCGCCACCACCTCGACGTCGTCGCTGCGCGAGGCGAGGTCATAAATCTGGCGACCGGTCTGGCCGAAGCCCATGATACCCACCCTGATGGGCCTGTCTTGTGACATAAGTGATCTCCTTGCCTGGAAACTGGTGTGTGCGTTGTTCAGATTGAAGGGGTATCGGCCATGGCCGCCCGGGCCAGGGCCTCGATTTCTTCGAAGCGGCCATTGTGGACCAGTTCGGCGCCGACCATCCATGATCCACCGCAACAAATCACGTTGGGCAGGGCCAGATACTCGCGAAAGTTGCCCGGGTGCAGACCCCCGGTGGGGCAGAACCGGATCGAGGGAAAGGGGCCGGCAAAGGACTTCAGCAACGCGATGCCACCGGCCGCCTCCGCCGGAAAGAGTTTGAAAATACCGAAACCATGGTTCAGGCCGGCCATGATCTCGGAGGCAGTGGCCACGCCGGGTACGAAATCGACGCCGCTCTCCGCCGCGGCTTGCAGCAACTGCGGGGTGGCGCCGGGGCTGAGCACGAGCGTGGCCCCCGCGGTGAGCGCCTGATCGAGCTCCGCCGGGTTGGTAACGGTACCCGCCGCCACCCGCAGCCCGGGAACTTCGTTCTGCACGGCGCGAATACTCTCCAGCGCAGCGTCACTGCGCAGGGTGATTTCGATTGCCCGCATGCCGCCACGCTGCAAGGCCCGGGCCAGGGCCAGGGTGGAATCGACGTCGATCGCTGTCACCACCGGGAGTACCCGGCAGGCTTCCAGAACTGTTTGCAACACAGGGGCCTACTCCAGAATCAATACTGTCACGTCACTTCAGTGGATTAGTGTAGCGTCAAATGACAGCAAAGGTGTGACAGTCAGGCAGCGAAGCTGCGGTAAAGCATCCTGGTGGCCACCAACAGCAGGAAAACCCCGAACGCCAGGCTGAGTTGCCGCTGGCCCAGGCGATGCGCCAGTCGCGCCCCCAGCGGGGCGGTGAGCACCGTGAGGGGCGCGATCAATGCCAGGCCTACCAGGTTCACATAACCCAGGCTGCCCGGCGGCAGCCGGCTGTCTCCCCAACCTGCGAGCACATAGCCAAGCGCACCGGGCAGGCTGATCAGCAGACCAAAAACCGCGGCGGTGCCGACCGCCCGGTGAATCGGCTGGTTCAACAGGGTCAACACGGGTACGCTCAGGGTACCGCCGCCGATACCCATCATGCTGGACAAGCCCCCTATGCCCAGGGGCAGGGCCGGACCCAGCCGCCCCCCGGGCACGCCGTCGCGGATAAACACGTCCTGTAAGGGCAACATCATCTTCAGCGCCACCAGCAGGGCCACAATACCGAACAGGGCGGACAGCACCCCGCCACCGGATTGTGACGCCAGGACCACACCCACTGCCGAACCGCCGAAAACCCAGGGGCCCCAGTAGCGCGCCAGCGCTTCATCCACGGCGCCCCTGCCGCGATGCGCGCGCACCGAGGAGATGGACGTGGGTACAATCGTCGCCAGGGATGTGGCCACCGCCACGTGCATGGCAATAGCGGGGTCGACTCCGTACATTCCCAGGGCGGTGTCCAGCACCGGCACGATGACGATACCGCCGCCGACACCGAGCAGGCCCGCCAGCAAGCCGCCCACCACCCCGGTCAGGAGCATGGCGAGAACCAGGGGTAACAGGTCAGTGGCAGCTTCCATACAGTCTCGTCAATCATTGCAGCGGCGGGCAAAACGTCGGTGCGGAGCTCCTGTCCGCTCCCGGGAGATTACCCCAACAGCGCCCTCTTTACATCGCTCCTGACGCTGGTCCGCCTGCTGTCCGGCCCTCGCTGTCCGCCGCCCCGCGACCGCTGCGGGGAGAAATGACCAAAATGTGTACTTAGGGCCCCGGGGTCACTGGGCAAAGGCAGGACTGGCTGCTACGCTTAGCAGCCATTTCCGGACCAGGGATGCGATTGTCATGTTTGATCGTCACAGGAATAAACCGGCAGCCACCAGTGCCCCGGAGCCAGCGGCTCCTGCGGCCCCGGAACCCGCCGCCACCCAAGCCCCCCCCACCCCCGTTTCCCATACGACAGCCAGGAGTGCCGCAATGATCGGACCGAGCATCAAAATCAAAGGTGAAGTGTCAGGCGACGAAGACCTGCTGATCCAGGGGCAGGTGGAAGGTACCATCACGCTGAAGGCCCACCAGGTAGTGGTCGGCGAGTCGGGCCAGGTATCCGCCGACATAGTGGCCAAGACCATCAGGATCGATGGCAAGGTGAACGGCGATATCACCGGCACGGAAAACGTGGTGATCTCCAAGCTGGGCAATGTGCGCGGCAATATCATCGCCCCCAGGGTACTGCTGGAGGACGGGGCCATCTTCAAGGGCAGCATCGATATGGATCCCGGTGACACCGCGACGAAGGCCGCACCCCAGGCGGCCAGGGAGCCCGCGGCCTTCCCCTCCCAGGAAAACAAGGCGCACCGGCTGGACCTCAAGAGCGGCTAGGCCGTTTTGCAGTCGCATGGAGAGCGACTCGATCGCCTTGCCGTGATCCCCGGCCAGCCCTCGGCCCTGCTGCCGTCCCTGTTCGAGCATGTCGAGGAGGGGCAGCGGCTCACGGTGTTGCATATCGGTTCCGCCACGCCGGAAACCGTGGCTTTTTTTTCCCGCTATCGCTGCAAGCTGCACTTCATCGACCTGTTCGGCGACCTTGCAACACTGGCCCCTTCTGAGGATGCCACGGTCTACCTGCCGCAGACGCTGCTGGACCTTATGCAGATTCCCGCGGGAACGCGCTTCGACCTGTGCCTGTTCTGGGACCTGTTCAATTTTCTCGAGCGCGACGCCATCGCCGCCCTGGCACAGGTACTGGCACCCCACCTTCGCGATACCACCCTCGCCCACGGTTTCGCGGTGCACAGCCTGAAAACCCCCCAGAGCGGCAAGATATACTCGATCAAGGACGTCGACCAGATCGGCACCCGGCCCAGGCCGGCGCTACTGCCGGGTTACAAGCCCTGCAACCAGGGCCAGCTGGAGCGGGTCCTGGATTGCTTCTCGGTCACCCGCAGTGTACTGCTGCCGGAAAGCCGGCTGGAGCTGCTGTTGCGGGCGCGGCAGCAGCGCTGACGCCGTCCCACCGGGGCGAGGCATGCCCCGGGCCTGGGTACCTCACAACAAACATTCCGGTTCGCATCCAGCAGGACCCACAGGGGCCATAAAAAATTTGCACCAGCGGAAATCCGTTCCCCATCGACCGGCGTAACTACTGCTAACAACCGAATGGAGAACATCATGGAATCTTCTGTCGCCGAAAAAATGTTGACCTTCCCCAGCCACCTGTCCCCCGAAGCACAACGGGTGCGCGACGCCCTGGTCGAGCGCGGGCTGGAGACACCGATGGCTCCCAATGGCCTCAGCAGGGATGAGAAGTATCGTCGCATCACCGCCGCTTTCACCGACATCACCCGCACCCTGGGCCTGGACCTTACCGACGACAGCCTGTGTGAAACCCCCCAGCGCATCGCCAAGATGTACGTCGACGAGATCTTCTCGGGTCTCGACTACGGCAAATTCCCGAAGATAACCGCCATCGACAACAAGATGCAGGTGGAGGAGATGGTGCAGGTCGACAACATAGACCTGGTGAGCACCTGTGAGCACCACTTCGTCACCATCGACGGGAGCGCCAGGGTTGCCTATATTCCCGGCGACAAAATCATCGGCCTGTCGAAGATCAATCGCATCGTGCGTTTTTTCGCCCAGCGACCGCAGGTACAGGAGCGCCTCACCCAGCAGATACTGGTCGCCCTGCAAACCCTCCTGGGCACGCAGGACGTGGCAGTCACCATCAACGCCGTGCACTACTGTGTCAAATCCCGCGGGGTCATGGACACCAACTCGACCACGCGCACTACCGCCCTGGGTGGCGTCTTCAAGTCCAACGCCAGCACCCGCGCCGAATTCATCCACTAAGTCCTGGCCCCCCCGCCAGGCAACTTTACACCCGGCCTCGCCGGGTGTTTTTTTTATGGCCCTTCATTGATCAACCTCAAAACCGCTCACCCAACCTTTGGCTAGACTGCGCCAGTCAACACCACTGCGTAATCGCCCAGGAGGGACCAGTGAACGACCAGCCAGGACAGGAGCTCCCGCGGGGTGTCAAGCTGCTGCACGACCCGGTGCGCAACAAGGGCACCGCCTTTACCGAGGCAGAGAGAGACCTGCTGGGCCTGCGGGGCCTGTTACCGCCGAAGGTATGCTCGCCGGCGGAGCAGGAAGCGCGGGTGCTGGAGAACCTGCGCGCCAAGGAGTCGGACCTGGAGCGCTATATCGCCCTGATTTCGCTGCAGGACCGCAACGAAACCCTGTTCTACCGGGTGGTGACCAACCACATAGAAGAGATGATGCCGCTGATCTACACGCCCACCGTGGGCCGGGCATGCCAGCAGTTCAGCCATATCTACCGACGCCCCCGCGGGCTTTACGTCTCCCTGCAGGACCGGGGCCGGGTGGCGGAAATTCTCGGCCACTGGCCTCACCGGGACCCGCGCATCATCGTGGTTACCGACGGGGAGCGCATCCTGGGCCTCGGGGACCTGGGCGCCGCCGGCATGGGCATACCGATCGGTAAACTGTCCCTCTACACCGCCTGCGCGGGCATCAACCCCACCCAGTGCCTGCCGGTAATGCTGGACGTGGGTACCAACAACGAGGCTTTTCTCGACGATCCCCTCTACCTCGGGCTGGAGCGCAGGCGCGAACGGGGACCCGCCTATGACGAGCTGGTGGCGGAGTTTGTCGGGGCGGTAAAGGAGTCCTTCCCCCGGGCCCTGCTGCAGCTGGAGGATTTCGGCAATCGCAACGCCTTCCGCCTGCTGGCCCGGTACCGTGAGCAGTTACCCCTGTTCGACGACGATATCCAGGGTACCGGGGCGGTCGCACTGGCGGGCCTGCTGGGCGCCCTGCGCTTATCCGGCGGCGCGCTGGCCGACCAGCGGGTATTGTTCTACGGCGCCGGCCAGGCGGGTATCGGTATTGGCAGCACCATCGTGGCGGCCATGCTCGAACAGGGCCTGTCCCCGGAAGAGGCCCGCCAGCGCTGCTGGTTTTTCGACAGCCAGGGACTACTGGTTGCCGGGCGCGACAGCGTGGCCGAGCAGAAAGCGCCCTTCGCCCACCCCCACGCCCCGATCGGCGACTTTGCCGAGGCGGTTCGCGTGCTCGAGCCTACCGCGATCATCGGTTGCGCGGGCCGCGCGGGGGTATTCAGCGAAACCGTCGTGAAAACCATGGCCGGGCAGAATGAGCGCCCGATCGTTTTCGCCCTTTCCAACCCCACCGCCAACGCCGAGTGCTCCGCCGCGGACGCCTACGGCTGGAG
>JAZBNW010000344.1:0-8650 GCA_036350855.1 Halieaceae bacterium
ATCAGCTGCCGGATGCGCTCGCAGGCGATCGGGAAGTGCTTTACCGGTACCGGGGTGGCGGGGTCGTCGCGCCGGAACATCACGTATTCCAGCGCGTCGCCGTCGTGCCAGAGGCGGAATTCGGCCCGCATACGGAACCCTTCGGCGGTCGAGGGGAACACCTGGGGAGCGGGGGGCGAAAAGGGTGCCAGCAGCGCGATGACACGGTCACACTTTGCGGCCAGCAACTCCGGGTAGCGCGCCGGATCGACAGCGGACAATGGCATCAGCCCAAGCTCCCGGTATCGCGCTGCTGCCACAGGGATTGCGCCAGCCGGGCAGCGTCCCCGGCGTCCAGCCCCGGCCGCAGCAGGGTCAGGGCCAGGGCGGTGGTGCCCAGCACCGCGCTGCTGCCATAGCTGTCTTCGGCAACGCCGCGCCACAGGTCCCGCAGGGGCGCGGTGGCGGGCTGCTCCACCGCGGCTACACGGCCCTGCAGAACCCGGGGCACAAACACTTCTGTACTGCCTGAGTCGCCCAGCAGCTGCACCCGGGTATCGGCCTGGGGTTTCAGTTCGACCTCACCGCTGTCGCCCTTGAATACCATTGCCCGGGGCTGCGCCAGCAGGCGGTCCGCCGCCTGGTGCAGCTCGGCATAGGCCGGATGAAAAATACTCTGGATACTGGCTGGCGCACGCAGCGGGTTGAGCATGCGGGTCAGCGTATTGACCGGTGAGCGCAGGCCCAGCAGGGGGCGCAGCTGGATCAGTTCATGCAGTGGCTGGCAAAAGCAGCGCAGTGGCAGGTAGCTCAGTTGGAACGCATCCAGCTGGGCGCCGGCCTCGCTCCAGTCGCTCGCTACCGGCAGCCCGAGCTCACGCAGCGCCGTCTCGGTGTACAGGCGCCCGGGTGTGTGCCCGTCAGCGCCGTGTACCAGCACGCGGTGCCCGGCCTGGGCGAGCAGCAACAGGGACAGGATAAACCAGGGGTGCTGGTGCTTCTTGCCCGCGTAGCTGGACCAGTCCAGATCCGCCCGGAGATCGGCCCCGGGGGCCTTCATCGCGTCGCGGCAGGCGTCCACGAAGCCGGCCAGCTCCTCCCCGGTCTCCTCCTTGACTCGCAGCAGCATCAGGAAAGCGCCCACCTGCACCGGCTCGGCCTGGCCCCGGAGGATCATGCCGAAGGCCTCGCGGGCCTCCAGGCGGCTCAGGGAGCGGCTGCCGGTCTTGCCCTTGCCGAGAATCCGCACAAAGGGCGCAAAGGGATGTTCCTGGGCGGGGTTTGCGAAGTCGGGGGCGGTCACGTGGCGTCCTAGAGACAGTTGTCGGGTTTCGGCAGGCCGGCAATCTTGCTGCCCAGTTTCGCCGGTGAACCCGGAAACAGGGACATCAGGTAAATGCTCCTGCCCTTGTCACTGCCGAGCTTGAGGGCGCAGTACTTTACCAGGGGGCGCATGGCGGGGGAGCTGTCGAACTCCCGGTAGTACTCCCGCAGCAGGTGGATCAGCTCCCAGTGCGCCTCGGTCAGCTCCAGTTGCTCCGCCGCGGCGATCTGGCCGGCGACCTCCGGCGTCCAGTCCTGCAATCGGCGCAGGAAGCCCTCTCCGTCAAAGGCGCTGGCTGGCAGCATGGCGTCAGTACCATGCCAGCTGACGGGGAAATTGCTCGGACAAGGCGACGAACCCGTCGATATCTATCACCTCAGCACCCGCCACACGCGCCAGTATGCCCGCGGCGGCGGCGTCCTCCCGCAGCAGGCAGAGCCTGGCACCGCAGGCATCCAGCTGTGCGCGCGCCCCTGTACCGGCCAGTGCGGCATAGACCCCGTCACCCAGCAGCAGCAGGACATCCCCCGCGGCGAGCATTGCCAGGCAGTCGGCAAAGGCGGCGGAAGCCGGCGATGCGTTCAGGGTGTGGAGTGTCATTCTCAGAATCCCAGCAGGTGGTCGTGGCGGTCGATCAGTGCCCTGATCTCCTCGCGGCCCAGTGCCAGGGCGGCGACCGGCGCGGCGTCCAGGTCGAGCCGGTAGCGCGCGGCGGCCGCGGCGTCCACATACACCTGCTCGATATCGTACAGGGGCAGGGAGGCCAGCAGGCGGCCCGGGTTCCTGACGCCCAGTGCTTCGCTGTCCTGCTCAGGCAGCAGCTGCAGGACCCCGTCGCCAGTGAACAGCAGGCTCAGCGGCCGATCGAAGGCCGCCGCCGCCAGGGCGACGTCCAGGGATGCCCTGGCCAGGCTGCTGCCATAGGGTGAATGGCGTATCAGCAGTAACAGGCGTTTGCCGTCGGCCATGCTTCTGTCAACCCCCGAAGGTAACCAGTCGATCCGCGGAGGTCGCCGCGTCAACCAGTTGGCCAAGGCCGGATACGGTAAATGCCGGGTGAATGGTCGCGGCGGGTTTTTCATAACGCCCGGCTTCGGTCTCGTCCAGCATGCCGTACCTGAGCGCTGAGGCGATGCACAGGATCAGCTCCACGCCGTGGCGCTCGGCAAGCTCGACCCAGGGCTGTAGCCGGTCTGTCTCGTCCTGGGGCAAAACCGTGGCCGCGGCGCCATTGGTGACGCCGGCGTCGAGGAAGAATATCCGCCCGACAGTGTGGCCGCGAGCCAGCGCCGCCCGGGCAAAGCGTGCCGCGGTCATGGCACACTGGCCCGAGGCGGGGGAGGACAGGACGAGCAGGGAGTAGATCATCGCGGGGCCAAACAAAAAAACCCCGGCATGCGCCGGGGTCTGCGATTCAAGCGCCGGCTGTCAGTCATCGCCGCCGAAGGCGGTCAGCAGGTGCAGGAGGTGAATGAACAGGTTGTAGATACTGAGGTAGAGACCCACGGTCGCGCGGATATAGTTGGTCTCACCGCCGTTGATGATGCGGCTGGTGTCGAACAGGATCAGGCCGGACATGATCATCACCACGGCCGCAGATATCGTCAGCGACAGTGCCGGGATGGCCAGGAAGATATTGGCGATCATGGCAACCACGGCCACCAGCAGGCCCACCATCAGGAAGCCGCCCATGTAGGAGAAGTCCTTGCGGGTGGTCAGGGCATAGGCGGACAGGCCAAAGAACACCACAGCGGTGCCTCCCAGTGCCTGCATGACCAGCGCCGGGCCATTGGGCATGGCCAGGTAGTAACTCAGCATCGGGCCGATGGACGCTCCCATCACGCCGGTGAAGGCAAAGATGGCGAGCAGCCCCTTGCTGGAGTCTGCGGTGCGATGGACCACGAACAGCAGGCCAAAGCCCACCAGGCTCAGGACCAGCGCGGTGCCGTGACCGAGGCCGACAGCCATGGAAAGACCGGCAGTCAGTGCACTGAACAGCAGTGTCATACCCAACAGCATGTAGGTGTTTTTCAGTACCTTGTTGGTGCTGATGGCCGATTCGAGGCCAACGGTATTCATGTTGTAGAGGCTTTTGTCTTGCATGGTTCACTCCGTAATGACGCGCACAGGATGAGCGCTAAACACTCTGACAGATAATAAGGGTGAAAATTCCAAAAACCAAGGGCGAAAGTTGGTTAATATCGGGGCGCGCATGGCTGTGACCTTGTGATTTCTGGACAAAACCGATACTCAGGGCACCCAGCCCAGCACATTGCGCATGACCGACCACCGCGGTTCGGGCTGCTTTGCCCCCTGGCCGAGTATCCAGTAATCGTAGGGGGGCTGGTTCAGCCCGGCCTTTTCGGCGAACAGTACCCATTCATCTACTACCTCCAGCAGCTCCCCGGCGTCCCGGGCCAGGCCGAATGCCGTCGGCACCTCGACAGGATCCGGCAGGGGGACAACGGCGGTGTACTGTGGGTACAGCAATGACCGGGCTGCGGCGTGTTCGGCAGGCATCAGGAATGCATCGATCTCGGGGTGCTTGCCTTCAAAGAAGGGGCGCCAGACATCGAAAGTAACAAACTCGGTATCCGTACCGGCGAAATAGTGACGCATGCTGGTGCTGATCTGGCGCTGGTCCAGGGGTACGGCGACTTTCAGGCCCCTGCTACTGCGCAGGGACTCCAGGCTGGAAAACTCCCGACGCCGCTCGTCCCGCACGGCGAACCCCATGGTGACTGTGAAATAGGGCTGCGACAGGCGCAGGGAAGAAAACCAGTAGGGTCGGTACCACATGCCGGGCATCACATCGATGACCCCCTCTGCCAGCAGCCTGGGCAGCTCGGCCCACTGCACGGGTATGAACTCGGCTCTTACCGCAAGCGCCAGCGCCAGTTGCTCCGCAACTTCCACATCGAAGCCCACCAGTTCATCGTCGGTGTTGAAGAAGCTCATGGGCAGGTTGTCCGGGTCATAGCCTATTCTGAGTGATCCGCGCGCGCGGATACGCTCCAGAGGCGTAAGGCCGGCGTACGCGGCGGCGTCGCCGGCGACGGCCTGCCTGTGTACGATCGTATCCGGTGCCAGCTGTGATCTGTGCATCGCCTGCACTGCCTGGTCCATGGTGTAGGACGTATCGATGACCAGCGCCAGCAGCAGTCGGGTGAGAATCACCACGACGGCTGTCCCGCCGGCGATCGCCAGCAGTGCCCGCAGTATCCTGGCGCGCTGGAAGACGATAAACCCGCCCGTTGCCGCGGCGCCAAGCAGGGCGAATACCAGCAGGTTCATCGCGGTGACCAGCGAGTCGAACTTGCCGGTGATAATGGTGGTGGGAATGTAGAGCTGGAACAGGTCCTGCGGCATACCCAGAAGATCGAGCAGGAAGGGCAGGGCGACCTGTGCCTTGGCAAAATAACTCGGGATACCCGCGGCAAACAGCTGGCCGTAGTCGCCCGGCGGCATGGGCGCCCCGCTCAGCCAGGCAGCAAACGGCAGAAACAGCAGCGTCAGCAACTTCCCTGCATTGGGGAAGTTGAACATGATCGGGACGAGTACTTCGGTGCTGGATTCGGTATTTTCGTCGAGGAGACCGTGATTGGATAACAGCTCTTTAGAGCGCTCGATCAGTATCGGCAGGACGATAAATGCACTGTTGGTGACGAAGGCCGTCAGCAGGGCGGCCCTGGCAATGCCGGTCACCTCGCGGTAGCGGAAGGGGGTCACAGCGGTCACCAGCAGTGGCAGTATCCAGAATGCCAGCAGCAACGATGCCCCCGAGAACACGATGAAATAGGCCTCCAGGCGACTCAGCGTATCGGGCAGCATTGTGCCTGCGGTGACAGCCCCGATGGCGAATACCCCGACCGGTGTAAGGTGGACGATAAAGCCGGTGACACGCAGGATTGCGGCGTTCAGGGTGCGCATGGGAGCAAGCAGTTGTTCCTTGCCCTGCACCCCGATAAGTCCCAGCCCCATCGCGCTGCTGAACAGGACGACCGCCGGCACGATATTGCGCGCGAGCGAATCGAATGGGTTGGAGGTGAAGTAGATCTCGGTAAAAGAAAAGGGCTGGTGTGGTTCCACCATACTGTGGCTGAAGAAAGAGGCCGTTACGATATCGGGAAACGCCATGGGCAGCAGTACTATCACGGCGCAGGTAAGCGCCCACACCACCAGTAGCAGTACCCCCCCGCGAATCATCAGCCGCGTTGCCTCGGCGGCACTGAGCTGGCCAAAAGCGATGATCAGTGAGGTAATCAGGTAGGGCAGCACCGTCATCTGCATCAGGCGGATATAGATATCGGCAACCGGCTGCAGCGCAGCAGCCGGTTCGCCGAGGAACAGGCCGGTCAAAATGCCAAGCCCCAGGCCTGCCAGAATGCGGGTCGACAGGCTGGCCTGCGACCACAGTGATAAAGTACCTGTCATAGTCCTTTGGGCACGCTACTGCATGTGAGCAGACTGCAACCGGTGGGTTGGGTGTCCAGCCGATGCAGTCCTCGCCCTCCTGCTGTCTCTATGTGTATTATGTGGTGAAAGTCGTCCCCTCACAGGCTCTTGCCGGTTGGGCGTCCCGGTGAACGTGCGTGAGAATAATTTAATTTGAACCTACATTACCAGCTCCGCTGCACTCTGGCACGCGTGTTCGCCCGCGTTCGCGGCCTGGCGCCTGTCGCTCAGGCGAGCGCTTTTATACCCGGCACACTGTTGCTCGCCCTTGCAGTCCTGAGTGGCGGCTGCGTAACGGCGCCCTCCACCCCGGAACTGCGAGAGACGCAGGCGGTGCTGCCGACGGCAAGGCCAGGGGTGATAGCGGATGGCAGGGCCCGCTTCAGGGGTGTTTTCTGTACCGTGGCCAGAACCCATGGGATTCAGCAAGCCCTCTCCGAGGACACCTGCGATGCCTTGCTCTGGCGCCTTGCCGACGAGGCGGCCAGTGAGCAGCCCACAGCTGCGCCGCCACTCGACACCCGCCTCCAGGTGTTCATTGTTGGAGGCGCTTTTTCCGATTGCTTCGGTGCTGCCTCCATAGCGTATCGCGATGGCGTGGCCGCCCTGGCCGCAGCGGGGGTGAATACCAGTGAGATTCCGATCAGTGGCCGTTCCAGCGCCGCTTACAATGCCAGATCGATCGCGGATGCTTTGACCAGCACACCGGACGGCCCGATCGTGCTGCTGGGCTACTCCAAGGGGACGGTGGATATCCTGGAGTTTCTGGCCAACTACCCGGAACTCGCAGGGCGGGTCGCGGCGGTTATCAGCGTTGCCGGGCCCGTATATGGCAGCCAGCTTGCCGAGCGGGGCGACTGGGCTTACGACACGTTTTTGCAGCATGCCTTTTCCGGCCGTTGCGACCCCGGTGACGGCGGTGTACTCGACAGCCTGCTGCCCGAAGGCAGGCAGCAGTGGCTGGCAGCGCACCCGCTGCCGGAACACATACGCTATTACTCACTGCTGGCATTTGCGACCGGTGAGCATATGGCCCGGGCGTTGGGTCCCAGTTGGAAAATCCTCGCCGCAACAGACCCGCGCAACGATGGCCAGATCACTATTGCCGAGGGCGTCCTGCCCGGCTCAACCCTGCTGGGCTATGCCAACACCGACCATTGGGGCGTCGCGATAAATATAGAAGAGGAACTGAGTTTTCTGGCGGGGCGTGCCGACGAGACGCCATATCCGCGCGGCGCACTATTCGAGGCGCTTGTTCGCTATGTCAGTGACGATCTCAGGAGCCTGGGCGGGGCTGTTGTCGAACACACGCCGGGGCCAACACCTCAAATGACGACAGTGGCGGAATCGGGGGAACGCACGCAATGAACCCCTGTGTTCGCATGTGGCGCGCCCTGCTGTTTATCCTGTGCGCAACGATACTTCCTGTCCTGGGCGCCTGCTCGAGTTTTGCTCCCCAGGCAGTGGAACCCTGTGCCGACGATTGTCCCGTATACACCCAATCCAAACACGATATAACGGTTTCTACCAATATACTCAGCGATGAGCAGGCAGAGCGCCTTTACGGCGTTGACCTGGCCAGTGTTGGTTTACAGGCAGTGTGGCTGCGAATCGAGAATAATTCGGATCACAGCCACTGGTTCCTGGTATCCGCTATGGACCCCAACTATTTTGCGCCTGACGAAGCCGCGGCGCTGTTTGATCTGGGCCTGTCGGATGAGGACGAGGCCCGGGCGAGAGAACATTTTCGTGACCTGTCGATTCCGCTGAAAACCGTTGCCGGCGCGGTGACCGAGGGCTATGTTCTCGCCCCGCGTCACGAGGGTGGACGCTACCTGGTGGTGATCCTGGCAGGCCGCCAGCACGTGGTTGACTTCGGTTTCGGAGTGCCGCTGCCCGACGGGGATTTTGATTTCGAACAGCTCCAGCCGTCCCAGATCTACGCCGGGCTCGACCGCCCCGACCTGGACCTTGCAGAGCTGCGCAAGCGGCTGATCGCGCTTCCCTGTTGTGCGGCGGATGAAGTGGGTAATACTGCGGGGGATCCCCTGAATCTTGTCGTTGTCGGCGACATAGGCGATGTACTTGCGGCGCTGTCCCGCGCCGGCTGGTCCTTTACCCACCGTATCGATTTCGACACGGTCCGTCGTTTGATAGGCGCGGCGATTTCCGGTGCAGCCTACCCGGTGGCACCGGTGAGTCCGCTGTACATGTATGATCGGGCCCAGGATCTCGCCCTGCAGCGGGCGCGCAATACCATCCTGCAGCGCAACCATTTGCGCCTGTGGCTGGCCCCATTTCGCTTTGAAGGTCAATCTGTCTGGATAGGGCAGGTCAGCCGCGACATCAGCGTAAAACCGACCCTGCTCAGCGCCACCTTGACCACCCATGTGATAGACCCCAATGTGGACGAAGCGCGAGAGCACCTGCTGCAAAGCCTCATGGTTGCCGGCATGCTGCAGCGATTCGGTTTCGTGGCGGGAATCCCCCCGGCGCCCCCGACCTCGCCGCGACGCAATCTTACCGATGACCCTTATTTCACGGACGGGCTGCGTCTTTTCCTGCAGTTGAATGGTCGCGGCACGACCTCGCCCGAGGACATAGAATTCCTCGACTGGCAGAAGAGTCCCGACCCACTGGGCGAGGCTTGGCGGGATGCACCGGCCACGGGCGGGTAGCAACTGGTCAAGCAGCTGGCGCAAAGGCCGCTGACAGGGGCGTGATCGCTGGTGCGAAAACGGAAGTGCGGGAAAGATGTCTGTGTGAGCAGGAGAGCAAAGTGGCGGTGGGCCAGGGATTCGAACCCCGGGAGGGGATAAACCCTCAACGGTTTTCAAGACCGCCGCTTTCGACCACTCAGCCAGCCCACCGAAAAACCTTGTTAAAAACTGC
>JAZBNW010000345.1:0-11222 GCA_036350855.1 Halieaceae bacterium
GCCGTGAATACGTCCATGTAGGCTCGTTTCGGCCATCCATGGCCTCAACGGTCTGGTGAGGCACTCTCGGCCACACTCTCTATTTCAGGTGGGTGTAATAGTGACCATAAATGCAGAGGCTACGTTCTATAATTGTTCGACAGTCACTCAGAGGGCAAGAGTTTGAGCTCACATGAACTGGTATCTAAACTGTTTGCTCGTTACGAGGCGCAGATGCAGGGTAGTGTGCACCAAGACCGTTGGAGGCCATGGATGGCCGACACGAGCCTACAGGGACGTATTTACGGCGTGTCTTGGTGCACACTACCCTGCGACTGTGCCGATCGGAGCAAGAGCTTACTGCAAAATACCTGCTCCGAATGCAAGCCTGCAAAGAGTAATAGGTCAGACCGGAATCATAGACAGATCACGAGAGAACAAACATGAGCAAAAAAGTAAAAGCCGCCATCATCGGTCCCGGTAATATCGGCACCGACCTGTTGATGAAAGCCATGCGCAGCGAATTTATCGAACCGGTGTGGATGGTGGGTGTCGAGGCCGATTCCCCGGGTTTGAAGCGGGCCAGGGAGATGGGCCTCAAGACCACGTCCGACGGCGTCGACGGCATGTTGCCGAGCATGAAGGAAGATGGCGTGCAGATCTGCTTTGACGCGACCTCCGCCTACGCGCACGCCGAAAACAGCCGCAAGGTGAACGAACAGGGGGCGGTGATGATAGACCTGACCCCGGCGGCGATCGGGCCCTTCTGCGTGCCCACCGTGAACCTCGCCGACGCGGTGGCGGCAAAGGCCATGAACGTGAACATGGTGACCTGCGGCGGCCAGGCGACTATTCCGCTGGTGGCGGCGGTGAGCCGGGTACAGGCCGTGTCCTACGGCGAGATCGTGGCGACGGTCAGCAGCAAGTCTGCGGGCCCCGGCACCCGCAAGAATATCGATGAATTTACCCGCACCACCGCCAGCGGTATCGAGAAAGTGGGTGGCGCCGCCAGCGGCAAGGCGATTATCGTCATCAACCCCGCGGAACCGCCCCTGATCATGCGCGATACGGTGCACTGCCTGACAGTGGATGAGCCCGATGAAGAGGCGATCACGCGCTCGGTGCTGGAGATGATCAAGGAAGTACAGAAGTACGTGCCGGGCTACACCCTGAAGAACGGGCCGGTGTTCGATGGCAAGCGTGTTTCCATTTACATGGAAGTGGAAGGGCTGGGGGACTTCCTGCCGAAGTACGCGGGCAACCTGGACATCATGACCGCGGCGGGGCTGCGCACGGCGGAGATGTACGCCGAGGAGATCCTCGCGGGAAATTTTGTGCCGCAAGCGACAGCAGCCTGAACCGCAGGCCTTTGGGCCTACACGTTATGAGAGAGCGAAACTATGAATCTTAAAGGCAAGAAAATCACCGTCCACGACATGTGCCTGCGGGACGGCATGCACCCGAAACGACACCAGATCACGGTGGCGCAGATGGTGGACATCGCGAAAGCCATGGACGATGCCGGCATTCCGATGATCGAGGTGACCCATGGCGATGGCCTGGGCGGCGCCAGCGTCAACTACGGCTTCCCGGCGGCCTCCGACCAGGAATACCTCACCGCGGTCTGCAAGGAGATGAAAAATACCAGGGTGTCAGCCCTGCTGCTGCCCGGTATCGGCACTGTGGATCACCTCAGGATGGCGGTCGACTGCGGTATCTCGACTATCCGTGTCGCGACGCATTGTACCGAGGCGGACGTGTCGGAGCAGCACCTCACCATGGCCTCACAGATCAAGGGCCTGGACAAGGTCGGCTTCCTGATGATGGCCCATATGATCGAGCCGGAAGAGCTGGTGACCCAGCTGAAGCTGATGGAAGGCTACGGCGCCAACTGTGTCTATATCACCGACTCCGCCGGCTACATGCTGCCGGACGACGTCAGCAGCCGCGTCGCCCTGGCCCGGGCGGAACTCAAGCCGGAAACGGAGCTGGGCTTTCACGGCCACCATAATATGGCGATGGGAATCGCCAACTCGCTGGCGGCGGTGGAGGCGGGGGCCAACCGCATCGACGGCTCCCTGGCGGGGCTGGGTGCCGGCGCCGGCAATACCCCGCTGGAGGTGTTCGTCGCGGTGTGCGAGCGCATGGGCGTCGAGACCGGTGTCGACCTGTTCAAGGCGATGGATATTGCCGAGGACAAGATCGTACCGATGATGGATCACCCGGTGCGTGTCGACCGCGATGCGCTGACCCTGGGCTATGCCGGTGTCTACTCCTCCTTCCTGTTGTTCGCCAAACGCAGCGCAGCGAAATACAAGCTGTCCTCGCGGGACATCCTGGTGGAGCTGGGGCGACGCCGCACTGTGGGTGGCCAGGAGGATATGATCGAGGACCTGGCGCTGGATATGGCCAGGGAGCGCGGCACGATCTAGGACGTCGTACTCAACCGGCGCCCAGTTCGTGCACCTCTATGGTGACATGCACCACGTTCAGGTGGTCCGGGATCAGTGAGCGATAGTGCCCCGGCGGTGAGGGGTCGCTGCTGACAATCACCAGTTCCGCCGCGTAGATGTCGTGGCCGATGGTCCAGTAGTGCAGGTCTGTTACCCGGTCGGGGCCGCCGGCCTCTATCGCCTCCCGCAGCATATCCGCCAGCTGCCCGTCGGCCTGGCGGTCCAGCAATACGCCCGCGGTTTCGCGGATCAGGCTGTAGGACCAGCGCGCCACCAGTATCGCGCCCATGATGCCGATCACCGGGTCCAGCCAGTTTGCCCCGAAATACTTGCCCGCCAGCAGGGCGACGATCGCCAGCACGGAGGTCAGCGCATCCGCCAGTACATGCAGGTAGGCGGCGCGCAGGTTGTGGTCGTGGTGTTGTTCCCCGTCGTGCTGGTGCTCATGGTCATGCCTGTGCCCATGCTGGTGGCCATGGCTGTGACCATGCTCGTGGGGTGTCGACATCAGTATCCAGGCACAGGCGCCATTCACCAGCAGCCCGACGGTGGCCACCAGCAGGGCGTGGTCAAATTCGATAGCCAGGGGGTTGATCAGGCGGTCGACGCTCTCTGTCACCATCAGCAGGGCAAAACCCATCAGCAGGACGGCGCTGGTAAAGCCGGCGAGACTGTTGATCTTGCCAACCCCGAAAGTGAAACTGCGGTCGCGCGCCAGCCGGCGCGAGATCACGTAGGCGAGCACGGCGATGCCCAGGGCCGCGGCATGGGAGGCCATGTGGAGGCCGTCCGCCAGCAGGGCCATGGACCCGAACATCAGGCCCGCCACGATCTCGACCACCATCATCACCGCGGTGATCACGACGACCAGCAGGGTGCGCGCTTCGCCCGCCCGCTTGTGGTCCTGCTCGAAAACGTGGTCGTGCCGCCACCGGTCCAGGGCGTCCGTCTTTGGCTGCGACGTGTTACTCACCGGGATCAGGCCTTGCGGGTGCGTGGGGCGGGCCCCTGCCAGCGCGTTATGGTGCCGCAATCGAGGCCGAACAGGTCGAGAATTCGGCCCGCGGTGTGATTGATGATGTCGTCGATGGTCCGGGGGTTGTTGTAAAAGGCCGGGGCCGGGGGGCAGATCACGGCGCCCATGGTGGCTGCCTCGTGCAGCAGGCGGGTGTGACCCACGTGCAGGGGTGATTCCCTGGGCACCAGCACCAGGCGGCGCTGTTCCTTGAGGGTGACATCCGCAGCCCGCACGATCAGGTTGTCGGCATAGGAATTGACCACCCCCGACAGGGTTTTCATCGAGCAGGGGATAATCACCATACCGTCGACCCTGCAGGAGCCGCTGCTGATGGATGCCGCCAGGTCGTTGTCGCTGTAGACCACGTCCGCCAGGGCCTCGACGGCCTTTGCCTGCCAGTCTGTCTCCAGCGCGATGTTCAGTTTGGCGCCGCTGCTGAGAATGAGGTGGGATTCCACTCCCGGCATTGTGCGCAGCATTTCCAGCAGGCGAATGCCGTAAATCACGCCGCTGGCGCCCGTTATGCCCACAATCAAACGCATGATGTTCCCGACCTCTGAAGCGGCCTGCGGGTGCAGAAAAAAAGAGTCTGAAGCAACCCGTGAAAGCCAGTGTTCCGGTGCGCTCGATAGTAGCGCATCGCAGGTGGCAGCTGCCACTATCGATGACACGGGTCGATGACAGCGGTTGCCCGCTGGCGCAGCCCGATTGCCCTGGCATTGGCCTGTGGATAGACTGGCCGTCCGATATCACAGGAGCATGCTGGTGCAGGAATTTTTTGACAACGACCTGACGGTGTTCGCACTCCCGCTGTACTTCCTGGCGATTGCCATCGAGGCATGGTGGGCCCGTCGGCGGTCGCTGGACTGGTACCGCGGCGCGGATACCGCGGCATCCCTTAGCATGATGCTACTGGCCGGTGCGGCGGAAGTGCTGCCGCGCCTGGCGGCCCTTGCCATCATGGTTGAATTGCACGCGATAAGTCCCCTGCGGGACGTGGTGCAGCAGCAGTGGTGGGCCTGGTTGCTGCTGTTCCTGCTGGATGACTTCACTTACTACTGGTTTCACCGGATGAACCACCAGGTGCGGCTGCTGTGGGCGGGGCATGTCAACCACCACTCCTCACAATACTTCAACTTCGGCACTGCCCTGCGCCAGGGCGTGGGGGAGCGGGTGCATAAGTTCCTGTTCTGGCTGTGGCTGCCGCTGCTGGGTTTCGACCCCGCGATGATCATCACCATCATCAGTATCAGCCTGTTTTACCAGTTCTGGATTCACACCCGGGCGGTGGCGAAACTGCACCCCTGGATCGAGGCGGTATTCAACACGCCGTCTCACCACCGGGTACACCACGCATCCAATGTGCGCTACCTCGACTGCAACCACGGCGGAATCCTGATTATCTGGGACCGGCTGTTCGGCACCTTCAGCGAGGAGGTGGCGCGGGAACCCGTTGTCTATGGGCTCACCAGCAACATCGACTCAGACAATCCCTGGCGGGTCCTCACCCATGAGTACGCCGCGATAGCGCGGGATGTGAAACGCGCCAGTCGCTGGCGCGATCGCTGGCGCTACCTGCTGCTGGCGCCCGGCTGGAGCCACGACGGGCCGGACAAGCGCGCGCGTACCTTGCGTCAGGCCAACCCGGACCCGGTTTGAGGTCCCGCAGGCTCATTTTGCTGACACACAGTATGGATGCGTGGTTTGATAGGATGGTTTTGGCAGCATGCCGGGTGTGCTGCACTCTCATTATCGCTTGCATACAACGGAGAAAGACAATATGAATATCGTTTTCAAGGCGATTGTGGCAGTACCCGCGATACTGTTCCTGATTATCGGCCTGCGCTGGCTGTTTGCCCCGGCGGGTGTCGCCGGGGAATTTGGCATGCCACTGCTGGATGGCCTGGGCCGCAGCACCCAGATAGGCGACCTAGCCGCCTTTTTTATCGGCGGGGGTACGATGATGCTGCTGGGCGTGCTGACCCAGAACAGGACCTGGTTTTATGCGCCGGCCCTGCTGCTGGCCCTCACGGCGGTATTCCGGGTGGTCGCCTGGGGAGCTCACGACGCCTCCTTTGCGGCGACCCAGATCGCGGTTGAAGTGGTGGTAGCCGGCCTGCTCCTGTTTGCGGCGTCGAAGGCGGTGCCGTCCGGCGGCTAGCGACCTTTTTTAGTAGCGCCCATGGTCGCCTTTGTGGCCTTTGCCATCCACCTCTTTCAACCCGGGCCAGTATCCGTTTCCGGCGACTCCATACGCTACAGGGCCTGCAGTCACTCTGTCGCGGACTGGAACGGCCGCCGGGGTGGGGCTGAAACGGCCCCAGCATATAGGTGGAAAATACCGCGAGCGGGGTTATACTTACCCGTCTTCGCCGTCCGAAATAAGAGGAAATAAAATGGAATACAATGCCGACTCACATAGCCTCAAGTGTCCAAAATGCCACCACGGCATGGAGGAAGTGGCCCACGGTGAAGTGACCATCGATCGCTGCTCGCACTGCAAGGGTATCTGGTTCGATCTGGATGAGGCCCACCAGCTGAAGGGTATCAAGGGCAGTGAGTCCCTGGATGTGGGCAATGCAAACGAGGGCTGGAAATGGGACAGCCACGCGGACATCGACTGCCCGCACTGTGGCAAGCGTATGGAAAAAGGTCACGACCCGAAGCAGAAGCACATCTGGTTTGAAGCCTGCGCGGAGCACGGCATGTTCATGGACGCCGGCGAGTTCAAGGATTTCAAGCAGGAGTCGGTGCTGGATTTCTTCCGCAGCCTGATCAAGGGCCGCCGGGACGTCATCGCTCCCTGAGTCGTCCCCCGTCAGCCCGAGGCCTCGACAGAGGCCTCTGCTTCGATTGTGTCCAGAAGTGGTTTTGCCCCGGCGAAATCAAAGTTGTCCAGCATTTCCCTTGCCGCGGCCAAGCCCCCTGCCAGTGCACTGTCGGTACCCACACAGGCTGCCACCCGGTCCAGCAGGTCGATGGCCGAGGGGTCAAAGCTCGCCACAGCCCCGTTCAATGCGGTAAACAGTTCACCGAGGTTTTCACCGGACCGCTGCTCAGCCCCGGTTGCCACGGGCATGCTTTGCGAGAGCTCTGACAGGGAACTCGCCAGGCTTGCAAAAATCTGCTCCATCTCACCAATAGCCGCGGCGGTTGCCTTCTCGCCCTGCCGGGCCAGGGTTTCGATTTGCTCGGCGCAGGCCCCCAGCTCGCGGGCGCCGAGGTTATTTGCGATGCCGCGAAGCTTGTGCGCGACGGCTCGCACCGACTCGAGCTCGTCGCGCTCCAGGTGCTCGCGCAGCTGCCTGGGAGCCTCGTTGTAGTCGCTCACCAGGTCCTGCAGGAGCTTGTAATACAACTTTTCGTTACCCGCCAGCCGCTCCAGCCCCGCCCTGATATCCAGCCCCGGCAATGCAGCTGGCAGTGCTATCGTTTCCGCGTCCGTCTCCCCGGCCGCATCGGCTTCAGTGAGGTTGCCCAGGTAGTCACCTGGCGGAATTGCCGCCAGCAGTGCCTGGTAGAGCAGCCTGGGTTCAACCGGCTTGGCGATATGGCCGTTCATACCCGCCTCCCGGGTGCGGTTGCGATCCTCCGCCATCACGTTGGCGGTCATCGCCAGGATGGGCAATGCATCGAAGCGCTTGTCCTGGCGGATCTGGCCAGTGGCGGCGTAACCATCAAGTATCGGCATCTGCACGTCCATCAGGACACAGTCGTACTGGTTGCGCTTCACCTTTTCCACCGCCTCGGCACCGTTGCAGGCGGTATCCAGTACCAGCGGTACTTTCTGCAGCAGCTCGCAGGCGATCTGCAGGTTGATCTCGGAATCATCGACCACCAGTACCCGCGCCCCCCTGATCGGCTCCAGATCGCTTAACTCAAAGCCCTGTCGTTTTGCGCTCGCTCGTTTGGGGGGCTGTTTGCCGAAGGCCAGCATGATGGTGTCGAGCAGGGACGAGGGCTTGATCGGCTTGGCCAGGAAGGCATCGACCATGGATTCGTGCTCACTGCTGGGCATTCGCCAGGACGACAGCAGAATGATTTTGGGTACCGGTTTGCGGTCGCGCAGAGCCAGCGCGACATCCAGGCCGGTCATGCCCGGCATCATCCAGTCCAGCAACACCAGGTCGAATGTCCTGCCCTCGTCCAGAATGGCCAGGGCCTGCTCGCCACTGGTCGCCAGGGTCGCACGGTAGCCAAAGGAGTTGAGATATTCCCGCAGGATATCCCGCGATGCCTCGTTATCGTCCACCACCAGCACATCGAGGTCCGCCGGTGCCTGCACTTCCACCTCCTCTTCTTCCGACTGTTCCCCGATATCGAATTCGAGGCTGAAGTGAAAGCTGCTGCCTTCGCCTGGTGTGCTGTGGACCTCGATCTGCCCGCCCATGCCCTGGGCCAGCTGCTGGGAGATAGCGAGACCCAGGCCGGTGCCGCCGTATTGCCGGGTGATGGTGCTGTCGGCCTGGGAGAAGGACTTGAACAGGCGTTGCTGCTGCTCCGCGTTCATACCGATGCCGCTGTCGCGTACGTCAAAGTGTACCGCCACATGCTTGCCGGATCGGGAGGACTCCCTTATCTCTACAACCACGGCGCCCTTTTCGGTGAACTTGATGGCGTTGCCGGCGAGGTTGATCAGGATCTGGCCCAGCCGTGTCGGGTCACCCACGAGCTGATCCGGTAGGCCCGGGTCCCGTTGGAACACCAGTTCGAGTTTCTTCGCCTGGCAGCGCACCATGCAGATTGTCGCCAGGTTATCCAGCACCGAGTTGAGGGAGAACGGAATGCTCTCGAACTCCAGTTTGCCGGACTCCAGCTTGGAAAAATCCAGGATGTCATCGATGATGCTGCGCAGGGCGTTGGCGGCGCCGTCCACCTTGGTCAGGTAATCCTGCTGCTTGGGCGTGAGATCGGTCTCAAGGCACAGGTCAGTGAGGCCTATGATGGCGTTCATCGGCGTGCGGATCTCGTGGCTCATATTGGCCAGGAATGTGCCCTTGGACTGGTTGGCGATCTCAGCCTCCCTGCGCGCCTCCTCGGCGGCCTGGAACAGCTGGCCGTTGCGGATCGCCGTGCCCATCTGGGTGACGTAGCGCTCGATGGACTGGATCTCCCGTTCGTGCAGCTCGAAGGGCTGTTTTGTGGCGACAAAGAAGATAGTGCCAATGGCCCGGTTCTCGATGACCAGTGGGCACAGCAGGAAAGACTTCATGGGGCTGTGCCGATAGATAAACTTGTCGGTGGCGCCGGCCTTGGCAAGACCCTCCTGGGTGACCGTGCCTCTGTAGATGGTCTCCTGCAGAATAACGGAGGCGGCTGTGAAGCTGTCTTCGGCATCCAGGGGTACGCCCTCGCCCATAAGGAGTGCCTGTACTTCTGGTGCAAAGGGCACACCATCTTGCAGGGCCAGCCGCAGTCGCTGGTCCTCCTGGCTCACCAGGAACACGCCCATCTGGTCGAAGGCGAACATTTTCTGCAGGCCCGCATAGATGGTGCGCTTTACCTCCTCCAGGTCCAGGGTCGAATTGACAATGCTCGCGATCCGGTTCAGGTCAGTGATTTCCTGGAAGGCATCATTCAGTTCGGCGGTGCGCTCCTCGACCTTGGTCTCAAGGGATTTTTCTGATTCCTGCAGGGCGGCGATGGCCTTGCGCATCCCTGCCGCGGAAGCCTTGAGCTTGCCACCGGACTGCCACAGGGACAGCATCACCACCAGACACAAGGCGGTGGTGACGAAGGACTCTACATAGCTCATGACATTGTCGGGGACATGTGATGTGTACACCGTCCCGAATAATTTCCCGACACTGCCGGCAGCGATGAGCAGGATAGAGCCGACGATCAGCCGGCGGAACATAGCCTGGGAAGCGTAGGGAAGTACCATCACTACGGGCAGCGTGGCGGTGACGATCAACACCCCGTAGAGCCGTTCCCCGACGACGATCATCATGAAGGAGATCAGGTACCAGACCGAGCTCACCAGCGCCACCGCTCTGTCGAGGTTACCCCCGCGGGCCTGGAGATGAGCGAATAAGGAGAGCGGCAGCGCGATACCCGACAGGAATATACCGATCAACCTGGCGATGGGGCTGTGGAAAAAGAAATCAAGGAACAGGGCAATGGACCCGACGGTCAGGAATAGAATGGCGGTACTGAGCGTGATACGTGAAAATTGCTGCGATTCCAGGCTTATTTCTTTGACGCGATGATCCAAAATGTCGGCCGCCTTTTGTTGTTGTAGGTAATTATGGGCCGCGCCAGTATAGGCCAGAATAGCTTTGGTGGGGGAAATAGGTTAGCGTACCGGCATGAATGCAGCCACCAATGATAAAAACCGCATACTCATCGTCGACGATGAGCCCGCCAATATAAAAATCCTCAGCAATTTGCTTGCCGCGGATTACGCGCTCAGCGTCGCCACCAACGGCAAGCAGGCGCTGGAGGTCGCCCGGGTACAGTCTCCCGATCTTATCCTGCTGGACATGGTCATGCCTGGCATGGACGGCATCGAGGTCTGCCAGGCGCTCACGGATAATGCGCAGACCAGGGACATCCCCGTGATATTCGTGACCAGCATGACTGACAGTTTCAACGAGGAGCGCGGCCTGGAGGCGGGAGCGGTCGACTATATCAGCAAGCCGATCAGTCCCCCGATCGTCAGGGCCCGGGTCAGGATTCACATCCAGAATTACCTTTCCAAGCGCTTCCTCGAGAACCTGCTGTCATCCAGGACCACCACCCTCGAGGACGCCAGGCAAGAGGCCAAGTCCCTGCTCGTTTTCGTCTAGTGACCCGTACATAACCCGGACACCAGGGCCGGGCGCTTTTGCGCGCGGGTCAGTGATCGGTCACCATCAGTTTGTCGATATAGGCGACGAAGCTGGCGCGATAACCATCCTTGGTCCGCGCCCAGAACTGCTTGATGCGCGGTACGGAAATCGCCGCGCGGGTGCGCCGCTCCCAGGCTTCAAAATACTCCGGGTCAAGGTTGTCTTTCTGGTACTGGAGAAACACCAGCTCGTTGAGTTCGAACAATGCTGACAGGTAGCCCTGGTATTTCAGGTCCTCGAGGGGGCTGAGTTCCTCGTTCATGCCGGCCTTCAGGCGGATCTGCGCCAGGTCACCGGTGTAGGATTCCGAGCGGAACTGGATCGCCAGTTCCATCACCGAGTGAATGCTGGCATCACGGGTTTCGGCGGTTGCCTGCTTGGTCTGGAAAGCCAGGTAGACCAGCGAGATAAACACGCCTATAGAGCCGAGGAAGTCCCCGAGTGCGCCAATTGCATCCCAGTTGATAGAGTCCATTCACCTTGTCCCTTATTCGCTGTCTGCAATCACTCTGCACTTGAGCGTCGTGCCAAACCATTCCAGGGTGGCCTCCCCGTGATGCTCCCAAAAATCGACGCCCTCACCGGTGTAGCGGCTGCCGGAAGCGGTGCGCGTCCTGAATGCAACGGCCTGCTCGTCGCCGCGGACCAATATAACCGAGGGCGGATCAGTGTCGTTCTGGAAGGTCGCGAGCACCGGAGCGCTGCCCGCTTCCCCGCAGTCGTAGATCACCGCGACTGGCGCCATTGACTGTTCCGGCCCGCTTGCCGATGACATTGCGGCCGCTGCCAGAGCCGCTGTTGCCGCTGCCGAGCGCAGCGCATGCCCCACGGTTTTTTTGCTGATGACCATAAGCACCCTCTAGAGCCAGTTTTTGCGCCTGAAATATACCAGCAGAAGGGTCGGGATAGTTAGGAATACCAGCCATAATGCCGGATATGCCC